>JBIOJM010000024.1:0-49337 GCA_044450785.1 Isosphaerales bacterium
CCCTACAACCGCGCGAAAAGAGGGGGACATCATGCCGGACGACGACAGCGAGTGCTGGGAGCGCGAGCCGCGTCTGCTCGAGGTGGTCACTGGGTGTTGCGGAATCGGTAGGGTGGGTCGAGCCGCGACACGTCGAGGCGAGGCCCACCGCTCTCGGCGAGGCACTCCGGTGGGCCTCTCGCCGTGAAACACGGCGTTCGACCCACCCTACGACCGCGCGAAAAGAGGGAGACATCATGCCGGACGACGACAGCGAGTGCTGGGAGCGCGAGCCGCGCCTGCTCGAGGTGGTCACGGCCTATCTCGACGCGGTCGGCGACGGATTGGTGCCGGACCGGCAAGCCCTGCTGGCCGAGTATTCCGACGTCGCGGCGGAGCTGGAAGAGTTCCTCGAAGCTCAGGACCACGTGGCCAGGTTCACCGCACCGCTGCGCGAGGTGGCGCGAGTGGCGACGCTGCCGCTGCTCCTCGCTGCCGACTCATCGGGGCTCGACGAGGAAGCGGGGTTGGCGCCCGATCCTCGGCTTGCGGCCGTGCTCGAGGCCCGCGGCTATGAGCTGCTGGGTGAGGGCTCACGCGGCGGCGCGGGGGTCGTGTACAAGGCCCGGCAGCGCCGGCTGAACCGGCTGGTGGCGGTCAAGACGATCGGCGTCGGCCGCCAGGTCACGCCGACCGACCTCCAGCGATTCCGCAACGAGGCGGAGACCTTGGGCGGCCTGAGCCACCCCCATACCGTGCCGGTCTACGAGGTGGCCGAACACGACGGCCGTCTGTTCCTGTTCATGCCGTACCTGGAAGGGGGCAACCTGGCGGACGACCTGGGTTCGTACCGGGACGATCCCCGCGCGGCGGCCCAGCTTGTGGCGACCGTCGCCCGCGCCGTGCACTATGCCCACCGCCACGGGTTCCTTCATCGGGACCTCAAGCCGTCGAACATCCTGCGCGACCGGGCGGGCGAGCCGCACGTCTCCGACTTCGGGCTGGCCAGGCGGCTGGACGCGGATAGCGATCTGACGCTCTCGGGCGCGATCGTGGGCACTCCCAGCTTCATGGCGCCGGAGCAGGCCCAGGGACGGCGCGGCGCGCCGACCACCTCGACGGACGTGTACGGCCTCGGCGCCGTCCTGTACGCCCTGCTGACCGGCCGGCCGCCGTTCCGGGGCGAGACGCCGCTCGACACCATCGAGATGGTGCGGAGCACCGCCCCGACACGCCCGCGCATGCTCAACCCGCGCGTGGACCGCGACCTGGAGACCATCTGCCTGAAATGCCTGGAGAAGGAGCCGAAAGCGCGCTACGGCTCGGCCGAGGCCCTGGCGGAAGACCTGGATCGATGGCTGGGCGGAGAGCCGATCGAGGCGCGGTCGGTCGGTTCTTTGGTCAGGGGCTGGCGGTGGGCTCGCCGCAACCCCGTGGTCGCGGGCCTGCTGGGCCTGGTCGGAATGCTGCTGGTCGCCGGTATCGTCGGGCTGATCGTCTCCAACGCCGCGATCTCGCGCAAGAACACCGAGATCGTCAGGCAGCGGAACCGGGCCAAGCAGGTTGTCGACGATATGTACACCCAGGTCGCCGAGCGTTTGCTGTTGAACGTACCCGGGATGGAGCCGGTTCGCCGGGAGTTGCTCATCAAGGCGCTGAGATACTACGAGGAGGAAGCCGCCCAGGGAAATGGCTCCGACGCGGCGGCCCGGACAGAGATGGCAAACGCCTCTTTCCGCGTGGGACGGATTCACCACTTGCTGAGCGAGATCGACCTGGAAGTGCCGGCTTTCTTGCGCGCCATCTCGTTGCTGGAACAGCTCGCGAAAGACTTTCCCAACGAGCCCAACCATCGCTTGTTGCTTGCGCGGAGCCTGAACGAGCTGGGAATCGCGTACTGGACGAAAGGCCGCGGGCCGGAGGCTGCGGAAGCCTATCTCCGCGGTCTCGACACGGCTGAGCAGGCAGCAGCCGCATTCCCCGAGCGTCCCGAATTCCGGGAGGTCATGGCCAAGAACCTTCACAATCTGGCCGTCGTGCAGCATGAGGCCGGACGGCTCGCAGAAGCTGAGACCAACTATCGAGGAGCGATTCGGTTACGCGAGAAGCTGGCGGCGGAATTACCCGCTCATTCAGCGTATCGTCACGAGCTGGCGCTCGGTCTTGGTGCATTCGCCAAATTGCTTGGTGACTTACCACCGCCGGAGTCGGAAGAGGCCGGGCAGGCGTTCCAGCAGGCCCTGGACATCGAAGAGAAGCTGGTGGCCGAGTTTCCCTCGAACGCGGGCTACCGCGCAAGCGCGGCGGACCTTCGGAACAACCTGGGCGGCTTTTTGACGACCCGATGCCGTCATGCAGAGGCGGAGGCGGTCCTCCGCCAGGCGTTGCTCGATCGCGAGAAACTCGCGGCTCAGAATCCCAATCTGCCGGAAAACCTGGCGCGTCTCGGAGTCGCGGTGCAAAGCCTGGCGGAATCGCTGCGCGATCAGGGCAAATACGGCGAAGCGAGCGACCTCGCGAAGCGCGCGATCACCTACCATCAGACGGCGCTGAATGCCAGCCCGAAGCATCCGATGTATCTCGCTTGGCTCCGTAGCGGCTATATGCTGCTGGCGGAGACGCTGCTGTCCCTGGGTGATTCGGAAAAGGCGTCTGAGGCGGCGGAAGCCGCCATCCGGGTTCTGCCCGACGCTTGGGATTCATTCTACTTTCTCGCTTGTGCCTATGCTCGCTGCGTGCCGCGGCTGGAGAAACACCCGACGCTGAATGATGCCCAGCGCCGCGCGCTCGCGCTCTCGGTTGGGGACCGCGCCGTGGGTTTCTTGCGAGTGGCCATCGAGAAAAACTACCGCTTGACGGGCAAGTTGCCCCAGGATGATCCCGAGCTCCAATCGCTCCGTTCATTCGAGAGCTTTCAGCGGCTGATCAAGGAATTGGATCGGAAGTAAGCGGCAGGCACTGATCTGATCACCAGTCATTCGTGCACGACAATCGACACTCATCCGGCACCCGAGGAGAGGGCTACCATGTCTCGGCTTCATGCGACCAACGGCCGGTCATCGTCTCGACGCAAGCTGGACCCACGGTCACGGGACGGGCGGCTGCACCGGATTCGCTTCGAGGTTCTGGAGCCGCGAACGTTGTTGGCCCAGGTCAACTGGGTGACGACATCAAGCGGCAACTGGAACGACGGCTCGAACTGGAGCACGGACCAGGTCCCTGGTCCGGGAGACGACGTGGTCATCGACGTCAACGGGGCGAGTCCCACGGTGACGGTCAGTGGGAACGAGTCGATTCACAGCTTGATTGCCCTCGATCCGCTGGTGCTCTCGAGCGGGATTGTATCGGTTGCAGCCGACTCAACGATCAGCGGTTCGCTGGCAATCGACGGTGGCACTGTCGAGGTGGACGGCGGCACGACGCAGATCAACGGCGGACCGGTCAGCAGCAGCGGGACCGGCACGACGTTCAAAGTTGCTCAAGGGGCTGTCGTCGACCTCACCGGCGAGGAGAACCCCGTCACGTATTGGGGCACCTACACCGGCTCGGGCGGCGGGACCATCGCGCTCCGCGGTGGCGAACTCGCTGTTGGCGGAGCAAACGCCACCTTCAACTTCCCCACGGGGATGTTTCAGTGGACCGGAGGCGCGATCGGGCTGAGCGATAACACATTCACGAACGCTGGGTTCCTGACCTTGAGCAACTCCAATCAATTCGACTATCTCCTTCCGATTGGTTATTACGATGGAGGAACCCTCGTTAACGCGGGGACGATCACCGAGCAGGGCGCCCTGGGCCTCGCGCTTTATATTGACGCCGCGCTCGACAACGAAGCGGGGGCCACCTATCTCTTCACCGGGAACGGCAGCCTTTCGCAGGCTTTCACTGTGTGGGGCGATGGCGCCTCGCTCACAAATGCCGGCACGATCGAGAAGACCGGCGGCGCCGGCAACTCACAGATCGCACTCCAATTCGTTGACACTGGAACCATCGACGTCTATTCCGGCACGCTGGTTGCGCCGAACAGCTCCGTCGACCTCGGGGGCTCAGATGTCCTGGCAGTCGCTCCGACGAGCGAATTGACAATCACCGGCAACCTTTTGGGCCAAACAACCAACGCCGACCAGTTTTCTGAGCAAGGTGAGGTCCTCTTGGATGGCTCCGGAACTTCGACCAAGCCCCAAGAAGTCGAGGTCATGGGCCAGGATTTCGGGAATGTCGCGGCTGGATTTGAAAACAACTTTGCTTACGGCATGCTGGCCCTGGGCAACAACACTTACGTCCAGCTCGTCGACGACGCGAAGAATTCCGCCGGATCGGGCGCGGAGGCACTCTACGTCAACGCCCTGGTTGTTCCTGCCGGGTGCACCCTGAATCTCAACGGGCTTCACGTCTACGCGCGTGTGACGCAGATCACGGGAACAATCATTGGCGGCGCCGTTAATCAACCGCCATCCGGCGGTCCCATCTCCCTCAATGCTCCGACGCCCGGCTCACTAAGCAAGACGGGCCAAGTCGACGACTGGACATTCTACGGCCAAGCTGGTCAGACGGTGGCTGTCGTGGTCAACACGGGAAGCAAAGGCTCTCTCACCCCATTCCAGCCGAGCCTGAACTACGCACAGGTGCAACTTCTGGATCCGGGCGGCAATGTCGTGGCATCGGCGACCAACACCCAAGCGGGGGCTGATGTCACGCTCATCGGGGTCCAACTGCCGGCCGATGGCACGTACCAAGTTCAAGTGCAAGCCCCGCCGAGTCAGGCGGGAAGCACCGGGTATTACGTGATCACCGCATGGAATGCCCCAGTTCATAACAACGCGCTCAACCTCGACGAGACGGTTACGGGCCAGTTGGTAACGCCTTACGCGGTCGATCACTGGAACTTCTCCGCGGTGGCCAACGAGCAGGTCCTGTTCAACCTGGTCAATTCATCGAGCTCGGCGATTGAATTCGATCTGACCGGGCCGAACGGTTATTCGGCGTTCACGAATCTCACAGCCAGCCCGGGCCTGATCACGCTGCCGACCTCGGGAAACTACGTCCTGACGGCCCACCTCGCCGTGGGCCAACCGGGCGCGTACGCCTTCAGCCTGAATGAGACGACCCAGACGGCTCTGACGGTGGGCTCGCCTTATCAGGGCACTCTTGCCGGCAGCGGGCAGGCGCAGTTCTTCGCCGTCACGATCGCCAGTCCCGCCGCCCTTGGGATCGTCCTGACCGATGCCAACACCAGCGACGAGAACGAAATCTATGTGTCCCTTGGTATCGCCCCCACGCGTGACACCTACCAGTACCGATACACCAGCACGGGTGCTGATCAAAGCTTGGTTCTGGCCGGTCAGCCGGGGACGTATTACATCCTCGTGTACAACAACCTGGTGCGTTCACCAGGGAGCACCTATGCGCTTCTCGTGCAGGGTGGTCCCTTCGTCCTGACGGGGTTCACGCCTGGCATCGTGGGTAACAGCCAAGCTGCGACCTTGCTCGTGAGCGGTGTCTTTCCGTTGGCCTACGAGTCGGCGACGGCCTATCAAATTCAGTTGGTCGCGCCCAGTGGCACGACCTACCCCGCTTCGCCGTTGTATCTCTCGCCTATCAGCCTGGGCACAGGCCAGACGATCAGCGGTACCCTCACGATGTCGGCCACTTTGCCCGCCGGCGCCTTGCCGGCCGGCACCTATGCCGTACGCGTCACCGACAACCTCGGCGACGAGCAGACGTTGCCCGGCGTCCTCAGCGTGACTGCCGGTGGCACCGGCGTGCTGACGACCAGCATCATTCTCCCGAGCGCGATCGGCTACCACTCGCCGTCGACCCTCTACGTGCAGTACACGAATATCGGCTCGGCCCCGATGACGGCTCCGCTGCTCGTGTTCACGGCCACACGCGGCGGGCAGCAGGGAGCCCTCTTGTCACTGGACCCCTCCCTGGCGGGCATCAACCACAGCGATGCCAACGTATTGCCCGCCGGCTATAGCACGACCGTCCAGTTTCTGGCCAGCGGGTCGGTGCCGGGCATCCTCGAGCCGGGCGAGACCGCCACCGTGCCGGTCTACTACTGTGGCTGGCTTCGGCCCCAGTGGGGCCTTTCGTCCGAGGTCTTCTTCAGCCTCGGCGAGCTCGATGCCACCAACTCCCAGACCATCGACTGGAGCTCCCTTGAGGCCGGGCTTGAGCCCGGTTCCATCAACCAGGCTGCCTGGAGTGCCATCTTCCCCACCTTGACCGCCCAGCTTGGTTCCACCTGGGGTCAGTACCTCCAGACGCTCGATAACGACGCAGTGTACCTGGCCGGAATCGGTGAGCCGACCAGCGATCTGAGCAAGTTGCTGTCGTTCGAGATCGAAAAGGCCAACGCCTCCTACACCGCCCAGACGCTCACATCCGTCACCGCCGACAGCCTGCCCGCACCCGGCCTGGACCTGAGCTTTGTGCAATCGTTCCAGCAATCGATCTCGGGCCGTTACACCGAGGGCATCCTTGGCTACGGCTGGACCATCAACTGGGACATCTCGGCCGCCACCATGACCAACGGCGACGTGGTCATCAAGAATGATGGCGTGTCCCTGGACTTCAGCTTGCAACCCAACGGCAGCTTCGCGCCCGAAGCCGGCGACCAGGGCACGACGCTGACCGCCAGCGGCGGCGCCGTCCAGCTCGTCGAGCCCGACGGCACGATCTACCAGTTCAATACCAACGGCACCCTGAACTATGTCCAGGACACTCACGGCAACCGCATCACCGCCGGCTACAACACGTCTGGGCAGCTTTTCTCACTGACCGATTCCAACGGCGAATTCCTCGACCTGGCCTATAACGCCCAGGGCCATCTCGCCACGCTGACCGACTCGAATGGCCAGACTGAGACCTACGGCTACGATCTCACCGGCCAGTTCTTGACCAGCTACACGGACGCCTACGGCACGACGAAATACACGTACGTGACCGGCCAGGTGGCTGCCCAGGACAACGCTTTGGCCCAGATCGCCTACGCGAACGGCACCCAGGTTGACTTCGGCTACGATTCGCAGGGCCGGCTCGTCGACCAGCACTCCAACGGCGGAGCCGGGGGCGAAACCATTCGGTACCTCAACCCTGGGGGCTACGTAACGACCGATTCCAACGGCAACCAGACGACCATCTACTTCAATCTCTATGGCGCCGCGGCCGAGACGATCGACCCGCTTGGAAATGTCACCCGCTCGTACTACGACAGCAACCTGAACCTGACCAAGGTCATCGGCCCTGGGGGTTCCACGTATACCTACACATACGATGCCAACGGCAACCTCACCAGCAGAACGGACGCTCTCGGCCTGACGACAAACTTCACCTACGACGCCCACAACAACCTGACCAGCTACACCGACGCCAAGGGGAACACCACCGGCTATGGCTACAATTCTGCCAACGACTTGTTATCGATCACTTACGCCAACGGCACGAGGCAAACCTTCACGTACAACCCGCTCGGCGAGGCGACGCAATTTCTGAACGCCCGTGGCCAGGCGATCGGCTATACCTACGATGCCCAGGGCCTGGTCGCCACCGAGGCTTTTGCCGACGGCACGTCGTATTCCTACGCCTACGACGCCCGCGGCAACCTCACCAGCGCCACGGATGCCCAAGGCAAGGTCACGACATTCGTCTACGGTGACTCGAGCAATCCCGATCTGCTCACCGAGGTCGAGTACCCGGACGGCACCTGGCTGAAGTTCAGTTACAATGTGGTCGGCCAGCGGACCCAGAGCATGGATCAGAGCGCGTTCACGGTCAATTATGCTTATGATTCATTGGGCCGGCTCTCCGAGTTAACCGACGGCAGCGGCAAGCTGATCGTGCAGTATGCCTACGACGCTGCCGGCAAGCTGGTCCAGAAAGACATGGGCAACGGCACGCGCACTGTCTACACGTACGACGCCGACGGCGACGTGCTCTCGATCACGAACTATGCCCCCAACCACAAGACGGTCAACTCGTTCGACGACTATACCTACGATCCGCTCGGCAACGTTTTGACGGACACCAACCAGGACGGCCAGTGGCTCTACACCTATGACGCCGACAGCCAGCTTGTTCAGGCGGTCTTCACTGCGAATAGCTCCGACCCAGACGGCCTGACGGCCCAGGATCTTCAGTACGTCTACGATGCCGCCGGTAACCGGACATCGGAGTCGGTGAACGGCGTGATGACGACATATGTAACCAACAACGTCAACGAGTACACGAGTTCCACGACGAGTGGCGTCACCACGAGCTATCAGTACGACGCCGACGGGAACCTGATCGCTCAAAGCGTCGGGGGGAGTACGGCGACCTACGCGTTCAACGAGCTGGACCAGTTGACGGCTGTTAACGGGCCGGGCGTGACGGCGAGCTACGCGTATGATCCGCTGGGCAACCGCGTGTCGCAGACGGTCAACGGCGTGGCGGCGAATTTCCAGATCGACCCCGCGGGACTTGGAAATGTGGTCGCCACTTTTGGCGCTGCCGGCACCCTGACAGCCCACTACACCTATGGATTCGGCCTGGTTAGTCAAGTCAGTCCCACCGTCATTGCGAGCTATTATGACTTCAACATCGTCGGCTCCGCGGTCGGCATCACGGGGACCTCTGGAGGCTACGTTAACAAGTACGCTTATCTGCCGTTCGGCCAGACGATAACGATTGCCGCAGGCGCGTCGAATCCGTTCACGTTCGTTGGGCGCTTCGGCGTTCAGGACGACGCCGCTGGCCTACTCGGGATGCGCGCGCGAACTTACGACCCGACGACGGGTCAGTTCGTCTCCCGTGACCCGTTCGGGTTACTCGGCGGTGATGTCAATCTCCAGCGTTACGCTGGGAACAATCCGACAGGCGCGATCGACGCAGATGGGACAGCGGAGATTTCCGTTTCAGACATCACCTCGTTGTTCGGTCACGGAAAGACGTACATACCGCGCGGATATTGTGGTGTCCAGCTAAGTGGTTCGGAGGCAGAAGCTCTTGGTTTGGAGCGCAAGGCATACTTTGACTTTGACTTCGAGAACGGCCCTATCGTATGGTTCGACCCAACTTACAGAAGTGGGAAGGTATATGTCGAGTACACCAACTACTGGATCGAGTACGAGAACGGAATCGGGAGCGAGGGGCAGAGCTACGATATTTATCTTGAGCGAGGCCTCGCTCCGCCTAAAGGCGGTGAACCATGTCCCTGCCACTGCCCGCCCGTCCAAAACCCCACACCTCGCGGTACAGCGGTCCTGATTGCGGCGATAGCCGGCGCCACCTCCCAAGACCCCAACTCCATGGTAGGTCCCGCCGGCTACGGTACAGCCAACTTTGTTTCCGACACGAGCCTGCATCCCTACCAGATTGTCTTCGAGAATGACCCCACAGCCACAGCCCCGGCCCAGCGTGTCGACATCACCGATCAGCTCGATCCCAACCTCAACTGGAGCACGTTGCAGCTCGCGGCAATTGGCTTCGGCAGCACGTACACCGCCGTCCCGGCCGGTCTGCAGCACTACGACACCAGCGTGAACGTGACGGAAAACGGTCAGACTTTCGAAGTCCTCATCGACCTTAACCTGAACCCGGCCACGGGCATCTTCAGCGCGTCCCTCCAGTCGATTGACCCCGGCACCGACCTTCCGCCCGCGAGCGTCCTGACCGGCTTCTTGCCCCCCGAGGACGGCACCGGTCGCGGCATCGGGTTCGTCAGCTTCACCGTCAGCCCCAAGATCAGTCTGTCCACCGGCACGCAGATCCGCAACGTCGCTAACATCTCGTTCGACTTCGCACCGAACATCGCCACCGACCAGGTGAATGACCAGGACCCGAGCAAAGGGATCGATCCGAACAAGCAAGCCCTGGTCACCATCGACGCGACTGCGCCAACCAGCTCGGTCAAGCCGCTACCGGCGACGACGACCAGTACGAGCTTCACCGTCTCCTGGTCCGGCTCCGACGGCGCCGGCTCGGGCATCGCCAGCTACAACGTTTTTGTCTCGAACAACGGCGGTCCGTTCACGCCGTTCCTGACCGGTACCACGCAGACCTCTGCCACCTTCACCGGCCAGTTCGACCACACCTACGGATTTTACAGCGTCGCCACCAGCAACGTCGGCAACGTCCAGCCGACGCCGACCGCCGCCCAGGCCACGACGTATCTCGCCGGCCTGCCCACCAGCACGGTCAATCCCCTGCCGGCCACGACCTCGACCGCGAGCTTCACCGTGAGCTGGAACGGATCGCCGGGGCCAGGCGCCGCCCGCATCGCCTCGTACGAGATCTTCGTCTCCCACGACGGCGGGCCGTTTCAGCCCTTCCTGACCAGCACCACGCAGACCTCGACGACATTCAGCGGCGCGTTTGGCCAAACCTACGCGTTTTACAGCGTGGCTACGGATAACCTCGGCGATCGCCAGCCGACGCCGGCCGTGGCACAGACGACGACCACCATCCCCGCTTTGGTCACTATGACGACCGTCCGCCCGGTCACGAACAAGAAGCACCTGGTCACGCAGATCTCGATCGGCTTCAGCGGCGCCGTGAACGCCGGCGAAGCCGACAGCCCGGCCACGTATCGCCTGGCCACCGCCGGCAAGAAGGGATCGTTCACCGCCAAGAACGCCCAGGTCATCAAGCTGAAATCGGCCCTCTACAACGCGGCGACCAACATGGTCACTCTGACTCCCAAGAAGGCATTCTCCCTGACCAAGCCGGTCCAGCTCCTGGTCGAAGGCGTACCCCCGTCGGGCCTGCAAGACAGCTTCGACCGGTTTATCGACGGCGACCATAACGGCCAGCCGGGCGGCAATGCCGTCGCCGTGCTGTCGCACGGCAGAGTGAGCATCAACGCAGTCGTGGCGGGTGGTGGGTGGCGAGAGAAGACGGGAACAAGAGGCCGTATCCGGCGGCCGTCGACGTCCTGCTGGAGCGAGAGGGCGCAATCGCGGTCAAACACTCCGCCCGCGCCGAGCGACGCTTGCGTGACGACGCGGCTACGAATCAACGGAGAGTCGAACGCGAGGAGCCTGTGCCGGAGATGGCTCAGATTCGAGTCGAATGGAAACCACCGCTTCAGCCTTGGACGGAATGGGCGCCATCCGTGGACCGATTCGCCGTTGTCCTTGAACCAGCGCCGCGTTCTTCAGGGCACTTCACCTTTGAGAGCTCCGGTCTCCTCAGCCCGGGCCGTCGTAGCGAGGGCTCGGCGGAAAGGAGGAAGCGGAATAGACCATCGTGAACCCAACGGAAAGGAACAATCAACCACGGATCGCACGAATGACATGGATGGATCGATCAGAAGAAGATTTAAGATTTCAACCATCGAGTAGAGAGGGGACGCACAGCAAGCCCCAAAGAGCTCCTGTGTTTTCCCCTCCCTCTCTAAAATTCCGTACGGTGGGTTTTCCCCAGTACGGCTTCAAACAGGAATTCAACCGCGACCTTCGTCACGATGCCATGAAAGCACAGCGACTTATACGCGGCCAGAGTCTCGTTCGTCTTCCACCTATAGTGGACCTTGCGGTCAAGACCTCCCCGCGAAGGGAAGCTGAGGAGGAAAATCCCCAAGACGATCCTGTCCAGAGGTCCTTGGCTCGCCAGCGGGTTATGTTGTCCCGCCGGGTCACTGCTTACTATGACCTCATGTGCGCCTCTCACCTCCGCTCGGCAACTTATGAATTCGCTGTCGAGCCCTCCAACCCGAATGGGCGGGAAATGAGAGGGTCCCCAATTTACTCGGCGAATCTGTGCATGCGTGCCGACCCCAGAACCCCGGTGGACCGGGCGGTTGCATATGGCTGTTGCTTCACCGCCCGTGTTAGCCTTCGCCAATTCCGCCGTGGCTCGGCATCCACAGGACCACGCAAGTTGGTTCGTGCGTGAGTCGCGTAACGAGGCGGACAGGTTCACTTTCGCTACGGCCCGCATGTTTGCTAGCCCTCACCAACAAGGTACGTTTACTGTCGAGCTTGCACCAGTCGGGTCACCCCGAGCCAGCGTCGACTATGACTACGCGGGCAAACAGCCTATTCCCGCGGCCGGACTTACACCGGCGAGAAACACCGCATTATGGGCTGCGAACGGAAGGCGCGGAAAGACACGGAAAAGAGGAGACTTCTCGCTGAAGACCACCAGCAAACCCGGCACTCGCCGGTCCAAGTCCGCTACGAGAGTCGTCCCACATACCAACCCGAAGCGTGAGCGCGGATTCCGAAGGCGATTCCCTCGCTTGCGCGTCGGGTTGGTATGGGTCCGTTGGCCATGCGAGTGGGAACCGCGCCAGGACCAAAGGCAGTTACGAAGCCCAGCTCTCGACGCTCAACGCCGGGACGGCGGACAGGTCGGCGTCGGTGGTCACGACCGTGCAGTTACCGAGACTGAGGGCGATGGCGGCGATTTGGATGTCGGTCGCTTGCATGGGGCGGCCGATCCGACGCAGTTCTGCGAACAGCCTCCCGTAAACTCGAGCAGCTTCGGCCGTGTACGGCCAAAGACGGAAGAGCCCTACGTTTCGATCGACGATTTCCAGGTTCCTCGCTCGTGACGCGCTGGACTCAACCCCGGCCAGGATCTCGCCCAGAACCGGAATTCCGATCCCGATCTTGTGTCCCGCTGCGCGAGCCTGTTTGACGCGTCCGTGAACATCGCGCCGACGAAAGATGCAGTCCGCCGATGCGTTGGTGTCGAGGAGGTATCGCCTCATGGGAATAGGGCCTCGATTCGCCTCGCATGCTCCTCAAAGTTGGCGATCTCGGATGCTTTCTGTGCTTCCCGAGCGGCTTGCCACTCCGCTTCTTCCTCGGGAGTCATCTCCAGCGGGGGAATTGCGTCGAAGGCGGCGATCCACCGGGCGATCGACTCCGGATCGTCGGCCTGGTCGTCTCCTGTCGTCCCGACAAAGTCAGGCACGCACTCCCTGATCACAACAACACGGCATCCTTCCGGCCAGTCGGCCGGAACGTCAAGGATGACCTGTCCGTTCTTCCAGGTGCCGCTCAGCGTCGTTGTTTCCTCGGCTTCGCTCATTCGTACACCTCGCTTTTTGTGCGACCTTTCTCTCCACTATCGTAGCGTCGTGAAGCTGGATGAGGCAGGGGATATTCTTCAGGTCGTTGACGCGACCGGGAAGTACGCAATCCCCGGATAATCCGATATGATCGCAACGTCCGCTGATCGTGCGTTCGTCTGGTCAGATCATCCTTCGAGCCGCCGATATTGCCTTGACTTGTCCTCCGTGATGGATCGAAGGTATACCCGGTGGGCCTCACGCCGTGAAACACGTCGTTCGACCCACCCTACGGGCTTTCTGATCCGTGTCATCCGTGGTTCATTGATGTCTCGTTCTCGACCCTCAATCGACGTCTCACCCTACCTGATCGACCCGGGGCAGCCATACGAGGACGCGCCCATCCAGTGGGCCGGGCTCTTCGGCAACGCGAACCCCGTCGAGCTCGAGATCGGATCAGGCAAAGGCCTGTTCCTGGCCAACGCCGCCGCGGCCAATCCGGGCCATAACTTCCTGGGGATCGAGCTCTCACGGAAGTATGCGCAGCTCGCCGCCCTGCGTCTGGCGCGCCGCCAACTGCCAAACGCCAAGCTGTGGCGAGGTGACGCCGGGTTCGTCATGGCCCGCCTCGTCCCCGCCGCCAGCCTCCGCGCCGTCCACGTCTATTTCCCCGATCCGTGGTGGAAGCGGCGGCACAAGAAACGCCGGGTTTTCACCGCGGAGCTCGTGTCGAGCGTGGAACGCGCGCTCCAGCCGGGGGGCGCGCTGCGGCTGGCCAGCGACGTCGAGGAGTACTTCCAGATAATTCGATCCTTGATCGAGGCCAACCGCCAATTTCGCGAACTGCCGGTCTCTGAACCCGGGGATCCCGAGCACGCGCTCGACTATCTGACCAGCTTCGAGCGGAAATACCGCCTGGAAGGGCGGCCGATCTATCGGACGGATTACGTCATTGGTCCTTAGTCCTTGGTCCTTAGTCCTTAGTATCGGGCGGACTCTCCGATTGTGCCGCCCTTTCAGGGCTTGCGGTTCATATGAATTCCTCTTCCCAGGGCGTTGCCCTGGGCTGGAATGTTGCGGCCCCTACGGGGCGAGGAGATGGGTCGACCTCGACCCACGGGACAACTCACGGCCTCGTCACGACCCGAGCGGCGCGGCCTGGACGGGCTCGTAGGCCCGCTGGCTGCCGGTGCGTCCGGCGGCGGCGGCCGGGTTTTTCTCGATCTGGTAGAGGTACTGGCCGGTCTCGGTGGGGTAGTGTCCCGTGATGCAGGCGCGGCAGAGTCGTTCGGGCGAGAAGCTGACCGAGCGCGCAATCGCTTCGACAGGGAGGTAGCGGAGACTGTCGGCGCCGAGCTCCTTGGCCATCCGCTGCTGCGCGGCCGCCGAGACCTTCTCGCCGGGGCCGTCGATGTACGGAGTCGCGAAGAGCTCACTCTTTTTCGACATGTCGATGCCATAGTAGCAAGGCGCGATGATCGGGGGGCAGGCCACGCGGAGATGGATCTCGCGCGCGCCACCGCGGTCGCGGATCTCGTGGACGAGCGCTCGCATCGTCGTCGAACGGACGATGCTGTCCTCGACCAGGAGGACCCGCTTGCCGGCCAGGACCTCGGGCAGTGGCGTGTACTTGAGCCGGGCCTTGTCCACGCGAGCGGCGATCCCCTCGATGAACGTCCGGCCGACATAACGGTTGCGAATCAACCCCTCGACCGAGGGGACCCCAAGGGCAAAAGCCATCGCGTCGGCCGCGGCCTTGGCCGTGTCCGGGACCGGCACGACGATCGTGTCGGCGTCCAGCGGGACGTCTTCCAGCCGGGCCAGCTCCTTGCCCAAGGCCGCGCGGCTCAGGTACACCGAGCGATCGTCGAGCGTGCTCGCCACATTGGCGAAATAGATCCACTCGAAAAAGCAATGGGACTGGCGCGGCGATGGCGCATACCGCTCGATGCGAAGGCCGTTATGGTCGGCGACGGCCAGCGTTCCCGGCTCGAGCGAGCGGATGTTGCGGAAGCCGAGATTGGCCAGCGGCACGCTCTCGCTCGCGGCCCCGAACAAAGGGCCGTGCTCGGCGATGCAGAGCGGCCGGAACCCCAATGGGTCGCGAACCACCACGAGCTCGCCATGCGCAGTCAAGAGCACGATGTTGTATGCGCCGTCGAACCGTTCCGAAATCCGCCTGAAGACCCCCACCCAGTCCGGCTCCTGCTCCTCGGCCTGCAGCTCGTAGGCCAGCGAATGCATGATGATTTCAGTGTCGGTATTGCGCTTCAGGTGGTAATCGCCCTTGGCGAGCAGCTCTTCCTTAAGCTCTTCATAGTTGGCCAGTTGGCCGTTGAACGCGAAGGCGAACCACTTGGCCTTCCGACCGTGGTCGCGCTCGAACGGTTGTGCATCACAACGGTCGTTCCCGCCACAAGTTGCGTACCGCACGTGGCCGATCGCGATCGGTCCATCCACGCCGCTCATGATCGCCTCGAACTCCTCGCGGTGGTTGAGCCGGAAGGCTTCGGCGACAGTCCCGACTTCCTTGTGGGTCTTGATGAGTGCACCGCGGTCCGGGCGAAAGCTGGCCATTCCGGCGGCGAGCTGACCCCGGTTCTGCATGTCGAGCAACATGCGCGGAACCAGGCGCGCCACGCTCTGGATGTCGCCCGGGATCGGGGCCAGCTTGGAGATCGAACACCCCGCGGCATGGTAGACGGCTGCCACGCCGCACTCATGGTGAAGTTCGCCCATGTGTTCGGTTCCACCCCGTGAAGAGGCCCCACGAGTCGGTCAGGCTTTCCAGCCTGACACCATGACTCATGGGGGGTTGCGTGGTCGGAGACCGGACGGCCCGATCCGTGTTTGTCTAGGCCCATCGTGCGTAGGCATTATAATGACGACGTGATCTACCGACAACCTTCATGATCGGAATGTAAAGGTGGCCGGGCGGCTCCGCCTGGCTCAAGGTCACAACGCCTTGGTAGACCTCCGTTTCGGAACACCGAACTTGAAACGCGACAACGACCCTCCCGTTCCGTCGCCGTCTCCGCCGGAGGCATCACCGCGGAAGCGGGCCCCCGAGCGGCAGGACGGAGGACGGAGGACGGAGGACGCAAGTAACCCCCGGACGGTCGTCCGCGACCTGGTCCGAGACGAGGTCGTGCTCTCGGCGCACACGTGGGTCGTGAAGGTCGGCACGAGCGTCTTGACGGGCCCGGATGGGACGCTCGATCCGGCTCGAATCGATCACCTGGCCGAGCAGATCAGCATGGTGATGGACAGCGGGCGGAAGGTGGCGCTGGTCAGCTCGGGCGCGGTCGGAGCGGGGATGGGACAGCTCGGGTGGAAACGCCGGCCCGAGAACCTTCGCCAGCTCCAGGCGGCCGCCGCGGTCGGCCAGGCCTACTTGATCCGGGCATACGACGAAGGACTGCGCCGCCATCGCCGCCATGCCGCTCAACTGCTGTTGACCCATGAAGACTTCGACAGCCGGCCCCGCTACCTCAACATGAGGAACACGCTCCACGCACTCTTCGAGTGCGACGCCGTGCCGATCATCAACGAGAATGACACGATCAGCGTCGACGAGATCAAGGTGGGCGACAATGACCAGCTCGCCGCAATGGTGACCAACCTGCTGCAGGCGCCTCTCCTGGTGGTCCTGAGCGTGGTCGACGGGCTCTACCGGAGCCATTCGCCCGACTCGGAAGAGCGCGACGTCGTGCCGGTCGTGCCCCAGATCGACGACGAGGTGCTGGCCATGGCGGGCACGGGCCGCAGCTCGCTGGGGACCGGAGGGATGCAGAGCAAGCTGGCGGCGGCGCGGCTGGTGACGCAGGCGGGGGGCTCGGTGATCATCGCATCGGGGACCCAGGCCAACCCGCTGACGCGGATCCTGGCCGGCGAGCCGGTGGGCACCCTCTTCCTGGCTCACGGCGCGCGGCATCGCGCCCGTAAACGCTGGATCGGACTGACCGCCCGGCCCCGCGGGCATTACGTCGTCGACGACGGCGCGCGCCAGGCGCTCGAATCCGGCTCGAAGAGCTTGCTCGCCATCGGCATCCTCGAGGTGGCCGGCGAGTTCGAGAAGGGCGATGTCGTCGGGATTCGCGACCTCAGAGGACAGGAGTTCGCCCGCGGGCTCACCAATTACGCGACTCCCGACGCGCTCCGCATCCGCGGCTTGCGCACCCGGGAGGCACGCCAGGCTCTCGGCTCCGCACTCTATGATGAGGTCGTCCATCGCGACAACCTGGCGCTCATCGTCTGAAAGGGGATAAGTCCAATTACCGTGTAATTGGACTTATCCCCTTTTTCCGACGTGTACGGGGTCTTCGGGTGCCCCAGGACCGGGTTGAACGAGCCGGTGCCGACCATGAGCATTTCGCGGACACCCGGCCCGAACGGGAGGATCCGGGTGATGATGTCGACCACGGCATTGCATCCGCGCTCGGCGGCCTCCGCCTCAAGCCGCTCCAGGGCCAGGTGGCGGGTGTGGTTGTACATATTCGAGAATTCCTTGACTGGGTGATGCTGCCGATCTCTCCGCCTGAGAGCATCTTGAGCCCGCTGGTGATCCCCCGGACAAATCCCAGCGAGTGGACGCTGTTACCCACGACGATGTTGCCGGGAGCATACCCCTTCTGCGCCAAACAGTAGATTTCGTTGCCCGAGAGACCCGTCATCAACATGGCCATCAACTCCCTCTGTCGCCCTGGGAGGCTGCAGCGAGGAACATCCCGTTCGATCCAGGACCAGTCCGTCCAGTGACCACATCATCGCCCAGGAGACATCGTCTGGAAAGTCATTCGTAGGGAAGCGGCATGAGATTCTGCTCGACCTCAAAACGTCATCGGTTTTCGCGCTCCGCCGCAACGGCGCCCCCGTTGCCATTGCACGAAATTCGGGTTATGGTGGGTGCGAGCGTCATGTCCACTCTGCTTGGACAGTTCGTGTTGTTGATGAGTTATTGGGCGACCGATCGGTCTGCCGTCAATGGCACTTTCGACGAACACCAGACTGGTGCAACCTTTGTGGGAGGATCTGCGATGACACGAGGAAATCGATGGGCGGCCGCCCTGGCGATCGCGCTGGCCGCGGGACAGTGGGCGTCGGCCCAGGCGCAGTATGGCTATTACCCGCGTGGCTACGGCGGGGCCGGCTGGGGCGGCTGGGGCGGCGCTCAGACCCCGCAGAGCAGCATGGCCCGAGGCATGGGGGTTTACGCCGCCGGTGCCGGTATGTACAACGAGCAGACCGCCCAAGCCCGCTCGATCAACGCCGACACCACCATGCGCTTCAACGAGTACATGTACCAGTCGTCTCAGGTCGCCGCGAAGAAGCACCAACAGATGTTGGCCAAGGACAAGTCGCTGACCAACGAGGCATATAACCAGATCAATGATCGGATCCGCAATCACCCGGATCGCCATGACATCGAAGCGGGCGACGCATTGAACTCGGCCGTGGAGGAGATTGACGACCCGAGGGTCTACACCAGGACCCTGACGAGGGGCAGAGTCAAGATCGGCGGCGACATGATTCGTAACATCCCGTTCCGATATGCGCCCGGTTGCATCACGGTGAGTATTCACCAGCTCACCCAGGACCCACCGCCGCCGGCACTCATGACTTCGAACTTCGACGACGATCGCGCCGCGTTCAAGAGTCTGGGCCAGGAGATCCGCAAGAGCCTCGACGAGGGCGACAAGCCCAATCCGGCGACCGTCCGGAAGGCCCTCAAGGTGATCAACGCCGCGGAGGCCAAGGCCGACATGATTCTGCCCAGGAACACCAAGGATCGCAACGACGTCGACAAGTACTTGAAAGCCCTGCACGGCCTGATCGGCATGCTCGATACGCCCAGCCTCGAGATCCTGCTCGCGGGCGTGGAGAAGCACCCCGAGGCGACTCTCGCTGACCTGCTGGCGTTCATGAGCTCGTTCAACCTCCGCTTTGGCGAGGCCAAAACTCAACCCCAGCGGGCCGTGTATGGCGCGCTCTACCCAATGCTGGTGGATTTGCGCACCGAGGTCGAGGCGGCGCTGGCCGGCGTCCCCGCTCCGAAACCGCAAAGCGGCGCGGTGGGAGAGTTCTTCTCGGGGATGGATTACCAGGACCTTCAGAAGAAAGCCCCTGCTCCGCCTCAGCCCGGCGGGCGAAGGTGAGCCGCTTCGCTTAAGCGCGCGAGAACATCAGGTTGGCCGAACCGGGTCGGCGGGCTTTGCCCAGGCGAACTCGCCGACCCGACGTGAGCCGGTCGCGATCCGAACGATCCTCTTCTTCCATCCTTATGTGGCTCCCCGCCGAGCCCGGTCGGCGGGTAATGCTCAGTGTCTTAGCGCGGTTCCGACTCGCGTGGCCGACGGGCCGATACCAACCCGACGCGCAAGCGAGGGAATTCGCACCGGAATCCTCGCTTGCGCTTCGGGTTGGTATGACGGACATGGCTTCCGCCCAGTGCGCAGGCCGTGTGCAAACCGCTCTAGCGTGGGAGGAGCTTGAACTCAGGGCTGGCTGGGCGGCGGATCGAGGATCGGCCGCCCAATTCTCCATTTCTCCCGGCTCACTCGCGTCCAGCACGATCCGATCCCGAAGCTCGGTTATTGGGTGCGGGAATGCGCGTCGAGCTGATCCCAGCTCATCCCTTTGAATGCCTGCTTCGCAGCCGACTTCAGACCTTGCCCGGTCCGGTCCGGGGTGGACGGCGTGGCACTTTCGGTGATGACCTCGTCGCGGATCGCCGTGAGGATCGGAACGAGCCGGGTGTAGATTCCGATCTGCCGATCCGACGTGGCCGCCCCGAAGCGAAGATTATGAGAGTTCATGAAGGCGACCAGTTCCCCGACAGTCCTCTCGTCCGTGTCGTCGAGCTTCGCGAGGAACGCCTTCATGCTCGGGTCGTTGAGCAACCTGGTCAGGCTGGCCATCGTGGTGAAGTAATCGAGAGCATCCTGGTAGCCGGCCACGTAGTCGGCGGAGGTGTTCTTGAACTTGGCCCGGAAGTTCGTGACCGCGTCGTTGATTCGCTTACAGGTCGCCTTGGAGACGGTTCCCTTGGCGTCTTCCTCGAGCGCGGGCACAACGGCCGCGTGCAGGGCATTGCGCTCCTCGACGTACTTCGGGTCCATGAGCGGGCCAGGTAGCGAATCCTTTCCGGTCATCTCGTCGATGCAGGACGTAATGGCTTCGGAGTCCCACTCGAACGGGATTTCCCGGATCGCGCTCGAGCTGAGCGGGGTTTTCGACCGGACCGACTTCACCGCGGCAGGGTCGGAGTCGAGGACCTGAGCGAGCAGGTTGTTGAGCGTGGTCCCGTCCCTCAGATCCATTCTAGAATCTTGCTCAAATCATACGATCTCGCGCGTTCGCGATACAGGGGTTGCGTGTGCGGACTTGGTGATCCACCATTGCTCCGCCTTCTCGGCGTCCCAATCACCGACCGATTCGCACGAGGCTCTTCGAACCGAGTCCCTGATCGTATGATGCTCTCGATCGCCGCGGGAAGATCTCTCACACTCCGGCCGCGCCGGACTTACCCGTTAGAAAAGGGCGACCAGTATTCCCAGCAAGAGAAGCGTCCAGAAGATGACACCCTCGTCGAACCTGGCCATCAGCTTGAAATAGAGGGTCGAGAGCACCAGGGTCTCGATGAGCCACACAACCCATTGAGTCAAGCCTGTCGTCCGGCTGAGCGCGAGTTCCCACGCCCGCCCCGGCACGATGTCCTGCCCCTGCCAGCTCACCAGGAACGCGTAACTGAGGAACGCCACAGCGGCCGTGTAGAGGACTCCCAGGAAAAGAAAGTGGTCCTTCAGCAAGTCGGCTTTGATCTGGGCACGGACCAGACTGAAGAAAAACGTAATCTTGATAAAGAAATAATAAACGGTGAAGGTCATCGGTTTTCACCCGTCCGCCACCGGGACAGTCTCGAGTGAAATTCGTCTTGGGGGAAAATCAGCGATGATCGACTGAGGCGGACATGCCGGTGCCGGAGTTTCCCGCGATCTTGCTGCGCGTGTGCTGGCGGCTCAAAGGTCAACTCAGCCGTTATTCAATCGGAAAGGCCTGCTCGGGTCAACAAAAAAACGGAGACTTCTCGCTGATCGCCACTGCCCGGACCCCCTCACCCGGCCTACGGCCGTCCTCTCCCCGCGGGGGCGAGGGAAAGACGCGAGCGCCCGCGGCTTCCTGACCTGGCCTGGCGATCGGGAGCGACGGGCCTCTTGGTCGTCGTCGAGGTGGTCCCGGCGGTCTTCGAGTCGCCGCGAATGCGGCCGCGGCTGTCGGCCCCGCGGAAAACTCCAAGCTGGCCCGGTCACACCCCCAGTAGAAGAAGGAGGTGAGAGCGAAGCGGGGCGCGCCGATCCCGACCGAAGTACCCCACGATCAGGCTCACAGGGAAGTCCAAGGTGCCACGCGTGCTTCCAGCACGCTGCCGATCCGCGGGTCCCGATCCGAAGAGGTGTCCAGATCGCTAACGTCCGTTCAGAAAATGGTTTAGGTTCTCCGTTCCAGTAAAACCAGGGCAAACATGTAAGGTTTCGAGCCGTTCTGGAATATCCATTGATAGTCGCTCTGGGTTGAGCATTCGATCGTGAGAAGAGCGTTCCGGATCTGAAAACCGGATCGTCGTGCGGGTCGGATCGTGAGAAGACGGCTCCAGGTCAGGTGAGTCTCGGCACCGGCCTCGGCGTCGCGGGAGGATCGTCCGCGCTCAGTGTGGCGGGGACGTCCCGCTGTAGGTTCTTGGCACCAAGGAGTTACACCCATGGCTCGCAAGTGGTTGCACCGTTTCGGGTCAAAGCAGGTGACGGCCACAGGTTTTCGGCCTCGCTCCGCGGAGCGGCGCAGGCGCCTCGAGTTTCGGGACCTGGTGGTTCAAGCTCTGGAAGACCGGACCTTGCTGGCTGTCAGCGCGATGGTGAGTTCTTCCGTGCTGGACGTGACCCTGAGCGCGGCCAACGACAGTGCGACGATCTCGTTCGACGGTACGAATGTTGATGTCAGCGGCACGGGCTACGGCGGAGGAGCATTCAGCCCCGCGGCGTTCCCTTCCGGCCTCAGCGTTACCGGCAACAGCCTGTCCAACCAGAGCGTCGCCTTCAATAACCTCGGCAGCGTCGCCGCCCCGATCAATCTCGGTCAGATGGTGACTGTCACCGACGTCACCGCCCTGACCGTCATCAATAGCGGCTTCAGTACGACGGGCAACGTCTCCTTTCAGATTGCCGACAGCGAGACCGGCACGAGCAACCTGGCGGGCACGACGGGCCAGGCCAGTGCGCAGATCACCATCACGAGCTCCGAGATCGAGGGCGCGGGCATCACCATCGACGCCGCCGGGACGATGACAGCCTCGACTAACGGCAACGGGGTCTTGGGTGCGAACCTGGCGAATGTGGATGTCGGCTCCAATGCGACCATCGCGGTCGACCCCACATCTCCGAGTACGGGCTCTCAGTTGATCGGCACGGGTGACGTCACGATCGCGGCGACTTCGACCGCCATGATCACCGCGGACGCGCCCGCCAACGCACTGGGTTCCACCGGAGTCGACGCAGCGGACGCCAACTCGTCCGTCACCTCGATTGCCATCGCCCACCTCTCGGGCTCTGCAAGCGTCTCGGCGGGGGGCATCCTGTCCGTGACGGCGACCAATACCACGGGCGCCACGGCCGACGCGGACGGAACGGCCGCCGGTTCGAGCGCCGGGGGCGGCACGGCGGCCGTCTCGCTGGTCAATACCACGACCAAAGCCTACATCGACGGCAGCGCCACCGCCTCGGGGTCCACTGTCACCGTCTCGTCGACGTCGAACACGACGGCAACCACCACCGCCAAGTCGACGGCTCTGGGCGCGACTCAAAATGATGCTTCGACCCAGACGGACCTGACGACTTACAACGCGAAGACGAGCGACGGGGCCGTGGGCGTTGTGGGCGCGGTGGCGGTGACCGACCTGACGCGGGACACCGAGGCGTACATTGCCTCGACCGGACAGATCACCGGCACGAGTGCGATCAACATCAACGCGAGCTCGAGCACCAACGAGTCGACCACCGCCGACGGCAGCGCAACGACCGGCACCACAGGCGTTGGGGTCGCGGTCGCCATCGACCTCGCCCATGCGACCAACGAGGCCTCGATCCAGGCGAACGCAAATCTTAGGGCGCCGGCGATTACTGTCCAGGCCCTCACGCCCGGCACCAACGGCTACGGTGCCCAGGCGACGTCCGGGGCAGGCGGCACAAACGTCGGCGTGGCCGGTTCCGTGGCCATCAACCTCGTGTCCAACACCAGCGACGCAGCCGTCACGGCCGGCAACACGCTGACAGTCTCCAGCGGCGACAACGTGACGCTGAATGCCCAGAACAACGTCACCGAGACGGCGTCGGCGCTTCCCTTCTCCGGGGGCGGCATGGGCTCGAACGTCGGCGTCGGGGCGTCGCTCGCCTTGAACGTTGCCACCAACACCGCGCAAGCCGACCTCGAAAACGCGGCGCAACTGACGGGCGCCCACGACTTGACTCTGGACGCCAGCTCCAACGACACGATGACCACGACGAGCACGACGGGGGCCACCTCGAAGAGCGGTGTCGCGGTCAGCCCCGCCGTGGCACTCTCGATCGCGGGCAACACCACCACGGCACAAGTCGGCAGCGGGACCGCCCTCACCCTGGGTGGCGCCCTGGCGGTGACGGCCACGCACACCGGCTCGACCACGAGCACCGCCGGCGGCTCCGCGGCCGGCAGCAGCGCCGCGGTCGGCGCCTCGGTGGCCATCACGATCGCCACCGACCAGACCACGGCCACCACAGCCAGCAACATCACCGCTGCCGGCGACGTGTCCTTCGTGGCCACTGCCTCGGGCTCGAGCGCGGCCACCGGGACGGCCAGCGCCACCGGAGGAAATAACGACGACGGCAAGAACGACGGTAAAGACACCAGCGGCAACAACGTCAACAGCCAGAACACGGCGCAGCGAAACTACGCCAACACGGAAAGCAATGCGATGCCTTCGGTTGGCGCCGGCAACTCGAGCGGCGCTGCGTCCACTCCGTCGGCCAGCACGTCCGACGGCCAGGTCAGCGTGGCGGCGGCCGTCACCGTCAACATCGCCGACAGCGAGGCCGATGCCACGATTCCCGGCGGTCTCTTCATCACGTCGACGGGCGGCGCGCTCTCACTCAGCGCCACCAACACCACGAGCGCCACCTCGACCGCCAGCGGCAACGCCTCGGGGAACGATCAGGTCGGCGTCGGCGCGGCAGTGGCCTTGAACCTGATCAATGCCTCGGACGAGGCGACGATCCAGTCGAGCATCGGCCAGCCCACGACGATCAACACCAAGGGCGTGTCGGTCAATGCGGGGATGACCGGCGCCGGCACTCCGATGAATTCGTTCACCGCGTCGGCGACCTCCGGAGCCGGTGGCAAAAAGGCGACCGTGGGCGTGGCCGGCTCGGTCGCGATCAACATCGTGAACGACACCAATCAAGCCCTGATCGAGACCGGCGCCTCGGTCACGGCCGGCGGCGGCAACGTCTCCTTGACCGCGGTGAACAACTCGGCCGACACCGCGACGGCCGTGCCCGCGACCACCAGCGGCGCCTCGGGCAGCGACGTCGGCATTGGTGCGTCACTCGGCTTGAACATCATATCGGACACCACGGACTCGGAGGTTCAGGACGGTGCATCTCTGATCAACGCGGGCGGCGTGACGGTGACGGCGAGCTCGTCCCACACGATCACGACCACGGCGAAGAACGGGGCGGCCGGCTCGGTGGCCGTCGGCGCGGGCATCGCGATCGTGATCGCCAGCGACCAGACGACGGCCCGGATCGGGTCGGACACTCAGACGTTGGATGCCACCGGCGCAGTCACGATCGGAGCCAGCGGTTCGTTCACGGTGGTCTCGGGGGCCGATGCCGACGCCGCCGACCAGGGCGGGAGCGTCGGGGTCGGGGCCACCGTGGTCGTCAACGACGTGCAAGACTCGTTCCTGGCCGACCTGGACCGCAACGTGACGGCCCTGGGCGCCGTGTCGATCACCGCGACGGCCACCGCGTCGGGTCAGGCCAACGCCAAGGCCAGCGAGAACGGGGCCCCGAGCAGCAGCTCCAAAACCAGCGGCAGCAACGGGACCGCGGACCAGGAGACGGCCAATCAGGCCACTTTCGCCTTGTCTGAAGGCGGCTCGAATTCACCCACCGTCGCGGCGCCCCCCTCATCGAACAGCCAGTTGACCTCGCCCAGCAGCAAGGCGAGCAGCGCGTCCGGCGGCAGCAAGGGCCAATCGCAAGTGGGTGTCGCCGCGGCCGTCTCGGTCAACGTGATCACGACCAGCACGGTCGCCTCGATCGAAGACGGTCTGACGGTGACGGCCGGGGGTTTGCTGACGGCCGGAACCACCAACCAGACCAAGGCCAACGCCCTGGCCAACGGCCAGGCAGCCTCCAACCAGGATTCGATCGGCGCCGCCCTCGCCTTGAACGTCGCCAACGTGACCAACAATGCCACGATCGGCTCCTCCGACATCATCTCCGCTCATGGCGTGAACGTGACTGCACTCGAAAATAGCGGGCAGGTCAACGACTTCACGTCGCAGGGGCTGGGCGTCGCGAACGGGAAGCAGGTCGGCGTCGCCGGCTCGGTCGGGATCAACGTCATCACCGTGAACACGCAGGCCTCGATCGGCGCCGGCACCCAGCTCGAGTCGTTCGGAGGCCTCGCCGCCCTATCGTCGAGCGCCAACACGCTCCAGAACATCGCCTTCACGCTGGCCGTCGGGGCGGATACGGGGGCGGGCGCCGCCGTCGCGGTCAACGTCGTCAACGACACGACGCTCTCGTTCCTTGACGCGAACGTCCAGGCGAATGTCGCTGACGGCACCGAAGTCACGGCCCTTTCGTCGTTCAATCCGTCGGCCGACAGCATCCCGTCCTCATTCAGCATCCCGGATATCTCGGGGCTCCATCCGACGGCGTTCGCCGCCGGCGCGGGGGCCGCGTCCGGCGGCACGGGTGTCGCCGGCTCATTCATCGTCAACGTGATCAATGAGACGACCACTGCCTATATCAACAATCATGTATTGCTCAACACGTTGACCGGCACGGCGACTTACCCGAGCGCCGGCTCCGACCAAGGGGTGACCGTGTCGGCGTCCGACACGATGACGATCACGGACTGGGCCGGTGGGGTCGGCGGCGGTGTGAACGTCGGAGTCGGTGCGGCGCTCGACGTCAACATCGTCACGGAGGACATAGAGGCGTACATCTCGAACGATGCGACCGTCCAAGCGGCCCAGAACGTCGCGGTGGAGTCGGGCACGAACGGGACTTTCAACTCGATCACGGCGGCCGCGGGGCTCAGCGAGTCCGTGGGCATCGCCGGCACGGCCTCGATCGAGGTCTTTTCGCTCACGACCAACGCCTTCATCGACCACGATACGACGGTCGACGCCCGGGGCAGCCTGCTCGTCCAGGCGAACCATCAGTCCGCGGTGAAAACGCTCGCCGGCCAGCTCGACGTCGGTGGCAGCGCCAGCGTCGGCGCCGCCGTCTCGACGGTCGTCGATACCGAGAACACCGATGCATACATCGGGGCCAACGACACGATCACGGCGGCAGGCACCGCGGGCGCGATCCAGGTCCTCACCGGCAACTCGCCGGGCGACACGACGTCATTCACCGGGGTGGCCGTCACGGCGACGGCGTTCCAGGACCTGCAGACGATCGCCGTGGGCGGCTCGGCCTCCCTGGCGGCGGCCATCGCCGGCTCGGTCGCGGTCAACGTTCTCAAGTACACCACGCTGGCCCACGTCGACCAGGGGGCGAACATCACGGCCACGGATGGCTCGCCGGGGACCGGACCGGGCGTGATGGTCACGGCAGCCGACCCGCTCACCCTCTTGAGCGCGGCCGGTGCGTTCGCCGGAGGTGTCGACGCCGGCTTGGGCGCAGCGGTCGACATCGACTCGATCACCAAGAACACGCAGGCGTATATCGCAACGGCCACGGTCGCCGCCGACGGCAACGTCCTCGTCCAGGCCAGCTCGGCCGAGGACCTCACCTCGGTCACCGGGGCGGTTGGCTTGAGCGGCACCGTCGCGATCGCCGGCTCGGCCGGAGTCTACGTCCTGGGAATCACCACGCGGGCGTTCATCGGCGACGACCCCGACAACCCGACCTCAGGCGCCACGACCGTCCAGGCGAGCGGGAGCATCCTGGTCGCGGCGTCGGAGCAAACCGTGCTCAACATCTTGACGGGCAACTTCACCGGCTCCGGCACGGCAAGCGTCGGGGCGGCGGCGGGAGTACCGGTCGTCACCAAGACGACCGAAGCCTTTATCGGGGCCGGCGCCCACGTCGGCGCCCTGGGATTGGGCAACCCGATCGATGCCGAGAATGGCCAGTTCGACATCTCGTACGCTCCCTACGCCTCATCGGCCGGCGTGGCCCAGCCCAAGCCGATCAGTGCCAACCTGACCGGCTCGGGCAATAATCTGACCAGCCCCAGGCTCGACCAGGAACGGATCGCCACGCCCGTCACGCAGTCGGACCAGGGGCTGGCGGTCACGGCCGTGAACTCCGACGCCTTGCAGGGCGTCGGCGCCGACGGCGGCGTTTCCGGGACTGTCGCCGTGAACCTGAGCGGCTCGGTCGCCGTGCTGACCAACAAGACCGACGCGTACATCGGCTCCGGCGCTGTCATCAACGCGAGCAACAGCGGCGCCATCGCCAGCCAGTCGGTCCTGGTCGCGGCCGGCAATGACGCGTCGTTCCTGGGGATTGCCGCCGCACTCTCGATCTCGGGCACGGCCAGCATCACGCCGGGGGTCGTCGTGGTGGTGATCAACAACACGACCACGGCGGCGATCGACGACGGCGCTGTGGTGGCCGCCGCGGGCGATATCGCGGTCGAAGCGCACTCCAGCGGCGATGTCCTGTCGATCGCCGCCGCCGGGGCCGTCGCCGGCACCGCCGCCGTCGGCGGCTCGGTCTCATACGTCGGTGTGAACGATACGACCTGGGCGTATATCGGCCAGAGCGCGACGACGGACGCCGGCGGTGCGCAAGCCAACGCGGGCGGAAACGTCCTGGTCGACGCCACCGACGACACCGTCGCCTACCTGATCACGGGCACCCTCTCGGTTGGAGTCAGCGGCGCGGGCGTCGGCGGCGCGGTCGGTATTGCTCTCCTGGACAAGGACACCGAGGCGTTCATCGGCAGCCACGCGACTGTCAACGCCCTGGGCAACGCGCCCACCCTCCAAGGCATTTTCGCCGGCTATGAAAGCGGGGGGTCCTTCGGGACGGACTATCTCTTCTATGGCATCGCGGTCCAGGCGGCCACGAGCGAGAACGTCACCAACATCGCGGCGGCCGGCGCGGGCGGCTTCTTCGCCGGCCTGGCCGGCGGCGTGTCGGTCGAGGTCTTCAGCTCGGACACGCAGGCCTACGTCGGCGATCTCGCGCACATCAACCCCAGCTCGAGTGGCGCCAGCTCAAACCAGGCCGTCAACGTCTCGGCGGTCAACCAGGCATCCAACTTCTCATTCGCGGGCGGGCTGGCCGGAGGCATCGCCGGCATCGCCGGCGGCGTCGACGTCGGCCTCATGAACAACTCGACCCGGGCTTACATCGGCAACGGCTCCGACGTCCACGCGAATCTGTACGTCTCCGTCAACGCGCTGTCCGATGACAGCGTTCAGACCTACGCCCTGGGCGCCGCCGCCGGATTCGTGGGACTGGTCGGGTCGGTGTCGGTCTGGTCGATCGGCGAGCCGTACAGCGCCGGCTATACCGACGGCAACGCGAGCGACGGCACGGTTGGAGGCATTCCGAACAACGGGCTCTCCGGCTCCAGCACGAACGCGGAAGGCCAGGCCGGAGGGGCCTCCGCTCTGATCGGCTCGATGACCGACCCGAACCATAACGGCGCGGCCGGCAACACGCAGGATATCAGCGGCAACATCAGCTCGGCCCAGAGCGGGGTCAGCGGCTCCATTAGCGGTGACCCGGTCGCGAGCGCAGTCGACAGCACGGCGGTGCCGCAGGGCACGGTGGCGTTCATCGGTTCCGGCGTCAGCGTGACCTCGGGGGGCGTCGTCGACCTCGAGGCCCAGAGCATCGTCAGCTACACGGGCTTGACGGGCGGCCTGTCGGCCGGGGTGGTCGGCATCGGCGGGTCGGTCGAGATCGCCAACATCGATGGGAATACGCAGTCGTACATCGACCAAAACTCCTCGGTAACCGCCGCCAACACCGTGATTGTCGACGCCGGCCTCCAGGACACTTCCTATGGCACCGCATTCGCTGGCACGGCGGGAGTTGTCGGCATCGGCGCCCAGGTCGTCGACGTCCAGGACGGCAGCACCGTGTCGGCCACCCTCAACAGCGGGGTGACGATCGCGGCCCCGCAGATTAACGTCACGGCCGAGTCGAGCCGCTCGCTAACGGCCCAAGCGTTGGGCGGCGATTTCGGGGGCGTCGCGGTCGGGGTGGGCGTCGCGATCGCCAACGCCACCGGCGGTACGACGGCCGGCATCGGCTCCGGCGCTCAGATCGGCCAGACGGGACCCACGAGCGACGTCAGCGTCGAGGCCTTCTCCTCTGACACGATCACGGCCGAGTCGTACGGCGTTGCGGCCGGGTACACGGGTGCGACGGGCGTGTACGCCAGCGCCGTGACCGATCCCAGCGTCGGGGCCGCGATCGCGGGCAACGTCGACGTCACCGACGACATCGGGGTTCAGGCAACGGCCACCAGCAGAGCGTCCGCCAACGCATTCGGCATCGCCGTTTCGCTGGCCGCGGCGCTGGGAGCGTCCATCGCCAATGCTGATGTATCTCCCAGCGTCTCGGCCGAGGTCGGCGCCGGCGCCGTCCTCCAGGCGGGCAACGACATCTCCGTGTCGGCCTTGAACAATATCGGTTTGGGCGGCTACGTGTATTCGAACGGGGCCAGCTCAATGGCCGGTTCCGGCGCGGGCGCGCTCTTGTTCGGCGCCGCCGGCTCGGATGCGACGTCGACGGCATCCCCCACCGTCGACGCCGGCGTCGCCGCCGGCGCCTCGCTCACGGCCGGGGACGACGTTTCGCTCATCGCGGGGTCGGGCGATAACGCCATGGCGCAGGCGATCGGCGCGGGGCTGGGGGTCGTCGGCGCCGGCATCAGCATCGCCACTGCCTCCGACGGCGGCTCGACCGATGCCCATTCGGATGCGAACGTCAACCTGACCGGCGGCAACGACGTGTCGATCACAGCCGACGGCGTCGACGACGCGACGGCCGACTCCACCGCGGCGTCGGCCGGAATCGCCGCCGTCGACGGCGCCCTTGGCACGGCCACCGTCGACCCGAGCATCACCGCCACCACCGGCGACGGCAGCCGGATCGATGCGGGCAACGAGGTCTCCGTCCTCGCGACCGTGACGCCCCAGGCCACGGCCGACGTCACCGGCGTGTCCGCCGGCGCGCTCGTTGACATCGGCGCATCAGTCGCCAACGCGACCGCCTCGCCGACGGTGACCGCGACAGCGGGCGGAGCCGGCACCACGATCATCGCCGCTGGGTTGGACGCCGGCGTGGCGAAATACCTCCCGAGCCCCCAGGTCGGCGAAGGCTCCATCGAGGATGCCTCGAGCCTCAGCGCGGCGTCATTCCCTACCAACAGCACCGACACCGTGAGCGCCAACGCCAGCGGGTCGGCTGGCGCATTGTTTGGCGCCACCGCCACCTCGAGCACCGCGAATGACACCGGAACCGTCACCAGCTCCATTGCCAACCAGACGACGCTCTACATCTCGAACGCGGTCAAGATCGAGGCGAACAACTATACCGACCAGTCCGCGCTCGGCACCAGCAACTTTGGCGGGATCATCGCGGCGGGATCCAACACGGCGACCGCCGAGTCGAGCGCCCTGACGAGCGCGACGGTGGGTAGTGACGTCTCCTTGAGCGCGGGCGATCCGATCGGCAACCTCCAGGACGGGACGATCTACTACGTTGTCCCTGATCCGTCCAACCCCAACTTGATCAGCCTGGCAAGCTCGTCCCAGAACGCGGTCATGACCTCCGGCGGCAACCTTTCGCAGCCCGGCAGCGGCGCCATCACGATCGCGCTGTCCCAGCCGGCGTTCTCCGTCGGCGACCACCTCCTGACTCCCGTCGATTTGATCGGGGCCGCGCCCGTTGCCTTCGATCCGGCGACGGCCCTGTCGCAGAGTGGCGGCACAAGCTATATCGACGTCGGGCCCAACAGCTTCTATCTCGGCGAGCCGATGGAATACCAGCAGAGCAGCGGGCCCGCGCTCTCGATCGCCGCCGATGGCGACGACATCAACTACGCCCAGGCGGTCTCCGGCAGCGGCGGCGTGGTCGCCGGCTCCGCCGCCATGGCAGACACCAACACCGGGGGCAGCACATCCGCCGCCATCGCCGATAACACCGGACCGGGGACGAGCCTCGATGTCTCCAGCCTCTCGATCAGTGCGCTGCACACCGCCCAGTTCGACAGCCAGACCGATACGACCCAGGCCGATGCGGTCGGGTTCAGCGGCTCGTGGGCCAACAACACCGACAGCTCCACGGCGAGCGCCCACATCGGCAATTACGCTTCGATCGTCACCCAGAGCCTCCAGATCCTGGCGACGAACACGACCGAGAAAAACCTGGTGCCGTCGGGCCAGTACAACGTCAGTGCCGGGTCCGGAGGCGTGCTGCAGGGCAACGCCGCCCAGAGCATGACGACCATCGCCAACCACACCACGGCGGATGTGGGCGCCAATGCCAACATCAACGTCACCGGCAGCACCACAAACCCGGGCCTTTTCGAGCTGTACGCCTTGAACAACATCGATGGCTCCGACACCGTGAACCTCGATACCGGCGGCGTGATCGACGGTTCCGACGCAACCTCGACCATTCACGCGGATACCAACGACGCCACCGCCCAGATCGGCCCCAATGCCACCATTTACACGGTGGGCGACGTCAACCTCGACACCCGCACCACGAGCGACCTCACGGTGGCGCCCACGGTCCACACCTACGGCCTGGCTTCACCGGGCTCGATCGACGCTGAGGCAACCATCGCCGAGAACGACGCCGTCAACGTCGGATCGGGCGCCTTTGTTCAGGCGCAGGGCAACCTGAACCTGATCGCGGGCGGCGATATGAGCGGCGATCTCAACGATCTGACCATGGGATCCGACCCGTACGAGCTGAACGCCTCGGTCGTCCCGGCCTTCGAGCTCACCTCGAAATGCGAGATCGACCAGACCAATACCGTCAACGTGGGTTCCGGGGCGATGCTCCTGGCAGCCGGCAACGCCAACCTCATGGCCGAACAACACGGCAACGCGATCACGAACGCGCTGGGCACCGGCAAGGACTGGCTCACGGCCGTGGCAAGCGGCTTGAGCAGCCTGACGGGCGGCAACGGCGTTTCCTCGGACGTTCATACCGGAACCGGTATCGTCAACACCACGACCACTGTCACCGTCAATGGCACGATCCAGCTCGGCATCGACAACATCCAGTCGCTCACGATCCAGAAGGACATCCTGGAAAACCCGACCGATTACACGGTGAGCGGTCCCATCTCCTTCACCCAGGACACGGAAAACCTCGTCAACGACCTGACCACCGAGCTGGCGAATCTGCGGAGTCTGGTGGTCGCCTACGCGGGCGACACGGCCGCCGTCAACGCCTACGACTCCGAAATCCAGCAGGTCGTGTATGAATTGGGGTTACTGGGCCTGAGCCAAACCGAAAGCGATGGAACCGTCGTCCCCCCCGGTCCGCTCGACGCGGTACCGTTCATCAGACTCTCCCCCATCTTCGCCGAGGCCGGCACCATCTTCGTGAACGCCGACAACCTCGGGGGCGGCGGCAGCCTGATCGCGCCGGGCAACGTGAGCATCACCATCACCAACAACAGCCCTGCCTACTTGAGCGTCGGCCAGATCACGATCCCGCAAAGCTCAGGCGGCATCGTCTTCTTCGATGGGAAGACCGTCACGAGCAACTCGGGCATCGGGGGAGTCAATCACAACCAGACCGCGCCGTCGTTCAACATCCAGGTCGCCAACACTTCCGTGGCGCCCACGATCACGATCACAAACACTTACAGCGCGAGCGACCCCGCGAACGCGGGGGGGTTCGAAGGCGACTATTTCACCTCCGGATGTCGACTTGAACGGAAACATCTCCGCTCCGCCGACCGTGTTGACGGTCACGAGCCAGGGGAACGTGATCGTCAACGCAAACATTGACGTCGGGACGGTCACCATCCACGCCGCCGGGAGCTTCGTCCAGAGTTACGTCGCCGGCATCGACAGCATCGGCGGCGACCCCAGCACGCTCTGGTCGAACGTCACGACCCTCACCGAGGCCAATGCCGCGGCCGCCAATCCCAATCCCCCGTTGGGCAGCCCCCTCAGCATCAACGGGAACGCCAGCGGCACCCCGGTCGCGCAGGCGGTAGCCACCGCGCTGGCGACCCCCGGAACCGGCAACATCATCGTGGCCAACGACGTCTTCGTGAGCGCCGAGTACTTGAACGTCGACGGCACCATCCAGAGCGGCGAGCCGGACCAGCAGGTGACGATCGACGACACGTACCAGCCGCTTTACAACCCAGACATCCCGGGGAAAACTTTTTACGAGAGCATGACCGAGGCCATCAGCGGCGCGGCGGCCGCGTACCAGGATTACGAGAATGGAGGTCTGCAAAACGCCCAAAACTTCGTCTTATCGTACGGCTTGTTCACCAATGATTACAAGGAATTCTTGCTCCCCGAGGCCATGGTTGACAACATCGATGTCTACTACGAAGCCCCGACGGGCCAGCTCGTTTTGGGGCAGACCGACGTCCAGGGCGGGTTGGTGCAGCTCTATGGCGACATGCTCAGCACCGGCACCGGAAACATCAACGTACTGGACGGGTACGGAGCGATCCATGTGCTCAACAACACCAGTTATCCCCTGGTCACTTCCGGCCTCTCCACCGGCCAAGGCACCGCGGGCATGTTGAAGATCACCGACACCGGCCAGGAGAACGACCAACGCCAGCCGCTGGTCACGGTGTACTATCGCCAGAATGGACAGGTCGACACCTACAGCTTTTACGCCTTCCCCGACGGCTCGTTGGCTTCGCTCGTGTCAGCGGGCCAATACAGCGGCCCCAACGCCGGCGCCCGCACGGCGAGCTATCAGCCGGCCGCCGCGCGGTTCGTCTGGGAGGATGGCCAAAGCCTCTCGGTGACTGTCACTAATATCTACGAGACATCCTCCTGGCTTGGAGTCGTCAATCTGCCCCCGAGCGACCTCGTCAGCTCGATCACCACACCCCATTCGCCCGTAAGCCTGCTGCCTGGCGAGTGGATCGATAACGCAGCGAATGACCCGAGCTTCCAGGACCTCACCCCTGGCACCCGCGTCGACTCCGCCGATTACGAGTATAGTTTCCAGCAGATCAGCAACTATGAGCCCTTCGGCGCCTCAGACCTCCAGGCGAACGGTTACGAGCTCAGCCTGCCCGGGAACAGCTTCAAGACCGGCCTGCCCGTGATCTTCCATGTCGACCCGAACGGGTCGGTCGGCGGCCTGACCGACGGCACCGAGTACTACGTGATCGTGGACACATCCAACCCGGCCCTGATCAGCCTGGCGTCGAGCCTCGCGAATGCGACCGCGCCCATCCCGGTCCCCATACCGCTCGGCAGCATCAGTGGCACTCAGAACCTCATCACCTACTCGACCGAGACGGAGACCTCCGAGCACAACACGACCTGGTACGGCGTGACGACTTATTCCACGACAATCATCGTCACCACGCCGGAGTCGAACATCAACACCAACAGCATTCGTGCGGACCGGCCGATCAACATCACGTTCACCGGCTACGGCGAAGGCGCTACAGGGCAGGTCGTCACGGTGAGCACGGAGGGCGACCTCCTGATCGATGGCCCGATCCAGAACGCCGCCGGCACGACGACCTTGAGCGCGCCCGATGGCAGCATCCAGGAAGAGAACTCAGGGGGATCGGTTGGCGGCCAAGACATCACTCTGACCGCCGGTACCGGCATCGGCGGCACCGCCCCCTTGCTGCTTGACTTGACCAACAGCGGCAACGCATCGAACCCGGTCCCGGGCACATTGAACGCGACCTCGGCGAACGGCAGCATCAACATCGATGACCAATCGGGCTCGATCAAGATCGGCCAGGTCATCGCCTCGCAGACGACCGGGAACGTCGCGCTCACAGCCGACCTGAGCATCCTCGCGGCCAATGCCAGCAGTCTCGTCGAGGGGGGTGCGGTCGACCTGACCGCGTCGTTCGGCTCGGTCGGCAGCCTGGGCCAGGGCGGCACGGCCGACTCTCCCGCCGGCGATGCGCTCCCCATCGTCGTCGACGTCGGCACCGCGAGCGTCGACAACCTCAAGGTGACGTCCGAGGACGATGTCTTCGTCCGTCAGTCCACCGGAGACTTGCGGGTCGACAAGATCGACTCGATCACGGGCAACATTCGCGTCGAGGTCAAGGGCGGCAACCTGGTCGATGCCAACAACATTTCGGTACCCGACACCCAGAACCTCGCCGAGCTCGAAGGGCGCTGGAATAGCATGCTGGCCACGCAATCCACGGCCCAGATCAGCGTCAACGACACCATCAATGCGTACGAAAACCAGATCGACCAGGAGTATCAGACCTACTGGATTTTCCGCGATGAACAGCCCAACTCGAGCGTGTTCGACCCCACCTTCCAGGTGACGCTGCCGCCCGGTCAACTGGCTGCCTGGACCACGTATTACACGAACCAAGGCACCTCGCAGGGGCTCTCCGGCAGCGCGCTCTCCACCTTCGTGAACAACGCCCTCACCACGCTGGGCAACGCGGATACTCAGGAATATCGCACCTTCAATGCGATCTTCGGCAAGCTGGGCAACAGCTTCAATCCCAACTACATGTACTTCGCCAATCAGACGCCGCTTGCCGGCAGCGTGACCCTGAACTTTGGCCCCGCCGACATCGACCCCACCGGCACCTTGATCGACCTGCCCGGCAACGGCTACGTCACCGGCCAGGCCTTGGTTTACCACGCCAACGGCGGGTCGGCCGGCGGGCTCACCGATGGCAGCACGTACTACGCGATCGTCGACCCCGCCGATTCGAACGAGATCAGCCTCGCCGCCAGCTACCAGGATGCAACCAACGCGAACCCGATCCAGCTTTCCAACGTCACCGGCACCGGCAATTCCCTCTCCGATATCTTTGCCAGCCCCAACGAGGTCTTCGGACCAGGGAACATCGACAGCACAGGTTTCGTGATCAGCCTGCCCGGTAATGCCTACACGAACGGACAGGCCGTGGTCTACCACGCCAACGGCGGGTCGGTCGGCGGCCTGACCGACGGCGACACGTACTACGTGATCGTGGACCCGAGCTATGACCCGACCCAGATCAGCCTCGCATCGAGCTATGCGAACGCGACCGCAACGTACCCGGTCTTGATTCAGCTCTCCCCCGTGACGGGCGCCGACAACGTGCTCTCTGAAATCTTCCAGACGTTCGGTGCCTCGCAAGTGGACCCGACGGGTTTGTCGATCGATCTGCCTCAGAACGTTTTCACCACGGGCCAGGCCGTCATCTACCACGCCAACGGCGGGTCGGCCGGCGGCCTGACCGACGGCGATACTTACTACGTGATCGTGGACCCCAATAACACGGGCAGCTCGGCCTTGATCGGGCTTGCCTCCAGCTTCGCGAATGCGACCGCCTCGCCGCCGGTCCCGATCCAGCTCACGAGCGTCACGGGCACCGGCAACTACCTCTCCGAAGTCGACGTCGAGTCGGAGCGGGCGGCATGGAGCCAGAGCCAGTTGCAAAACTCGATGAGCCTCAGCATCCTCGAGCCGGTGTTGTTCCCGTCGACCGTCCAGACGATTCCCGACCCCAACGTCGAGGGCAAGAACGTCGCGATCGTCGTGTCGGGCAGCATCGGCACGGTTTCGGGCCAGGATACGATCCCGTTGCCGCTCACGGGCGCGCTCCCCGAGCAAGAGGCCCTCGACCTCGCCGCGGCGCAGCCCGCGGACGTCACGTTCTACAATGCCGGCCCGAACAACACCCTGGTCGCGGTAGCCCCGACCGATCCCTCGTTCAATCCGGTCGAGCTGACCATCAACCTTCAGAAGGGCATCAGCCTGGAAAACACCGGTGTCGTGGACGCGACCGCCGGCCAGAACATCGACCTCGATTCCGGCCAGGACGTGGCAAACCAGGGCGCGCCCTTGCCGATCACGCTCGACCTGGTGACCGCCTCGGGCGGCTCCTCGAGCGGGCACCCGGACGGCGTGGTGCGCATCCTCGGCCTCGCCGGCATCGTGAACGGCCAGCCGGCCGGGGGCGTCAACATCATCGGTGGCAACCTCTTCCTGGAAGGAGGCAACACCGGCGGGATCGGCACGAGCCTGCTCCCGATCGTCATCGACCTGGCCCCCACCGCACTGCTGGAAGAAGCGAACGCCGAGCTCAGCGTGTCGATCTCGGAAGTGAACGGCGACCTGAACCTCGTCACCGCATTCTCCGCCACCGGCGACGTCGACCTGACCGCCGCCGGCTCGATCTTGAATGGGAATACGGTGAACGATGTGAACGTGGACGCCGCGAGCGCCATCCTTTTCGCCTCCGACAACATCGGCACGGCCAGCAGCCCGATCACGACCGCGGTCGGCAACTTGCAGGCTCAGTCCACCACCGGCAGCATCTGGCTGGTCAACAGTGGTGCCCTGACCGTCGGCGGCGTGCTCGCCAACACCACTCTGCCCGGAGTGCAAGCGGGTGGCACCGTCAACATCATCGCGATGAGCCCGATCACGATCACTCAGAGTATCAACTCGGTGGGGGACATCACCGTGACGTCGACTCACGACGCCACCCGGGGCGACATGGTCCTGGCGACCGGCGCGTCGATCGATTCGACGACCGGCTCGGTGTTCCTGCAAGCGGGCGACGACTTCACCGAGGACGCCGGCACCAGCATCCAGGCCGCGGTGTCGATCACGATTACCGGCGAGTACGGCAACCTCACGGGCCCCGGCTCCCAGATCACTTTGGGCGGCTTGATCAGTGCCCCCAGTGTCGTGATCGATGCGAACGGCGCGAGCGCCAACGTCACCCTGAACAGTCCGACCGGGCTCTCCACCACGCCCGGAGAACCGGGCGAGCTGCTCACGGTCAACGGCGGCACCGGCGACACCACCTTCTCAGCACAGATCGACGGGAACTTCGCCGCCGACATGACCCTGCTGAACGTCGCGACGATCACCGCGTTCACCATAGCCGGCGACTTGAGCGGCCAGGTCGAGGACTCCAGCACGATCAACACCATGTCGATCGGAGGCTCGCTGACTTCCACCGGGACGATCACCGCCGGCAATATCAACGACCTGACCATCGACCAGATCCTCGCGGGGCAGGTCAAGGTGTCGGGGTACCTCAATTTCCTTACCGTGGGAATTGCCGTCACCGGCACCTACTCGGCCGGTCAACTCGGCAAAGTCGTGATCGACGGAGTCGTCATCAATCCGCGCCCGCTGACCCTCACCAGCATCGCGAGCGTCGCGAGCCCGCGCAACACGCCCGTCTCGTCCGTCGACGTCACTTTCAACGAGCCGGTCAACCTGGGCACCTTCACGGATTCCGCCCTCACGCTCAGCGACAACGGCGGCCCCAACTTGATCACCGGCGCCGTGACGGTGACATCGGTCTCGGGCTCGACCTATCAGATCAACGGGCTTTCCGGCCTGACCGCCAGCAACGGCAACGACACCCTGACCGTGAGCGCCACCGGCATCCAGGACCCGTCCGGCAACGCGGGCACGAACACCCTGTCAACCTCGTGGCTGATGGACACGACCCCGCCGACCAGCCACGTGAACGCGCTGGCCAAGCGCGGCACCAGCCTGACCTTCGCGGTCTCGGTCACCGGCTCCGATCAAGGGAACCCGCCGTCCGGCGTCGCGTCGTACGACATCTACAGCTCCACGAATGGCGGCCCGTGGGCGCTCTGGACGAACGTGCCGCCGGTCAATCCGACGGCCATGTTCACCGGGCAGAGCAATACGACGTATGCCTTCTACAGCATCGCCCACGACTTCGCGGGCAACACGGAGAGCAAGAAGCCGTTGATCGAGGCCAGCACCTATCTACCTGACCTCACCCCGCCGGTTACTTCAGTCGATGGCACGACAGGGCCCAACCCCAGCTCGGTCAACTCCTCCAGCGGCACCTTCACACTCAACCTAACCGGCAGCGATCCCGGCGGCGGCCTGGTGACTTATTTCGAGGTGTTCGCCTCGGTCGATGGAGGCGCCTACCAGGAAGTCGGCCCCTATACCATCCCCGCCGGCGCTGCCGACAGCAAGGGGAACGACCACTCGACGATCATCGATCAGGGACTCACCGATGGCCAGTCGCATACCTACTCGTTCTACAGCATCGGATACGACTCCGCCGGTAACGTCCAGGCTGCTCCCACGAGCCCGAACGTGACTTTCCCGAACGAGGTCTTCGCTGTGCCCGGCCAGCTCCAGGTCGTTGGCTTCACGGTCGAGCACGGGGGCCCTGGCCGGTCCTTCGTCCGTTACCTCGACCTCGCGTTCAATGAGAGCGACAGCCAGAGTGGCGGCAAGCTGACCTCGATCGTGAGCTCGATCAGCACTTCGTCGCCCGATATCCAGATCTACAAGTATGACTTGAACGGCGATGCCTCGAGCAAGACCGCGGTCTCGCTCTCAAGCCCAACGATGCTCGACGTGCTCGACCACGCGATCGAGATCGACTTCGGCGCGAGCGGAATCGGCGGCAATCCCAACACCACGGCCGCCGACGGCTACTACGAGGTGGACATCCTGCAGCCGAACGGCCAGACGGCCATGCACCATTTCTACCGGCTTCTCGGCGACGTCAACGGCGACGGGATCGTCGACCAGAACGACCTGAACGAGATCGCCGCCAGCATCGGCGAGACGTCGCCCTTGGGCTGGACGCCGCTCTCGGCCGACGTCACCGGTGCCGGCACCGTCACCGCGTTCGACTTGACCCTGGCGACTCGCTCGAAGGGCCGCAAGCTGGGAACAGGCCTCTCCCTGGGATGAGACGGGATGGCGCGCGATCACCATCGGTAAAAAGGTGTTGCCTCGGCCCGCTAGCGCGATCCTGATTATTGGACTTATCCCCTTTTCCCTGCGCATCGACGCCGTCCAGCGAGAAAAGGACCTACGCCGCCATCTGTACGCGGCCGATATGAACCTGGCGCACCAGGCCTGGGAGCTGGGCAACGTCGCCTACGCCCTGGAAATCCTCGAGCGGCAGCGCCCCGCCCCGGGTGAGGTTGACTTACGCGGCTTCGAGTGGGGCTACCTCTGGCGGCTCTGCGGAGGCGCGCGGTCGCCTGGCACGGCGCTGCATGCTCGGCCCGTCCGTCAAGTGGCATTCTCCCCTGACGGCACCCGTCTTGCCTCCGGGGCCGACGACGGCACGATCGTCCTCTCCAGCGTCGATCGGTCCGGCCCGCGCCTCATGCTCCCCGGTCACCGCGACCCGGTGAGCGCCCTGGCGTTTTCCGCCGACGGCAAGTTCCTGGCCTCGGCGTCCACTGGCGAGGAGCACGCCGTCGCGCTCTGGGACCTGGTTGCGAGGCGGGAACGATGGCGGCAGTCCAGTCCCACCCACACAGTGGACGATGTGGCCTTCGCGGCCGACGGCAAGACCTTGGTCACCCTGGACGAGCGATTTGCGACGCTCTGGGACACGAACACCGGCCAGGTCCGGAGCCGGCTCCCGCTGCCCGAGGGCTCAACCGCGGCCATGGCACTCGCCCCTGACGGGCGAACCCTGGCCACCGGTGGGTCCGACAAGGAGCCGTCGCTCTGGGACCTATCCACCGGGAAAGTCATCAAGCGTTTCACGGGGCTGCGCGGCGCGTCGGCGGCGCTGGCATTCAGTCCCGATGGCCGAACCTTGGCCGGTGGGGGCACCGGCTGGGTGGTGATCCTCTGGGACGTGGCCACCGGGAACCAGCGAATCGTGCTCGGAGGCAACGCGGGTGGCACAGACTCGATTTCTTTTTCAGCCGATGGCCGGAAGCTGGGGGTCAACCAGTACGCTCGCTGCTTCACGATCTGGGACCTGGCCGCTGGAAGGGTGATCTCGCAGGGCGTCGCCGAGGGCGTGCGGACGGCCGCCCTGGGGCCCGACGGCCGGACGATCGCTCTGGGCTGCGACGACGGGACCGTCCCGATCTGGTCGACAGCCGCTCGGTCCCCGTCGGTCGTGCTGGACATGCCCGCCGGGCAGGGCATGTCCGTGGCTTTCAGCCCCGACTCGACGACCCTTGCGACCGGCACCATCGACGGCACCATCACGCTCTGGGACGTATCGCGAGCCCGAGCCCGCGGCGTGGTTGCCAGGCTCGGGACCTCGATCACGAGCCTGGCCTGCTCGTCCGATGGGAAGAATCTCGCGGCCGCTTGCTCGGACCGGACGGTACGGGTCTGGGACCTGACGACCGGCCGCGAACGCGCCGTCTTCCGAGGCCATGAACGGGAGGTCCAGGCGGTGGCGTTCTCGCCCGTCGGTGAATGGCTCGCCTCGGGAGACCACAACGGCACGATCTGGATCCGAGATCTCGTGACCGACCGGCAGGAGGTCCTCCGGCGCGGGAATGGGGGGAAGGTCTTGTCGCTGGCGTTTTTCACCGATGGAAAACGGCTGGCGTGCGGAGGCGGAGATGGGTCGCTCCAGATCTGGGACGTGGTCGCGAAGCGTTTGGAGCGGACCCTGGAACGCCCGATCGGGCCCCAGGTCTTGGCATTGGCGGTTGCGCCGGACGGCGACGTCCTGGCGTCAGGCCACGGCGGTGGTGCCTTGAAGATATGGGACGCGGCCACCGGCCGCGAGCGTACCGCCCTCAAGGGTCACCGGTTCTCCCCGCGATCCCTGGCCTTCTTTCCTGACGGCAAGACGCTCGCATCGGGGAGCGTCGACGGAACCGTGCGCATCTGGGACCTGGCCATCGGCCAGACACGCGCAACGATCAAGGTCCCCGGCGACATGGTCAAGTCGATCGCCGTCAGTCCTGACGGCCAGGTCCTTGCCACCGTCGCCCAGGATGGCTCGGTGCGGCTCTGGTCCGGGGGGACACAGGAGTGGCCCGAACCGCCGGACACCGGGCCCGAGAGCGACGCCGTCGGCCCCGGGGACGCCCAAGTGCTGGAGTTGTCAAACAACCTCGCCTGGGCGCTGGCGACGTGTCCCGACCTGAGCCTGCGCAACCCGGCTCGCGCCATCGCCTTGGCCCAGGCCGCGACCCGCCGCGCGCCTCAGAACGGGTCGTACTGGAACAGCTTGGGGATCGCGCGTTGCCGGGCCGGCGACTGGGACGCCGCCCAGGCCGCCCTCGAGCGATCGGTCGAGCTCCGCGCCGGCGGTGATAGTTTCGATTGGTTCTTCCTCGCCATGACCTGCTGGAAGCGAGGACAGCATGAGAAGGCTCGAACCTGGTTCGATCAGGCCGTGCGCTGGATGGAGAAGAACCAGCCACGGAACCCGGAGCTGAAACGCTTTCGCGCCGAGGCCGCCGCACTGATCGCGGAATAGTGGTCAGTGGTCAGAGGGACCAATCGCTGCATTCACGGCATCGGGATGTCGGTGAATTCGAAGGGGACGTTCACACTGGAGCGCGTCAGGGTGTAGTAGCGCAGCTCCTTGAGCTCGGTTGCCGGGTTGGTCAACGTGAGCGTGACGCGGGAGGTTTCGGCGTCGGCGCCCGACTGGAACCAGGGAATCATCTGGCCTCGCGTATCGGTCACTTCGATCTGAAGCTGGGAGGGATCAGGCCGCTGCATGAGGTTGTTGAAGCCGTCCGCGTCGTCGGGAGACGACAATGCGTCGCGGTCGCTGGGTCTGAGCGAGAGCTCGACGAGTGTATTGCGCGTGTTGAGCATGGGTCGGATTTCGTGGACGGTCAATTGAAGATCGGGGTTTTCAAAAGTCTTGCCGGCGGAGTTCGTGAGGGGAACGATCAAGGGGTCGGGTCGGCGCGACGAGACCGTGAGCGGGATGATCCCGCGCAGCTTCTTGATCGATTCGCCGGGCACGGCCGGCCGGTGCAGCGGCGCGGGGATCTGGACGACGGGTCCGCTCATGATCCCAAAATACGCCGCGGTGCGGCTAACTTGTCCGCTCTTGCCCGCCGGGATGAGCGAGTTGCCACGCTCGTCGACGGCCTCGATGAGCTGGAGCGAGCCGTGCTGGTAGGTCAGCGTGAGCCGTGGCTCGGCGGCCACGACGAGCTGGGCCGTGAACTGGACATTCGTACGGGGATTGAGCCGAGGAGCCAGGGCGGGGTCGCGGGGAGCGGGCTCGTTCGTAACGGGACGAAGTCGAGGGGGCGAGCCGGCGTCGCGGGGACCAGGCTCCAGGGCGGCGGGGCGAGGACGTGGCGGGGTCAGGTTGCCGATGGCACCGCTTTGGGGGGCATAGATCAGGTTGCGGTGATAATCAACGCCGAGCAGGCTGACGCGGAAGGGCCCGTGGTCCGAGATGGGCGTGAGGGCACGTTGCGAACCGTCGGTCAAGGTGAAGATCGGGTCGCGCTCGCCGCCGAAGCCGTGCATGCTCGAATTGTACTGGAGCCCGGCGGCATCGCAGAGCTGGTCGACGGCCTTCCAGAAATCGACCGGCTGCGACCCGTGAAGCGTCACGCGCTGGAGTCTCCACTTGGTCAGGTTCGGCGGATACAAGGCCATCTTGAAGCCGGCTTGCAGGCTGAGCGCCTTGGTCACGTCGAAGAGCGGCGTATCGTCGAAATCGAGCCGGATGCGCGTCGGCAGGGTCAACAAGGCGCCTTCGATCTTTTGAGTGACGCTCCAGGCCCGGTTCCTGACTTCCAGGTCGCGGGAGTCGCGCGCGGTTCGGAGGGCGGGCAGGGCGGGGCGGCCGATCCGCTCGAGCGCCGCGGCCGCCGCCTGACGGTCCGCATAACGGGCCGCTCCTAATTGGACAACCAGCGCGGCCGGGTCTCGATCCGGGCCCGCTTGTTGCACCTGCCCCAACGAGACCAACAGCATGAGATTCGCACCAAGCATCTCGGACCCTCCCGGCTTCACCAACCCACACATTCGCCATGACCGGCAGCGGATCACGGCCACGGCCGATCACCGTATCGCACCCCATCATAGCTGATTCCGCTCGCGTTTCCACTTTCTCGATGCAAGTTGCTCGCGAGAAACATCATGTTGGTCCTCAACCGAATCCAGGCGCCACCCGCGCATCCATCATCTTCCTTCGCACCGGACGGCGGATCCAGTGTTTCGGTGGTGACCATTCGAAGTACCTGATGGCGTTGGACGATCTGATTGATACAATAAATAGAGTGGCCGGATTCCGGGTGCCGATTCCCGCGTGCGGAGACGGAGCGTTCGAGTGCCTGGCCCGATCGCGAATTCACGGCGTTCACTGGCGCGTGGCCAAGAGCTACGGCCCTGACGGGGAGTTGTTGAAACCATCTTGCAGGAGACCGAAGCATGATTTCGACTCGCGGCAACTGGCTCCGATCTCTGCTCGCAGGACTGAGCATCATGGCGGCGCAGGCCGGTGCGCCCTTCGCCTCGGCTCAGGGGTTCGGTCCCGACCCGTTCCAGCCGTATAACTCCCAATTCGAGGCTTATACCCGGCCAATTGGCCCAGCAGGTCCCGGGGCGGGACAGGGCGGGATGAACGCGCGTTCCGGCGGGAGACGTGACAATGAGTTCCAAACTTATCTCAACGAGCTGGCGGGGACAGCGCGCGCTGGGGCCGAGAAGTATGGCATCGGCATGCCGTACTATCGGTCGACCGTGGACTCCCGTTTCGACACGGACGGGAAGCGCGAGTACCGCCCGAATCGCAAGGCGGACAGCACGTACGAGCAAACGCAGGAACTGATCACCCAGAAGTATTTCGCGTATTTCGCCGAGCGGGACCCCGCGAGGCGTGCCGCACTGATCAGGGACTATAACCAGACGCGCCGTCGGGTCTCCCACGCGCTGTCCTCCAGACGGGAGAATCCGACGAGTATCCTCGACGCGGCGACTGAGCCCGTCACCGATCGGCGAATGAGGCGAACCACTCCGGGGCGCGCCGATGATCTGAGCGGGCGCGCGGATTCGACGCCCCGACCATCGCATTCGGCTCCGGTGCGTCCACGCTCGTCCGACGCGGTGGGAAGCCGATCGGGCTCGATTCCACCGCCGCCACCGCTCCCACCCAGTGCGGCCGCTCGATCCAGCCGAACCCGCCGTACGCCGGCCGAAGTCCTCAACCGCGCCCAGGACAGCAACCCGTAGAACGAGCTCGTGCCGGCCAGCGGTGCCAGGTCAGCCGCCCCATGACCGGCCCGGCGAGGTCCAGTCCCACCTCAGACAAGTGTGCGGGTGCGCGGGAAATCGCTCGCTCGTTGACGCTGGATTCTCAAACCTTACAATTTGTGAAACCCTTCACAAAGTTAGAGGGGTGGGGTTCTGGGCGAGCGAGGAGCGTTGATCGATGGGCGAGGAGTTCACGCCGGTCTTTCTTTTCCTGATCGTGGCGATCGCGATCGCCGCCAGCATGATCGCCGCGAGCGCGCTCTTGGCGCCGAGCAAATCAACGAGAGTGAAGCAGATGCCTTACGAATCGGGGATGGACCCGATCGGCGATGCCCGGCAGCGGTTTGATGTCCGTTTTTACCTGGTCGCGATCGTATTCCTCCTGTTCGACGTCGAGCTGCTGTTTCTCTATCCGTGGGCGGTGGCGCAATGGAGTGCCGTTTCCGCGCAGGGTGTCGCGGGAGCCACTGCGGGAATTCCGGCCGAATTTCGCGATTGGGTCTTCTGGGAAGTCATGGTCTTCATCGGGATTCTGGCGATGGCCTTCGCCTATGCGTGGCGGAAAGGGGTGTTCGAATGGCGCTAGGCACCGCGGGCCCGAGCGAGGTCTCCCCCCGGGATGGGGCGCCCAAGGGGCCGATCCTGGCGATCAAGCCGGCTGGTGCGGCCGAGATACCCGAGAACACGTTCGTCACCCAGCGTGACGCGGTGGTCAACTGGTGCCGGAAGTACAGCCTCTGGCCGATGCCGTTCGCGACGGCGTGCTGCGGCATCGAGCTGATGGCCGCGGGCGCCAGCCGGTTCGACATCGCCCGCTTCGGCGCCGAGGTCATGCGGTTTTCCCCGCGCCAGTGCGACTTGATGATCGTCGCCGGCCGGGTGGCCATGAAGATGATGCCCGTACTCCAGCGGATCTGGCTCCAGATGCCCGAGCCGAAATGGTGCATCAGCATGGGCGCGTGCGCATCGACCGGCGGGATCTTCGACACGTATGCCGTGGTGCAGGGTATCGATCGCTTCATCCCCGTCGACGTCTACATCCCCGGCTGCCCCCCTCGGCCCGAGCAGATCCTGCGGGCGCTGCTGGACCTCCAGTCGAAGATCCAGAAGGGGGGTACCATGTCGGGTGCATCCGGGTTGCCGGAGATGCTGGAACGCGAAAAAAACATCACGCTCTCGCGCGAGGCTCCAATCGGGTTCGCCACGGCCAGCGAGCGCGGCGACGAGGACCGATACGGCTACCGCCTTCCTGGTGGCCCGGCGCAACTGGGCGCTGAGGAATGAAATGAGCACCACCGCCCTACCTGCCACCGATCCGCACGCCGCGACCCTGTCCATGCTTGCGTGTGTCCTGGGCGAGGGCGTCTTCAGCACGTCACGGTTTCGCGACAACCTGCGTCTTCTGGTGCCGCCGGCGCGGTTGGAAGAGCTGCTCGAGGTGCTCAAGGGCAAGGGCGGCTTCAATCTGCTCTCCGAGCTGGGCGCGACGGACTACCTGGGCTATCCGGGGCGGACGCGTGCGCGGTTCGAAGTCCATTACGTGCTCCGCAACCTCGAAACGTCCGAGTGCCTCGTCGTCAAGGCGGGCGTGGACGACCCCGACCCGACCCTCCCTTCGGCCGTCTCGATCTGGCCGGGTGCCGACTGGATGGAGCGCGAAGTTTTTGATATGTTCGGCATCCGATTCAACGGGCACCCCGACCTGCGCCGCATCCTGATGCCCGAGGAGTTCGCCGCTTTTCCGCTGCGGAAGGATTATCCGCTGCGAGGGCGCGGCGAACGGCATAATTTTCCGCGGTTGTCACGGAGTGAGTCATGAAGCAGGACGCGGACCGCTTGATCGAGACAGGATGACCTAATGTCGACCGAATTGCTCGACGAACCCGAGCTAGGGACCGAGTCAAAGCAAGCCACCTGGACCCTCAACTTCGGGCCGCAGCACCCCGCCACTCACACGACGCTGCGTCTGATCCTCGAGCTGGACGGCGAGCGGATCGTCAAGGCCACGCCGGACATCGGCTACCTCCACTCCGGCTTCGAGAAGCTGGGCGAGCACCTCAACTTCAACCAATACGTCACGGTGGTCGACCGCAAGAACTACATCAGCCCGCCGATGAACGAGGTCGCGTGGCACCATGCCGTCGAGAAGCTGCTCGACATCGAGCTGACACCGCGGTGCCAGTACATCCGGGTCATCATCTCCGAACTGGCGCGGATCAGCGATCACCTCCTCTGCACCGGCGCGGTCGCACTCGACCTGGGCGCGTTCACGGCCTTCTTGTTCGCCTTCAACCTGAGAGAGCTGATCTACGACGTCTATGAAGAAATGTCGGGATACCGGTTCCATCCAGGCTACACGCGGGTCGGGGGCGTGCTCTACGACTTCAATCAACGCGTGCTCCATCGGATCCAGAATGTGCTCGACAGCTTCCCCAAGGTTTACTCCGATATGGAGAAGCTGCTGTTCCGCAACCGGATCTTCCTGGACAGGGTCCGCAACGTCGGAGTGCTGAGCAAGGCGGACGCCGTCGCTCATTCGTGCACCGGTCCGATCGCACGCGCCAGCGGGGTCACCTACGACCTGCGCAAGGACGCTCCCTACCTTGTCTATCCCGAGCTCGATTTCGAGGTGCCTTACGCGCAGGAGGGGGACTGCTGGGCGCGGTTCATCGTCAGGATGGAGGAAATGCGGCAGAGCCACTCGATCCTCACGCAGGCCGTCCAGAAGCTGCCGGCCGGTCCCGTCAACGTGCCGATCGCCGATAAGTTTCCGTTGCCCGATAAGTTGACGACCTACAACAGCATGGAGGGCCTGATTCAGCACTTCGAGCTGACCATGCCCAACCGGGGAATCGATTCGCCGCACGACGAGGTCTACGCGGCCATCGAAAGCCCCAATGGCGAGCTGGGTTATTATCTCGTCGGCGACGGCAGCCAGACCGCCTGGCGCGTCCGCACACGCCCGCCGTCGTTCATCCACTTTTCGCTGTTTCCCCACATTATCAAGGATTACCTGCTCGCGGACGTGGTGGCCGTGCTGGGGAGCTTGAACATCATCGCCGCCGAGCTGGATCGCTGAAAGAAAGACTCCGATGGCAGTCGAGCCGACGACCTTCGTTGCACCGCAGCGGATACCAATCCTGAACGAGGGGATCAAGGAAAAGATCCGGTCGCTCTTTCCGCGCTATCCCAGCAAGCGGGCGCTCACCCTGCCGGCTTTGCACCTGGTGCAGGAGCATCTGAGGTGCGTTCCCCACCAGGCGATGGCCGAGATCGCGGAGCTGCTGGAGCTGACGCCGGCCGAGGTTCACGACACCATGAGCTTCTACGGTTTCTTCCCTCAGGCGCCGATCGGTGAGGTGCGTGTCTGGATCTGCCGGTCGCTGTCGTGCATGCTGCGCGGGGGTGACGAGCTGCTCGAACATGCCTGCCGCCGGTTGGGGATCGCGCCGGGCGAAACCACCAAGGGCGGCGAGCTGACCGTCGAGTTCGCCGAGTGCCTCGGGATCTGCGACTACGCCCCGGCCGCCCTCGCCGACGATGGACGGGTCTACGGTCCGCTCGACGAGCAGAAGGTCGACCAGATGCTTCAGGAGCTTCAGAATCGTTCGGCCTGATCGGAGCGAGAGGATGACGGTCGTTCGCGAGCATGGGTGTGACCGATGAATGATGTTGCCGTGAATCCTGCGCCGGATCGAAATGCCGCCGAGAGGACGAGGTTTCCGGAGGGCGAGGCCGGGGTGATGAAAAGTTGGCCTCGCGCACGCACCGCGTTCATCGCGGTTTCGTTGCGCGCTTTCCCCGGCGAGCACCCCTCTTCCTTTCCCCCCCTTGCGAAGGGCGGGCCAGGGGGGGTGGCCCCGGCACGAGCAATCACCGAGTTTTCAAAGGGGTTTCTGACCCGCCTCGCCGCGTCTCTCAGCCCCGTTGCCAAGGATGGAAACGCC
>JBIOJM010000025.1:0-49263 GCA_044450785.1 Isosphaerales bacterium
CATATTGAAGTAATCGTCGATAAAGAACGAATCGCCGGGAACCTTGACGACGTCGACATAGTGCAAGCCGGAATGAATGATTCGTTCGGAAGGCCAAATGCTCTGATAAATGCCGAAGCACTCTAATGCCTGTTGTTTGAACAGTTGCCAGCCATAGTAGGGCGGGAACTGGTTGATGACGAGAAGGTTTTCGCCAACCTGGGCTGTTCGATTGCCGTCATCCGAGGCGAAGCGATGTCGCCACGGCCAATTTGCGGTTTTTTGGCCGTGCGGAAACCCACCGCGCGGGCGCGACGGGCCACGTCCGGGGACATTCCCCTCAACAGGATACCCGAATGTCCTGATCTTCTCAGTGAACGACGACAAGCGTTTCGGATCCCACTCTCGGTCATCCCCCATATCAAAATAGAAGTCGCTGAAAACCTCAATCAGGGGCGGCTTGCGATATCTCCTGTACGGCAACATCCGCATTACTCCTTCGCCAGCAAGATCCGCATCGCTCTCTGCGACCGGCGACCAACCTGGTGGTCGGTCATCTTGCTGAACCAGTAGTAGGCTTCCTCGGATGCCATGGACTGAATCTGCTGGGAAATGTCCGTCATCCGCGACGACTTCCGCAGCGGCTTCACCGCCAGCATCAGCAGGCCGAGCCGGACCCCCGCTTCTTCGCTCAGCAGGAACGGAGCCTTGCGGCCGCGCGATAGATCGGACGGACGGTAGCCGGCTTGCTTGATGGCCGTGAGTACCTGATCCATCACGGCGCGCATCGGTGTCCCCTGGATGCCCACTACCTGTCGCCAATCGCGACCCGAACCATTCACGCTCTCGCCCCGCGCTGGCATTCGGTAGAGCGATAAGCCGTAGTCTTGCGGCTGATCCGGATCGACGCGCAGCTCGAAGGGTTTGTCACTCATGGCCGGCCTCCTTGGCTTGCGGTTGGCCATCGACTGAGACCTTGCCCATGCCCAGGCTGGCGAGCACGTCGCGAATCGTTTGGAACTGGTCTCCCTCGACCGACAAGCCCTCCTCGAATTCCGCGCGGACAGCCATGCGGCAGCTTGCGTTCGTGGCTTCCTGGCTCAACTGATCGGTAACGCTCTTGATCCGCTTGTAGCGATCCCACGAGCCACTGAACTCGACCTGGAACTTCTCGCCGCCGTCGAACTCGAGCACGAGCCTCTGTTCAAGCTGATACTGCGCCTTGCCCATTTGCGGAATGGCCAATCCGAGGGAACGAATATCGCGGGCGGCATCCTTGCCCATCCCCTCGACGCGGATCAAGAGACGGGCGAGAACCTTCACGCCCCGGTCGTGGCACGCGTCGGAGATCGATTGGAACGCTTGAGCCGGCGTGCCTTCGCCGAGCACTTGTTTGGGCTTGCCGTCAGGGCCATCGCCGGTGTCGTCTTCCTGATCGCAGACACACGGATCCTTGTTGCAGACCGCACAGACCAGGACCTCTGGCTCGGCCCCTTTGATCTTGATGCCGACCCGTTGGGCCTCCTCCGTCGTGTAGAGCGTGGCATCCTCGCTGATTTCGATCATCGGGTTCGGCGACGGCACGGCGTAGCCGATGCCTTCGGAAGCCGGATAGTAAACCCAATTTCCCTTTTGAACCCCCTGGCGGATCGTCTTCTTGAGCTGGTTGATGTCGAGCAGCATCCTGAGGCCGAGCCGCTTGGCGAACTCGCGGCGCAACTCTTCCGTGGTGACAGAGACCGCATTCATCGGCCAGGCTTTCGCCTTCACGTACTGCGCGTTGAGCGGCTCGTCGTCGGCGGTGAGCACCTTTTGGAGGTTCTTCAACGCCTTGAGCACGACTTCGGCTTGATCTTGCTGCACCTTGCCTTGCTCTTCTGCTTCTAGCGCTTGATGGGCCAGATTGCTGTTCTTTCGCAGGGCATCGGCCGACGGATAGTACATGTGCCGATAGCACTTCGTGATTGCCACCCGCAGGTCGAGCTCCGCCGCTTCGGCCATTTGCTTGAGCTTGTCGGCCTGGGCCTTGTTGAATTCCTGAATCCGTTCAGGATCGTTGGTGATGCGCCGGGTCGCCAAGTATTGCTGCGCGACGTCGACCATGCGTTCGACTTGATCTTCGTCGGCGACCAGGAACACCAGATTGTTCTTGTAGGTTCGGTATTCCTCCATGCTCCCTTTATGCTCAAAGAGCTTGACCACGAGGTCAGGCGGCATCGAAGCTTCCGTGGCCTTCACGTTGGCAGCGTCGTAGTGCACCACGACGAGCTTGGGGAGTTGAGAATCGTCGTCGACATCGGCAGCTTCGCTGGGAAAGTATTCGGGAGCGAAGACTCCCTTCTTCCAGACCTTTTGGATGCGATCGTCGAGCTCGCTCTTGGCCTTGATCTTGCCGACCAGCCCCATTTCGTCATCGACGATCTTCCGAAGGGACGGCTCGGTCTTGAATCGGTAGCGCAAGCCGTCGTAGTCGAAGAACCAGCAGCGGTCGATGAGACGTTGAACGGCCTTTTCCACGAGCGCCGGATCGTCATTGGGTTGAAGCACGGCCAGGCGCAGGTCGGCAGGATCGACGCCGCTCTGACCGGTTTGAACCAGACTGTGCAGGAACGCGGTTGTCGCCACGCGCTGGGCATACGGCGGCCGCGCAGTTTCGATCCATTCGAGATCAATCTCTTGAGCGTGCGACAGCGTGCCTTTCTTGGGGCTGGCAATGTCGGCTTCGATGACTTGCTTGTATTGCGGGCGATCGAGCCGGCTGGTGAGATCGTTGGCGACCTGTTCGTCGCCAAGGTTGAGGTGGTGCGGGCAGATCAGGAAGCAATCCTTGGGCTTCGTCCGCCATAGCTCGCGGATCGTTTGAGCCAGGAGCCGCAGCAGGCCGCGCGTCTTCTGAAAGTTGGGAATGGTCGAAGTCTTGCGGTTGAGCGTGGTCAGCAATTCGGGATGGAAGGGATGGTCCTGAACCATTTCCGCCTGGTACTCGGACCGAACTGCTCGCGGGGGCAGGTCCACGCCCTGTTCGATCATGCGAGCACAGTACGCCGACCATGTCTTGGCCGTTTCCAGGGCGGCTTTTCGATCAACGCGGGCGAACATGCGATGAGTGACGATGCCGCTGACTTCGTCCTCGGCGGTCGGCGTCAGCACATGTTCCTGGCGGGCCGAGACGCTGCGCGCGTCGGCAAGTTCCTGGCGGAGGTCGTCGGATTCCTTCCCGAAGGCATCCGACGAGTCCGCCAAGGTGTAGACGAGCACGGTCCGCTTGCTCTCCGAGGCAAACTTGATGAGCGACATGAGGAAGGCAACCGTCTGCTCAGCGACACTCGTCTTGCCAGCCCGAAACTGTGCTCCACGGGCGACGCGCAGGTAGTAGGCGATCTCGTCGATCATCAGAAGGGCCGGCTCGTCGCCGATGAGCTTCTCCCAGACTTGCGTGCCCGGTGCTGTACGCTGTTCGTCGCTCTTGCGAACCACTTCGTAGGCTTTGCGACCGCCTTCAACGCCGCCCGCGTGATTGCCGAGCTGCCAGGCGAGCTCACCCCAGAGCGTGAAGGTGCGAACGGCTCCGTGGTCGACGCCTTCGGCCAGTTCCATGTCGGGGCCGACGACCCCGGCAATCCTTTCGATCGGCTGCGCTGGAATTAGCTCCGGCGAGACAAATCTGGCCGCGACTTTCGGATCGACTTTGCCCCGGCAAAGGTGGTAGAGGGCGATCAGATTGTGCGTCTTGCCGCCACCAAAGCTCGTTTCCAGTCGAATGACGGGAGCGCCGCCCGTCTTCGCTCCGGTCACCCGGCTCAGTCCCTCGCGCAGCAGCGATTTGAGACCGCTCGTGGGGTACGTGTTCTCGAAAAAGGTCGTCCCGTGCCCGTAGACTTCGTCGGCGTCCCCCCGAAGCACTCTGGTCAATGAAGCGGCAAACTGCTGTTCGCGCAACTCACCCTGCAGTACCTCCTCGCGGGGATCGCACGTTTCGAAAATGCTCTTCATGGCCCGCCTTGTTGCTTGAGCTTGAGGGTGGCTTGAAAGGGGGGCAGACCTCTCCCATCGGTCGAAGGCAACCTCATCAATCATACCTTGTACCGCGCCAACGCGCGGCATGCCATCTTCTTCAGGGCGGCCGATCACGTCTCATTCGGGCAGGTCCTAACCGAGGCCGTCGAACGGGACGAGATGGGACGACGGGCATATTGCCTGATGCGCAATCACTTCCACCGGTGGCTCGGGCCCCGAGCTGACGACCGGGACTCAACTTGCAGGTCTTTGCGGAACCGGTACACGCGCCAGCGTGCCGATCACAAGCAACCTGCGGTTCGGCGGTTTGAGAAGGGGTTTCCGCCCTCACGGACGATAGAGGACCCCGTGGGGTTCCCAAGAGCCCTGGCCTCCGCTCGCCACCATCTTCCGCTCGAGCTCCGAGAGTCGTAGGATGTCTCATTCGGTTTTCGACTGCATTCGCTCGACCCAAGAACGCGGGCTGTCCGCGTCTTGACATCTTGCTTTCTCCAGGTGAGGCCAATTCATGAAGCGGTTCCTCGGTGCGGTGCTGGTGGCATTTCTCATGTCCGGCGTGAGCAGCCCGATCCGGGCTGACGACCAGGACACGAAAGCCATCCTCGACAAGGCCATGAAGGCGCTGGGCGGCGAAGAGAAACTCGGTAAAGCCACGACGGCCTCGTGGAAGTCCAAGGGCACAATCACCTTCAACGGCGACGACAACGAGATCAGTATCCAGGCGACAATCCAAGGGCTCGATCACTATCGTTCGGAGTTCGCCGGCCAATTCGGTGGCAACGACGTCAAGGGCGTGACGGTCTTGAACGGAGACAAAGGCTGGCGGAAGTTCGGCGATAACGACATGGAGATGGACGCGGATGCCGTCGCCAACGAAAAGCGCAACATCTACATCCAGGCTATCCCGGCCACGCTCGTACTCCTGAAGGAGAAGGGATTCAAGGTCGAGGCGGCCGCCGAGGAAAAGGTCGGCGACAAGCCGGCGGTCTGCATCAAGGTGACGGGGCCGGATGGCAAGGATTTCAAGCTCTGCTTCGACAAGGAGAGCGGCCTGCCCGTCAGGCTCGTGGCCAAGGTCCTCGGCTTCGACGGCCAGGAGTTCACCCAGGAGACGACTTACAGCAACTACAAGGAGTTCAACGGAATCAAGAAAGCGACGAAGCACGTGTCCAAGCGCGACGGCGAGAAATTCGTCGACGTCGAGATCACGGAGTTCAAGGTCCTCGACAAGGTCGACCCTGCGACTTTTACTCAGCCAAAGTGACTCGCGGGACGGAAAGATGCCTCTCCGTGCGGTGAGATTGGCCCTGGCTGATCGCCGGGCGGCCCCTGTCCATCAAATCAAGATGCGGCAGGGCCGCTCCGGCGCGATCAAAAGTCGACTTTCACCGCTCTATCGTTCATCTATGGAACGAATATGTGAAATAATTGGGCTGCCGGGTTCACCTGATTGCCCAGTCCCCCAAGATCAATAGGAATGTCCCCTTTGACGGGGAGTTTTTGGCCAGGGCGGATCGAATACGACGTTGCGCCAGGTCAGCGACGTGCGGTAGTTGCTGTCGGGCCGTCCGTCGCCCACGCCGTCGAGCAACTGGCCGAGCGTGTTTGTCAGCCCTCTGGGCGCGGTCCCGTCGACAATCAGCTTGTACGCGTGGTGGATGTTGATCCGCTGTCTGGGGTGTAAGGTCACCGTCAGCGCCGCCGGGTCGTAGACCGCCGACTTGATGCCGATGACTCGACCGGCGGGGCCGATGATGCGATAGTTCTCGTCGTCTTGGGCGGTTATCGCGTTGAGTGCCTGGTCGAAGGTCAGAACCACCGTCGTGGGCATCATGTGATAGCCGTAGCGCAGCACCGAGACGACTTTCGGGCCGTCGACCACGGCCGCGGCGTTGACGGTGATCTGGGTGGTCGTGGCCGGGGTCAACTGGTCGCTGGTCGCCGCGATCATGGCGCTGCCGGCCAGGCTCAGGGTGAGGCCGGCGAAGGTCGCGACGCCATTGACGGCATTGAGGGTCGTGGTCCCGCCGAGCGTCCCGGTGCCGCTGGCCAGCGCGAGCACCACGCTGCCCGTGTAGCTCGCGTCGACGTTCCCCGAGCCATCCTCGGCCGAGACGGCGAGGCTGAACGGGCTGCCGGCGGTGACGGAGCTGGGTGGCTCGGTCGTCACGACCAGCTTCGTGGCCGCCGCGGCGCTGACGGTGATCTGGGTGGTCGTGGCCGGGGTCAACCGGTCGTTGGTCGCCCCGATCGTGTAGATGCCGGCCGAGCTCAGGGTGAGGCCGGCGAAGGTCGCCACGCCATTGACGAAGTTGAGGGTCGTGGTTCCGCCGAGCGTCCCGGTGCCGCCGGCCAGCGCGAGCACCACGCTGCCCATGTAGATCGAGTCGACGTTGCCCGAGCCATCCTCGGCCGAGACGGCGAGGCTGAACGTGCTGCCGCCGGCGGCGGAGCTGGGCGGCTCGGTCGTCACGACCAGCTTCGTGGCCACCGCGGCGTGGATGGTGTTCCGGGGGGTCGTTACCGGGATCAACTGGCCGCTGGTCGCCCCGATCGTGTAGCTGCCGGCCGGGCTCAGGGTGAGGCCGGTGAATGTCGCGACGCCATTGACGGCATTGAGGGTCGTGGTCCCGCCGAGCGTCCCGGTACCGCTGGCCAGGGCGAGCACCACGGTGCCCGTGTAGCTCGTGTCGACGTTTCCCGAGCCATCCTCGGCCGAGACGGCGAGGCTGAACGGGCTGCCGGCGGCGCCGGAGCTGGGCGGCTCGGTCGTCACGACCAGCTTCGTGGCCACGGGAGCGGCGATCGACGGCGTCAGCACGACGGCGTCGCCGGCGGCGGCATAGCTGATCCTGAAGGCGACCCCACCGATGGTCACCGAGGCGCCCTCGGGCAGGCCCTTGAACGTCCCCACGATCGGGGCGGTGCTCTTGATGATCGTGAACGTCTCTCCGGCGGCCGGCGTGAAGCCGAGCGAGCCCGTCAGCGTGCTCCCGCCCAGGTTGACCGAGCCGGCCGCGTTGAGCTGATCGTAAACGGTGCCCGCGGTCGCGCCGTTCAGGGCGACGTTGAACGTCGAACCGGAATCGAGCGAGACGTTGCCTTGGGCGCTGAGGATGCCCGTGACAGTGGGGCTATCCCCGGGGCTGATCGTGCCGTTGGTCGTCGTGATGGGCCCGACCGTGCCCGTTCCGCTCAAGGTGCCGTACCGTTGTACTCCCACCGCGCTCGACGGCTGCGAGCCATCGACCTGGAGCGTACCAAGCTCGATGTCCGCGGGGCCCGTGAGGGTACTGTTGCCGGCGATGATCACCGGGCTCTCGTAGTCATCAACCAAGAGACTGCCCGCGCCGCTGAGGGTCGTGCCGGCATCGAACGTGTAGGGATTCGCGTAGCCCTGACCGATCTGGAGGCTGGCCCCGGATTCGATCGTGAACGATCCGCCGGTGCTGGTGCCTCCGCCGCCCAAGAGGAGCGCGCCCTGCTTCACGACGACGGACCCACCGCCAACGTTGTTGAACGCGACTCCCACCTGGGCCACATCGTCGCGGAAGACGACATTGCCGGCGTCGGCCATGAACGTGCCCTCGTTGTTGAACGATGACGCGGCGCCCGACGCTTGTTCGAACACCTCGTCGCTCGAGGCCTCGATTGTACCGAGGTTATTGAAGACGGCGCCGTCTCTGAAAACGACCAACCACAGGCCACTGGTGATCGTCTGACCGGCGGGATTGTTGAAGGTGCATCCGTCAAGAGTGATGTCTCCGTTCTGGGTTTCGCTGGTGCCGCCATCCGCGTTAACGGTGCACGATCCGGAGATCGTGCCGTCATTGAACGTCAACAGGCCGCTGACGGTGATGGTCCCGGTCCCGGACAGCGTTCCGCCGATGAACACCGTACTGCCGATCGTCGACGCCGAGGCGATCGAGAGCGTGCCGCCGGCGATCGACAGCGGCTGCGTCGACGTCAGGCTGTTGATCGTATCGGTGAAGCCCGCGGAGTGGACGACATTCGCGCTGGTGTTGATCGTGACGTCGTCGGCCGAGCCCGGCAGGCTGTCCGTGTCCCAGTTCGTGGGCGTGTCCCAGTTGTTATCGCCGCCGCGACCCGTCCAGCAGACGGCGGAAAGCAGCGTCCTTCCCTCCATGCATTCGACGCGAGGCCGGCAGGACCTCGACCGTGACTGGCTGCCAGTTCGACGCAATCGGGAGTGGTATTGACGCATCGCGATCGCCTCCTTCGTCGAGCGGCCGATTCGCCGCAACTCAGCAATGGATGAGGGACTCTCGGCTGGGGATCGCCCTTCGACTCGTCAACTCTCGAGAGCCCGGCACGTCTGGCCCACAACCTCCTCATCCAGAACCATCGCCGCGAAATGCCACCCCGGCGGCAAGAATCTATTGAGACAGGTCGTGGCGGACGGGTTAGAATGCCGGGGAGTCAGGTCGTTACGAGCCGCGCACCGCCCGCAACCTGGGAATGACTGCATGGCCCGCGACAATGAGGATTCCGTCACCGTCTGGATCGCCTCGCTCAAGGCTGGGGATGCCGACGCCGCCCAGCGGCTCTGGCAGCGCTATTTCGAGGCCCTGGTCCGGCTGGCGCGCGACCGGCTCCGCGGTGCGCCCCGGACCGTGGCCGACGAGGAAGATGCCGCCCTCAGCGCCTTCGACAGCTTCGTCCGCGGCACCGCCCGCGGACGTTATCCCCGGCTCGATGACCGCAATGAGCTCTGGAGGCTGCTGGTGGTGATCACCGAACGGAAGGCCATCGACCAAGCCCGCCGCGAGCGGCGCCAGAAACGCGGCGGGGGGAGAATCCGGAGCATGCCCGGTCCGGTCGACGCCGATTCTCTCAAAGGGGAGCTGGTGTGCCTCGCCGGGTCCGAGCCGACGCCCGAGTTCGCCGCGCAGGTGGCCGACGAGTGCCGCCGCCTCCTCGGCGTGCTCCGCGATGATTCCCTCCGGGTCGTCGCGCGGCTGCGGATGGAGGGGTACTCCAACAAGGAGGTCGCCGATCAACTTGGGTGCAGCCTGCGCACCATAGCCCGCAAGGTCGAGCTGATCCGCAGGAGCTGGCTCACCGAGACCGGGATCGCATCATGAGCGGCAAGACGACACCCGACCGCACCGAGCTGCCCATGGACGTGCTCGACCAGATCGACCGGATCTGCGACCGATTCGAGGCGGCCTGGGAGGCGGGTGAGCAGCCGCGGATCGAGGACGACCTCGGCCAGATCGCCGAGGCATACCGTCCGGCCCTGCTCCGGGACCTGCTGGCCGCGGAGCTCAACGCCCGCCGCCGCCTGGGCGAGCAGCCCACCCCCACGGATTACGCGGCCCGATGTCCGGAGCACGCCGAGCGGATCCTCGACCTGTTCCTGGACCTGGAGCTGCTCGAGACGCCCAAGACCGGGCTGGAGCAACTGGTCGGCCGCTGGGGCGATACGGACGCCGGCAGCGAGCCGGCCCGCGCCGCCGACAGCCTGCAAAGGCTGGGTGGCTATCGCATCGATTGCGAGCTGGGCCGTGGCGGCATGGGGGTCGTTTACCGGGCGTTCGACGAGAAGCGCGGCCTGGCGGTGGCGCTCAAGACCCTCAAGCGGGCCGATTCCACGGCCATCCTCCGCTTCAAGCAAGAGTTCCGGGCCCTGGCCGACGTGTCTCATCCCAACCTGGTGGCGCTCCATGAGCTGACCGCGGACGGGCCGACCTGGTTCTTCACCATGGAACTGGTCGAGGGGGTCGATTTCCTGAGCTTTGTGCGATCGGGGACCGGGCGGCCGGCCCCGGTCCCGGAGATGACCGAAGACCTCGGACCGCCCTGCCCATCATTACTTGGGACTTCACGATCGGCCGAGGATGCCATTGGCGACACCGAGCCCTTCGACCCGAAGCGGGGCAGGGTGGGCACCCACGCCCAACCTCATCGGGGATTCAGCCTATCGCCGGCTGTCCTGGCCCGGTTGCGAATCGCCCTTTTGCAAATGGCCGAGGGGATCGCCGTCGTCCATGAGGCGGGCAAGCTCCACCGCGACCTGAAACCCTCGAACGTACTGGTGACCAGGCAGGGCCGTCTCGTGATTCTTGACTTCGGGCTCGCCGCCGACCTGGGGGCGTCGGGGCTGCACCAGAGCCTGGTGCCGTACGTCCTCGGCAGCAGCGCCTACATGGCCCCGGAACAGGCAGCAGGACTGCCCGTCTCCCCGGCTAGCGACTGGTACAGCCTCGGCTCGATGCTCTACGAGGTGCTCACCGGCCACACTCCCTTCCTGGGCCGACCCCACGAAGTGCTGATGGACAAGCAGCGGTTCGAGCCGCCCGCCCCATCCGAGTTGGTGTCCGGTGTTCCCGACGACCTGAACGCGCTATGCGTCGACCTCCTCCGACGGGATCCGGAGGCGCGGCCCACGTGCCGCGAACTGCTCCGCCGCCTGGGGAGCCGCACGTTCGAGCCGGACCTCCCCATCCCCCTCCAGCCGTCCGGGCATCAGCTCGCGCACTTGGTCGGCCGCGGCCGAGAACTCGAGTCACTGGACGCCGCATTCGCGGACGTGGGCCGGGGGCGGACCGTAGCCCTGTACATCCACGGCCCTTCGGGTGTCGGCAAGACCACCCTGGTCCGACGCTTCCTCGACGATCTGATCGGCCGCGACCAAGCCATTGTCGTGGCGGGCCGGTGCTACGAGCAGGAGTCGGTGCCCTACAAGGCACTCGACAGCGTCGTCGATGCTCTGAGTCACTACCTGAAGCGCCTGCCGCTCCTGGAGGCGCAGGCGCTCCTGCCCCGCGACATCGGATCCCTGGTCCGGGTCTTTCCAACGCTGGAGGAGGCCGAGGCCGTGGCGACGGCGCCACGGCTCACCGCCCTTGTCCCGGACCCGCAAGAGCTGCGGCGCCGCGCCTTTCGCGCCCTGCGTGAGCTCCTGGCCCGCCTGGGAGACCGCCGTCCGCTGGTCCTGGCGATCGATGATCTGCAATGGGGCGACTCCGACAGCGCGGTCCTTCTCTCGGAACTCCTCCGTCCACCCGCCGCGCCACGGCTCCTTCTTTTGGGCTGTTACCGCAGCGACGATGCGGCGACAAGCCCGCTTCTGCGAGCACTCCTCGAGGTCCACGAAGGGGGAGGCCCCAGCGTCGACCGTCGGATGCTGGCCCTGGGGACGCTGGAGCCCGCGGACGCCCTTGGCCTGGCGCTCTAACTCCTTGGCAGCGAGGACCAAGCGGCCCACGCCCACGCCGTGGCCATCGCCCGCGAGTCGGGTGGGAACCCGTTCTTCGTCGCCGAGCTCGTGCGGTACGTCCAGGCCGATGCCGGCCTCTTGCACCGTGTGCCGGGGGCCAATGAGGTGGCCTTTGACGAGGTGCTCTGGGCGCGCGTCCGGCGCTTGCCGGAGCAGGCGCGGCGCCTCCTGGAGGTCGTCGCCGTCTCGGGCCGGCCGCTCGGCCAGGCGGATGCGTACCGGGCCGCCGAGCTGGGCGCCAGCGCGCAAAAGGCACTACCTCTCCTGCGCTCCGGCCGGCTGATCCGCAGCACCGGCCCGGCGGAGCGGGACGAAATCGAGACCTACCACGACCGCGTGCGCGAGGCGGTGGTTGCCCGCGTCCCACCGATCATCTTGGCAGGCCACCACCGACGCCTCGCGCAGGTGCTGGAGTCCTCGGGCGGGGCCGATCCCGAGGTCCTGGCCGTCCACTTTCACGGCGCCTTTGAACACGAGCGCGCGGGGGTGTATTACGCGCAGGCGGCCGGGCAGGCGGCGGAGGCACTGGCCTTCGACCGCGCCGCCAAGCTGTACCGCCTGGCCCTGGAGCTGCGACCGGGGGACGACGCCCTTGCGCGCCGGCTCCGGACGGGGCTCGCGGATGCCCTTGCGAACGCCGGGCGCGGCCCCGAGGCGGCGCGGGAATACCTGGCCGCGGCCGCTGGGGCCACGGTCGCCGAGACATTCGAACTCCGACGGCGCGCCGCCGCGCAGTTCTTGATCACAGGCCACCTTGACGAAGGACACGCGCAGCTCGGTGCGGTCCTGAAAGGGGTCGGGATGACCCTACCGGGCACGCCCCGGCGCGCCATCGTGTCCCTGATCCTCAATCGGATCAAGATCCGCTTGCGTGGACTCCAATTTCGCCCGCGCGACGCCAGCCAGGTCTCCGCGGAGGACCTGACCCGGCTCGACGTCTGCTGGGCGGCGGCCAGCGGCCTGGGGATCATCGACCCGATCCGGGGGGCGGATTTCCAGGCCCGAGGCCTCCTGCTGGCACTGCGAGCGGGCGAGCCCTATCGGATCGGCCGAGCCCTGGCCTTGGAAGCGTCGTACGTCTCGGTCGCGGGCGGGCGCAGCGAACGCCGAGTCTCCGAGCTCGTGCGAATTGTCGAGCAGATCGCGCAACGGCTGGATAACCCCTACATCTGGGGCGGCGTCTTCATTGCGCAGGGGGTTGCGGCGTACATGAGTGGGCAGTGGACGCGGGGGGGCGAACTCTGCGACCGGGCCGCAGACATCTTACGCACGCGTTGCACCGGAGTCACCTTTGAACTCGATTCGGTGATTCTCTGTTCCCTCTGGTCACTTCAGTTCCGGGGAGAGGTCGCCGAGCTGGGCCGCCGCTGGCCAGTCGTCCTCAAGGAGGCACTGGAACGGGGTGACCGCCACATCGTGACGAACCTGAGCACCTTCCTGATGTCGACTCTTCGCCTTGCCGCGGACGACCCGGAAGGGGCCCTTGCCACGTTGCGGCCGGCCCTGGGCCAGTGGACTCCGCAAGGATTTCATGTCCAGCACAACGAATGGTTCGGCGCGGAGGTCCAGATCAGGCTGTACCGTGGGGACGGCGTCGGCGCCTGGACCTTCCTCACGACACGGTACGCGCCGTCGCTCATCCGATCGCACCTCATGCGCCTCCAAAAGATCAAGGTGTTCTTCTACGAGCGGCGGGCGCGCTGTGCGCTGGCCGCGGCCTTTGGCGCCGCCCAACCCGGCCCGCTCCTGCGTGCCGCCGAGCGCGACGCGCGGTGGCTGCACCGCGAGGGGATGGCGTGGTCCAGGGCCCTGGCCTACCCGATCCGCGCCGGGGTCGCCGCCGCCCGGGGCGACAGGTCACGAGCAGCGAGCCTGTTCGCCCTAGCGGTGACTCAGCTCGAGGCCGTGGACATGAATCTTTACGCCGGCGCCTCACGCCGCCGGCTGGGCGAGATCCTCGGGGGAGATGAGGGCCGAGCACAGGTGGAGAGGGCCGATTCCTGGATGAGCCGGCAGGGCATCCAGAACCCAGCCCGCATGGCGGATGTGTTCGCGCCCGCCGTCGCCTGAGGGACATTGGAGTGCCGCCTCACGGTTTCGCCGGCAAGAGCTTGACGACGGCGGCGGTCATGGCGCGCACACCCGTGGCGATGCTCGGGCCCGGCTCGGGGTAGTACTTCGCCGAGTGCAGCGCGGGCAAGGTCTCGCCTTTTGCGCTCGCCGCTCCGATCCGCTCCTGGCTCATGGTGCCCAGCCAGAACATGCAGATCGGGACGTTGCCCTCGCTATAGAGGGCGAAGTCCTCGGCCCCCATGACCGGCTTGGCCGGCTTGACGTTGGACGAGCCCAGAACCTCCGCGAAGGCCGGCACCACGCGCGCGACCAGCTCGGGCGTGTTGATCGTGGGCGGCGTGCTCTCCTCGATTTCGACGGTCGGCTCGGGAGCTTGATGGGCCTGGGCGAGCGCCATCACACGCCGTTTGATCGCCGCAATGAGCTGCTGGCGGACCGGTTCGCTGAACGACCGGAGGGTGAGCTGGAGCTTGACCTCGTCCGGGATGATGTTGTGCTTGGTGCCGCCGTGAATCGAGCCCACGGTCACGACGGCCGGCTCGCTCGGCTCGACCTCGCGGCTGACGATCGTCTGGAGATCGACGATGACGAGCGCGGCCAGTACGATCGGGTCGACCGTGCGATGCGGCCACGCGCCATGCCCGCCCTTGCCGCGGATGATGATGGAGAGGGAGGTCGAGCTGGCGAGCGTTGGCCCCGAGCAGTAGCGGACCGTCCCCACGGGCTCGTCGGGCCGGCAGTGCAGGGCCAGCGCGAAGTTGGGCTTGGGGAATCGGGTATAGAGGCCGTCCTTGAGCATCGCCGCGGCCCCGTCGACGGCCTCCTCCGCGGGCTGCCCGACCAGGACGACTGTGCCCGCCCACCGGTCCTTGTGCTCCGCCAGCCAGCGTGCGGTCCCGACGAAGCTGGCCATGTGGATGTCGTGGCCACAGGCGTGCATCACGCCGACCTCGCGCCCCGCCTTGTCGCGAGTCTTGACTTTGCTGGCGTAGGGGAGCCCCGTTTCCTCGACCACCGGCAGCGCGTCCATGTCGGTCCGGACGAGCACCACCGGCCCCTCGCCATTCTTGATGAGACCGACCACCCCCAGCTTGCCGACGCCCGTGGTCACGTCTGCCCCGGCTTTCCTCAGCTCAAGGGCGATCCGTTTCGATGTCTCGACTTCTTGCAAGGACAACTCGGGGTGAGTGTGAAGCTGGGTGTAGAGCGCGATCAGCGCGTCGAGGTGCGATTCGATCCAGGGATCGGCGGCGGCCGGGGCCTTATCATCGGCCCGGTTCGGCTCGGATTTGACGACGGCGGGCAAGAACACCGCCCAGGCCGCGACCATCGAGAGGCAAAGCGCGCTTCGCCATCGCCCCAGATCAAGCCATCCGCGCATCATTGGGTCACGCTCCTCTTGGGGTTGCGGTCAAGGCCGGATCAGGCGATTACGAACTGCGCGAAAACAACTTGCCGGAAAGTCGTCTTTCGCAGAGCGAAAGGCGACACTTATTTCCGCGCAGCGCCTTAGTCGAATCCCATTTGTTTCTGATACGCCATCGCCTTGGCATGCTCGGCCTCGGGGATGCGCCCGCACCGTTGGTAGATCACGGACAGGGCGGTATAGCTGAAGGCATCGTCGGGCTCCAGCTCCACGACTTTGCGGGCGTGGGCGATGGCTTCGTCCGCGTTGGCCAGATCGGCGTAAAGCTTGGCGAGCATCCCATGGCCGACGGCGAAGCCGGCATCGAGCGCGACCGCCTCCTCGAGCTTGGCGATGGCACCGTCCTTGTCTCCACCGTCGCGGAGGGTGGCGGCCTGGTCATAAAGTTCGTTCGGGGTGGGCATGGCTGCGAATCCTGTCCCGGGTTGCGGCTTGAAATTCCAGGATCATTCTAAGGCGTCGATCGGTCCGGCCGCCAGACCCGGGCTGCCTGGCCCGGTCGATCACCCCGGTGAGACCGCGTGGCCAGCGGCCGCGCTGGCTCGCATCACCGGTTCGAATCGCATAAAATGGGTCCCACGGAATTGTCCGGTGACCAGTCTCAAAGGGAGGACTTCGATGCGTTTGGCCTACAGTGACGTGGGACCGGGTCCCGCCGTCGTCTTGCTCCACGGTTTTCCTCTCTCCAAGGCAATGTGGCAGGAGCAGCTTTCGGGAATCGGCTCGACCTATCGGGTGATCGCGCCGGATTTGCGGGGCCACGGCGAATCGCCCGCGCCCGAGGGCGTGTACACGATGGACGAGATGGCGGACGACGTGATCGAGCTGCTCGAAACCCTGCACATCACCGAGCGGATTGTGCTCGGGGGCCTGTCGATGGGTGGTTACGTGGCGCTCGCGCTCGTGGCGCGGCACCCCGAGCGCGTGCGGGCATTGATGTTGATGGATACTCGCGCCGGTGCCGACACACCCGATGCCGCACAGGGCCGTGAAGCCACCGCGCGGGCCGTGCTCGAGGCTCACAAGGCGACTCCCGTGGTCGATGCCATGCTCCCTAAACTCTTCAGCAAGGTGACGCTGGAACAAAGTCCGGAGCGGGTTGAACCCATGCGGACCGTGATGGAACAGACCTCGGCCCGAGGGATCGCCGGGGCTTTACGGGGCATGGCCAAGCGCCCCGACCGCCGTGCTGACCTGGCTGCGATTTCGGTCCCAACTCTGGTTCTCGTGGGTGAGCAGGACGTGATCACACCCCCCGCTGAAGCGAAGGCCTTGGCCGATGCCATCCCGGGCGCTCGGCTCGAGATCGTTCCCCGCGCGGGGCACATGGCTCCCTATGAGAATCCCGCCGTCGCCAACGCCGTCATCCTCCAGTTCCTGAAAAGCCTGGAGGATCGACGTTGATGGCCGATGTCACCGGTGAAGCGATCGTCACCACGCCGGCCCAGCTCGAGGAGCTGGTCGACCATCTACGGGCGAGCGGCCGGTTTGCGCTCGATACGGAGTTCGTCTCCGAAGACACGTTCGAGCCGGTTTTGTGCCTGATCCAACTGGCGACTCGCGAGCGCGTGGCGGTGATCGACCCGCTGGCGGTTCGTGACTTGAGCCCCTTCTGGGAGTTGGTCCACGACCCGTCGGTCGAGGTCGTGATGCATGCGGCGGGTGAGGATTTGAGGATCTGCCTGCTGGAGACCGGATCGCTCCCGCGGCGCGTCTTCGACGTCCAGATCGCCGCGGGCCTGACGGGCGTCAATTACCCCCTTTCTCTGGTGAACCTGGTCGGGCAGGTTCTTGGCATCAGCCTGGCCGGCAGCGAGACCCGCACCGACTGGCGGGATCGCCCGCTCAGCGCGGCCCAGCTTCATTACGCGCTGGATGACGTCCGGTACCTGCTCGACGTGGCCGACCATTTCGCCGGCCGCCTGACCCAACTTGAGCGCACAGCCTGGGCCGAGGCCGAGTTCAACGCATTCATCGAATCGATCGCCCGGCGCGCCGCCGATGACCGCTGGCGACGGCTGCCGGGCCTGCAGCTTCTCGGCCGCCGCAGCCTCGAGATGGCACGCCGGCTCTCCGCCTGGCGCGAGGGCGAGGCACGCCGGCAGGACCGGCCCATGCGCCAGGTCCTGCGCGACGATCTCCTGGTGGGCATCGCCAAGCGCCAGCCCACGAATCGCCGCGCCCTCGAGGCCCTCCGCGACTTCAACCGGCCCGCACTCTTGAATCGCGCTCAAGAGATCCTGGCCACCCTGGACGCGGCCCGCGCCGTGCCGGAAGACCAGCTTCCGGAGTTTCCCGCCCGGTACGAAGAACCGCCCGGCCTCTCCACGGTCACCAACGTGCTCTCCGCCGCCCTTGCGCATCGCTGCGCGCAAAACCAGATCGCCGGCTCGATGGTGGCCAACGTCGCCGATCTCAAACATCTCGTCCGCTGGCACCTGGAAGGCCGCGACGATTCACGCCGGCCGCTGTTGCTCGATGGGTGGCGTCACGAGTTCTGCGGACAGTTCCTGCTCGATGTGCTCGAGGGCCGGCTGGCCTTGCGAGTCGTCGACCCCCAGAGTGAGTTTCCCGTCGCGCTCGAGCCGACTCAACGAGGCGATTGAGGCTTTTTCCGCCACGAGCGTGCCAGGCAGGACGACCATGAAGCGAGTTCTGAGTTGCTTCACCAACTGCTACGGTGAAGCGGGCGTCTGGACGGCAGTCGCACGGATCCGGGAGGCCGGCATCAACCATCTGGAGCTGGCGATGCGGGGGCACAATTTCGGCGGCCTGGTGATTCCCGAATCGGCGGTGGTCACCGAGAAAGCCGACGACGCGACGGCGCAGGCCTTTTGCGACCACCTGGCCCGGCATGGGGTCGAGGTGAGCGGGTGCAACGTCGGCGGGGCCGACATGCTCACGCGCGAGGGGGCCGACTTGACCGAGCGGCGGATCCAGTTCGCGGCGCGCTGGTTCGGCGTCAAGGTGTGCATTTCGGGCGCCGGTCGACCGGCCGGCGCCGCCGAACGACGCACGATCGTCACACACCTGCGGCGACTCGGCGACTTCGCCGCCCAGACCGGCGTGACCCTGGCACTGGAAACCCACATCGGGCCGACCCAGAACGCCCGGGCCATGCTCGACCTGATCGGCGAGGTCGATCATCCCCAGGTCCGGCTCAACTTCGACACGGGCAACATCGCCTATTACAACAAGGGAGTCGATCCCTGCGACGAGCTCGAGCAGGTCAAGCACCTGGTGCGGAATGTCCATCTCAAGGACAATCGCGGCGGATTCGAGGATTGGTACTTCCCCGCCGTGGGCGATGCCGGCGCCGTCGATTTCGCACGGGTCCGAGAGATCCTCGACGGCGTGGGCTTCACCGGTCCATACACGATCGAAATCGAGGGGATCGGCGGCGAGCCCGAGCCGGGCCTGGAGGAGAGGCAGCAGCGCGTGGTGCGCAGCGTCGCCCATCTGCGATCCTGCGGTTATTGATTTGACCTGCGACGCGGATAAGCCTACTCTACGTGGTCAAGGGGCCGGTCTGTCGTGCAACGGTCCCGACAGGCAAGGTCCGCCCTTGGGGACCGATCCTGGCCAACTGACTTTTCGACGAGACGAGGAGGATCACCATGAGGAACGCTTGGTGGATGCTGGCGGTGATGGCGATCGCAGCCGTGGCTTCATTGACCCCCGCGCGGGCCGATGACGAGCCACGAGCCCGGAAAATGATGGAGGAAGCTTTCAACCGTCGTTATCGCTGGAACGAGAACTTCAAAGGGTTCTCGGCCGATTTCACGCTCAGCCGCGAGGGAAAGACAGTCAAAGGGAGCATCAAGGCCGACGCCACCAAACCACGCGAAGGCGTCACCGTGGAATGCGCGGACGAGGAAGTGAAGAAGCTGGTGAGCGAAACCATGGCCAGCACCGTCACCCACACCCGGGCGTCCAGCTTCGAGAAGGCGTTCGGCTCGTGTTCCTTCGCGATCGCCGGCGATGGGAAAAACGGGGGTACGAAGATCGCAATCACGGGTCACCGTTTCTTCAAGGATTTCACCGTCAAGGACGGCAACATCGTGGAGAATCACGGTGGCCAGGGTGAGATGTCGAGCACGGTCAAGGTCCAGCAAGTTGTTTGGATGGCCGACAGCGGCAAGACCCTTCCCCGCGCGTACGCCTTCACGATCAAGACCGGTGATCGCGAGCTATCGGGCAAAGACGTGGATAGCTGGCGCGAGGTCGACGGAGTCTGGCTCCCCGCGCGGATGCACCTTGTGCGGAACGAAGGCAGCGCCGCCTCGGTCGAGAGCATGCTCACCTTGGAGAACATCAAAGTCGAGTAGACGGCCGGGACGTTGAGGTTGGCGGGAGCGTATGGGAATCGAACCCACCAGGAGCCTGTTTCCAGACCCCTCACCGGTTTTGAAGACCGGGCCGGGCACCAGCCACGGAAACACTCCCGTTAGCGTTGGGAAGCGACAGAACACGACTGTAAGCGTCAGAACCGCTGTTTTTCAAGGGGCTGGCGTTCATGGGGGACTACACCGCCGATCCCGTCATTACGTCAGGATGCGACACGTCAGGACATGATCAGTCGCAAGGAGCGGAGCCATGGAGCAGACCATGTTCCCAATTGGCGTGACTGCAATTAGTCGAACTCCTCCAACTGCTCGGCCGTCGGTAGGCTGAACGGCACACGGCCGTCTCGGGCATAAGCCTCCAGTTCCGTGATCCGGCCATCCACCGCACGGAGGATAATTCCAATTACTGTTCCTTCCGGCGAGCGACCCTCCATGTCCGCGAGAATATCGGTCGCCGCGTCGACAAACAGGGGTAACTCCTCACATTCCAAATAGATCGTTGGACACCCACAAGGGCACCTGGGTGGCGACCGCCCCGTACGGGTCCATTACGAGGAAGGTTTCGAATGCGGTTACGCTCAGCAGCAGATCTCGGGCGTGATCCACTCCCCAAACCATTTTGCGGCTGAGGATCAGTCCCTTGGATATCTGGAGGTCACGTCCTCGCCATGGGTTAGTTGCCTTGGAGGCACGGAGATCGCAGGACAGCGCTCGACGATGCACGAATCGGGACCCACGCTTACGACCTCGACTTCTTGTCGCGTCGGCCCATTCTCGCCGTGCGCTACGAAAAGCATTCCTTCTTGAACCCCGTCAGCTCGGCCCAGGCTGACCTTTGCCCTCCCGTCCTCATAGACCTCCAGGACCACACCGGAGACCGGCTTGGCCAACAGGTAGTTGGCCCATCCCTTGGGCAGCTCCGGCAAACCAGTGGGCCTTTCTTTACTACCTTGGATTCGAAGATACCAGCGAGACCTCTCGCCAGGCTCCCAACCTTGGTTTATCGAATCACAGAAGTCCTTCATCTCCCAATAGGGAACGAGATAACGGCGCGATCCCCATCTCACCGGAATGATTGGCTCCAGCATCAAAGGATGAGGCGCTTCTTGCTCGTGCCTGACCGACGACAACTTCAAGTCGCCCTCGATGAGTTGCGCGTATCCATATTCCTGGCAATGGAACATGCAACCACCAGCCATCCAAGAGAACCTGCCGTCCGCGAGGATGACGAACACGGAACCGCCCATTCCCGCAGGGCGGAGATACTCCCCGGCGAAGTCCTCCAAGACATCGGCGGGCGACGTCCCCCGGTGCAGGGCGATGCGGATCGGCGGCGGCGACGGGTGCCCGAGGTCGCCCCGCTCGCCGGTGTGCCAGGTGAGAGGAACCGCCAGGCGCTGATAGCCCGGCGCCGATACCTCCAGCCATCGGTCTCCGTAACAGACATGACTCGTTGTCCGGAGAAGGCGACGCTCAACTTCAACCGAAAAGAGGTGGGTCAACCGGGCGGCTCCATCTGCCTGCGTCTGGGTCTCCGAGCAGGCAAACCGACTGTTGGGAGAGTAGGCGTCGACGACCCTGACGACGGCATGACTGAGCGAACGTTCGGTATCCGCATCGACAATCCTGAAATCGAGCCTCACTTTTCGTTCGGTTCTCGATGACGCTGCTGCTGCGAGACTCATCGACACCAAGATCAGGACGGCGCTGATTGGGGGGACCGACGTAGCAGAGCGAACTCGGCGACCAGATTCGCACACCGTTAGGACTCCTTTCCCCGTCCAACCTACGTCCTTCTCGCGCTGCGCACCCAAGCGCCGAAGTTTCACAGCCAGCGGGGAATCAGGCTAAACTTTCGGCCAGATCGACACCAGATCAAATGGCCGAGAGAAACGTCACAAGTCTTCGCGCCAGGTGTCCGGCGCGAAAAATGAGATCGTTGCGCGACAAACGCGGAAACAAAGCCCCTGAACTTCCTGAGCTGGTCGCTCTCTCGACGTGGGCCAACCGACCGGCCTCGATGGTCGGGGGCTCGCTGGTGGTCTTAGGTGGGCTTGGCATCGTCAGCCGGGTCGAGCGGATCGCCACCTTGAGCGGCGATGGTGAATCATCCCGACTTGTCGTGCGGAGCACCATTCCCGGGCACCCTGGGTCGGATTGACGGCTCCGAGACAGGCGAATCGATACTAACGTTCAGTATCGGTCAAGCACACCCCACGGACGACGCGGTAACACTCATGTTGGACACCAGAACGGGCGAATCGTTATCGCGTCGTAAGACCGTAACTTAGAGGTGGGGCCATCCTGCCCCAGCAGGTGGCGCCGTCATCAATGTCGGCTAAGTGGTATCCTGCCGCCCGTCGCGGCCATCCAGGCCGCGGCCCTCCTCCGCCACCCGTCGCATCGCTACCGACCTTGGGGACGGCCCGCTCGGGCCCGCCGATGGCGCGGTCGCCCACGAAGGCCCAGCGCTGGCGCTCAGTTCCATGCGCGGATCCGACCGTCGGACCGAGCCCGAAACCGTGTGCCGCCGAGCCGGCCCGGGACCGGATAGAACAGCTGCGGCGATGCCATCGATACAACCGATATTGTCCCGGCACTTTCACTTTATCTAAACTTCCTATTCATCCTAAAATGACATAGAATTGAGATGATGGAAATCATGAGCGATGCGGATCGCGAGGATGGTGTTCTGGGGATTGATTGACGCATACCGTCGGATGACCGATAATCGATTACAGTCCAAAATCTGGACGGTCGGCCTGGGTTCTCGTAGAATGTCGTCTGGCGGAAAGCGTTTAGGATCAAACGGCTGGCTTCACGCACGGCAGCTTGGCGGTGTCAGAACTCTTTGCCAACAACATCCCGAAGGATCTTCCACAGGCAGTCAACAAATTAGAGTTGATTCGCGAGAATGATGGTCGATGGAAGACGAAAGACCGGCTAGGGGGGAAATTCACAGCTAAAGGACTGCACATCTTCGTGGTGCAACAGGGGCGATTAGTTCTCTCCCCACGTAAGAGTTTGACCGGTGGAAGGCCGGTATCCCATGTAGATCTCGCACACGGTAAAGAAGTCGAGTTCGCCGGAGAGATCGTGTTTGGGCAAGGCAATCGTAAGGGAATCTTGGAGTATTGGAACGACAAAACGGGGCATTATCACGACGGCAATCGAAGCATGAACCCGGACGTGGTCAGGATTCTACCTCCGGATCGTTTTGTGAGATACGAGGACGAGCGATGACCCTCGACGCAAAGAATTATGTCGGACGGGTACGTGATCCTAAGTGGGAGCGCGACCTTGCTCGGGAATTGAGGCTACTTCCCGAAGCGATGAGACTCCAATTTGTCAAAGACCTCTTGGATGTCCATCTCGTTGTTGCGCTGGATCTCGCCCGTAAGTGTCTTTCGCAGAGGGAAAGCCTTGAGAGCCTGCTCGAGTTCGGCCTCCAAGAGGCCAACCCCAGCACAATGCAGGACTGGCTCAAGTGTGTGTTGCCGGGGCTTGGGGCTCGCCGTTTGGTTCGATGCCTTCACGGGCACCTCAACGATTATCCCCAAGCGGTCGAGAGCGCGAGATACTGGCTTCCCGGGCTGCTAACCAAGGCGGACCGCTCCAAGGTCGACCTGAAGGGCCTGAAGCGCCTTCAGCCAGCCTGACACCTGACGCGACGGCTGACACTCAAGCTTCTCTCGCTGGGCCAGACGAACCAGTCGGTTTTGAAGACCTGGGGCGACACCAGCCGGCCAAAACACACTCCCGTTGGCGTCAGAAAGCGACACAAGACGACACGATGCGTCAGAATCCCTCAATCGCGGGAGACTGCCTCGATCAGTTTCCCAAGGAGGCGATTCGTCTCTTTCTGCAAGGCGACGCGCTCCCTGGATAGCAGAAGTGATTCCTCAGCCATCTCGAGCGATCGTTCGATCTGCCTCATATTTCGCTTAAACCTTCTCAAAGCGAGCAGGAGGAAGAGAATTACGACGAGAGCGGGGGCGAATAACACGGTCAAAGTGAACAGGCCCATGCCGGGCGGTTCCGCGGGCTTGGCTGCGCCTTGGGCCCAGGCTGGTGTGACGGTGGAGAGCGCGAGTACCACGGCTCCTAGGACGGTCCCGCACCACTTGATCATCGCCTTGCCCTCCCGAGATGATCGCAGCGTTCCGGTCAAGCCGATGCCTCCCCGCGGCGCAGGGCCGCCAGCTCTTGCCGGCGCGGCGGCACAATCGCGTAGGCCGGGGTCCGGGCGAATGCCTCCCAGGCCGCATCCAAAAGGTCGCCTCCCGCATTCCACGAGTGCACGAGCAAACGATAGCGTAAGGCGAGCGGATGGCCGATGGCCACGCCATGAGGCGAGTCGTGGTTGAATGACGCACACATCCAACCGTCGCGGCGCACGTGCCAGCGAGCCGGGTGATTCGCGTTCGAGGGATGATCCATGAAACAGATCCCTTCGACCTTTCCGGGCGCGGTCGGACCCGAATAGTCGACCCACCGGCCTGGCTTGCCGAAGATCGCCGCCTCGCCCCGCGCTCCATCGCCGCTAGTCAATCGCCCGCCGCCGTACTCCTCGGACATCGTCTTGGCAACCCGTACTCCCAGGAAGCCGAAGTTGGTCCGACCCAGTTCGACCGGGCTTCCGTCCGGCGCCTCGAACCGCGACTGAAGGTCGAGCGCGAAGCCGCCGTCGCGCGCCGGCTCGATCACGATCGTCAGCTCTTGAACGAGGATCGCCTTCCCCTGCGCCCACCAGTCCAGGTCGGCCACCAGACCGCCCCAGTCCTGGCCGTCTTGATAGAGCCGCACCCGACGGTGGCGAATCCGGATGTCGGTGTTGGGCCGTTCTTCCCAGAAATTGATTCCACCGACACTTTGATGGCCGAACCAGACTGACTTGTGGTGCTCGTGCCCGATCGGATTGGGGTGCCCCAGGCGGGTAAGTTGAGCGCCCGATGCGCCGATCAACGGGAACACGAAGGGCCGCGCCGCGCTCGCTCCGAACTCGTATCCCACGCGCTCGACACCGTCGATGCAAAGGCTGGCACGCCCAACCTGGGGGATGACTTGGACCCGGGGAAACAAGGAAGAACCGGTCATGCCATTTATCCAATCATTGGTATGTGATCGAATTCAGACGTCGTATGCTCTCAGGCCGCTGAAAGATCGTCTAACGAGCCAACTTACGGCCGCGCGGGCTCAGCGCAGTTGAGCTCGATCCACGCGATTCCGTTCTGGCCGCAAGCGGAGAATCGTCGCGATCCCTTCCAGCAAACCGACTTGCTTGATGTCGACGAACACCTTTTGTTTCACAACCCAGTTGTCCGGCGCCTGACCGGGTGGACGGATGGTTCCCGGGGGAAGTGGCGTCACGGGTTCGAAAGTCACGGCAATCATGAATCGCCCGCCGAGGTGCATGATATCGGATGATTCGATGTTGGTACACATCGCGCCGCTCGATCGCATCAGCTCCTTTACTTGTTCCCGAGTCATTCCTTCGCGGATTCGTTGATAGAACGATCTGGCCGTGAAGGGAGATGTCTCCGTCGACGACATGACGAGCGCCAGCAGGCCGCCGCCCAGGACCAGGCCGGCGCTCACGGCGAGGATTAAAGAACGCTTGCGCATCTCCATATTGCCTGTCGCCTACTGCCTACTGCCCGCCGCTCAACCCGGAACTTCCTTCGACTCTGCCGGCGCGATACCGATCGACCTGACGCCGGCGGCCCGGATGTCACTGGCGGCCCGGCGGACTCGTTCGAATGGCACCGCGTCGGGCACGCGCAGCAGCACCGTGGTGGCCGGCTCGTCCTTCACGGCCTTCGACAACGTCGCGGTCAGCTCCGCCGGTGACGTATCGCGGCCGTTGAGCGTGTAACGGTCCGAGCCGGCCGCCAGGCTCACGACCCGGCGGGTCGTCCTGGCCGGGGCCGCGGGCCCGGGGCTGAAGTCGATCGCGTCGTTAGTGAGCGAAGCTCCCTCGCGAATCGCCACGAAACTGTAGGGGTGGTCGAGCATCGAAAGAGTCCCCGCGATGACGTCTTTGCCCTCGCTCCAGAGCAGCCCCTCGTAGAATTGGCGGGCGCCACCCGGGAATTGAACCGTGAAACTAACTTTCTGAGGCACCTCCGCCGCCACTTTGCCCGTGACGGGAGAGGCCGTCCCATTCCGGTCCGAACGAAAATAGCCCGAGACACTTCCAGCCGCGTCGACGGCCAGGTCGAGGCTCCCCGACCACTGGCCGTTGGCGATCAGGTCGTAGCGGCCGGCGAAATCGCCCGGTTGGACAGTCCGCCCGCTCGACGGTCGCGCCACCACCGGAGAAGGAGCTGGCAACGGCTTGTCCAGAGTGTAGAGCCGATTCCGGCCTAGCGCGGCCAGTCGCGGGCCCTCCGCCTTTCCGGCCGCGACCTGGATATCACCGCCGAACCCCTCGGGAACCACCTGCCCCGTGTCAAGGTCGAACTGGAAACCCTCGAAGAGCGTAACGCCTTTGCCCCGAGCTTTGTACGACCTGCGATCGCCGGCGTCGATCGTCTCGAATCGGTCCAGGATCAGCACGGGCACGAGCGGTCCCTGGTCCTCGGCCGGCTCGAGCTTGCGGAGGCCGGCTGACACCAGCAGCTTGGCCAGGTTGCCCTGGTCGGTCTTCACAATCAACAGCCCGGCCCTTTCGTCGTGGAGGACGGCCGGCAACATCTCCAGATCGCGGAAGCTCAAGCTCGCATGCGTGTGGGTGTCCGCCCGCCGCGGAATCTCAAAAAATAACCCTCCCTCGAGCCGGCCAAACTCATCACCCCGCGCTGCCTCCGCCAGGCTCACCCAGATCATCAAGGCCGTGCCGGCGAGCGTCCGCATCGCAAGTCGGCCGCGGCCCGTCGCTCTCATGCTCGATCTCTGCCAGGTCCTTCGCCGGCTCATCGCGGTCTCCCGGTTGGATCACGGCGTTCGCGTTCCAAGATTCGACCATCGTCTCCGGCCTGCGTTCAAGTTGCAACCCGCCGGCAGCCGATGCAAACGATACGCCAGACGATTTTCCTCGAAGAAATCGCAACGGCAGACGAATCTACGAATGAGACACCATGCCGGATTTGTAGCGCGAGGGGGCTGAAGATGGGTCTGGACTTGGCCTTGGGAGGCATCGTCCTCTTGGCCGCGTTCCGCGGCTGGTTTCAGGGTTTCGTCAGTCAAGTCGTACGGATTGCGAGCTTGATTGCGTGCGTGTATCTTGGGGACCAGGTTCGCGATCATGCCAGGCCTTATGTGGTTCCCTACCTCTCGACGATCCAACCCGACCTGGTCGACCGGCTACTCTGGTGGGTTTCGGCCGCGACGACTTATATCGTGATGGTGGGCGTCGCGATGCTGGTCGTCAAGATGACCCGAAGGCCGGAAATCCCTGGTATTTCCCGGTCGGGTCGCAACGACCAGTTCGCCGGGTTCCTCCTGGGCTCGGCCAAGGGATTGCTGATCGCGGCCTTCCTGGCCGCCGGCATTCTCAAGTACGGCTCGAAGCCGATCGAGACAGTCTCCTGGGCCCAGGATCAGGTCAAAGCATCGTGGGCGCTCCGCTGGAGCGAGACGTACCAACCGGTGCCCAGGATCTGGTCGGCGCGGCCGGTCCGGCACTTTGTCGACCACATTCAGCGGATGGGGTTGCAGAAGCCGGAGGCGGGGTCGCAGTCGCCTGCCGGCGAGGACCTGGAGGAGGATTCCCCCGTCCGCACTGCCAGCCGGCCTACCGATCATGAATCCGCCGGCGCGGGTCCGTCTCCGGTCGCAGGCCGCTCGTCCTCCGGCTCCGAGCCCGCGGCCTCGCCCCCAGAAGCCGCCGCCCGCGGACCGGAGACCGAGTAGCCCATCGCTGGCCGGAAGCTCGACCCGAAAGCGCCGGCCAAGGCATCGAACTGAGGTTGACCGAAGGACGCGGCGGCGGCACACTTGCGGTCAAATCGGGGTTCGACTCGTTCTGGCACTCCTCGAGGCTCGCTGGGAAGGAGCCCACCCTTGTCGGAGGATGCTCAGCCCCTCGGCCGCCACTTGCCGCGGTGGTTGATCTATCTGGTGATCCTGGGTCTTTACCTGACCCTGCGCGGCTATCACAGCTTCGACGGCGACCAGGCGTACCGGCTGCCGCTGCTCCTGCATCGGCAGGACTCGCGTCTTTTCGCCGGCGATCCGTTCGTTCACGCGTTCGACGCCTTCAACCCGCACCGCGGCTCGCTCTTGGCCCTCGACCTCGTGACGCGCCCGCTCGGTCTGTCCGCGGGCCTATTCGTCATGTTCGTCCTGACCTTCGTCGCGTCGTGCGCGGGGATCGATCGCCTGGCGCGAGGGACCTGGCCCTTGATCGGGCCGAGCGTCGGACTGGTTGCCGTCGGACTGGTCCTGGCCGCAAAGGCCGGCAACATCGGGACCAACCATCTCTTCGAGGCCATGGTCCTGGACCGCCTGATGGCACTCGCGCTGGGTTGGCTGGCCCTGGCCGAGGTCGTGGTGCGGCCCGCGCGCGGCCGCTGGCGCGCGGCGGCGGCCGTCGGGGCGGCAACCTTGGTCCATCCATCGGTCGGGCTGCAGCTCGCGATGGTGCTGGCCGCAAGCTGGCTGGTTTGGTGTATCATGGGCCGGTGGATGGAAGTTGACCTCCGGACCGCCGTGCTGGGGTTGCTGGGTCTGGCGGCTGCAGTCCTGCCCGGCCTGGCCGTCAACCTCACCTCCGGCCCATCGCTCTTGGGCGACATGCCGGTCGATGTCTTCTGGCTTCTGAGCGTCGAGCTGCAGAGCCCCCAGCATATGCTTCCGCACCTATGGCGGATGCCGCAGTGGCTCGCGTGGGGCTGCTATCTCGTGCTGGCCGCCCTCGCGATGCTCGATCGCGGCCGCCCGCGCACGGCCGGGCCGCCCGCAACCGTGCATGCAGCGATGTCCCTGACACCCTGGGTGCCAGCCCGGCTTCGCCTGACGGGCTCGCTCGCGATCATCCTGGCCGGTCTCGGAGCGGCATGGTTGGCGATCGAGGTGCGACATCAGGTCCGCGTGACGGTCTTCCAGCCGTTCCGGATGGCCACCGTCGCGCGCGGAATCGCACTTGTCATGCTCGCCGGACGGCTTGTGATGCTCTGGCGGTCCGGAGGTTGGCTGGGGCGGACGCGGGCGACCCTGCTCGCCGTCGGACTCACCGGCGACTGGTTGCTGGTGGTGGTGACGCTGGCCGAGCTGGCTGTCTCCGCGACTCAAGCAATACGAACGCGCCTGTTTCCGAGCGGATCCTGGCGCTTCGTCGACGCAGCCGTCCTGTTCGGGATGCTGGCCCTCGGACTGAACTTCCTGGCGCACCACGACACCGAGTATGGACACATTCCGCTCCTGGCAGCGTCCGCTTCCGGCTTGCTGATCGGATTACTGGACCGCTGGCGCCCTCACGTTCGCTCCGGTGCCGGGCAGCTTACCTGGTCCCAGGCGCACATGCGCGGGGCGTTTGCCCTCGCCTGGACCGTGCCGCTGGCATCACTACTGGCCAACGCGGTGCCGCAGGATTGCGCCGCCTCGCACCATCCGCTGGTGCGGAGTCTGATCGGCCGATGCCGGTTCATGGCGGTCCCGGCCGACGACGTCGAGCGGCTGGCCCTCTGGTGTCGCGACCATACGCCCTCGACGGCCCGGTTCATCGGCCCTCCAGGCCCCAAGACCTTTCGGCTCTGGTCCTTGCGACCCCTTGCCTTCAACCGGGCCGCAAGTCCCTACCATGCGGCCGGCCTGGCCGACTGGTTCGCGCGATTCCAGGACCACGTCGGCTTCCACGGCTCGCCCGAACAGTTCGTCCGTTCGTACCAGGCCGATCGTCATGGATTCGAGGCGCGCTACCAGGCACTCGGCGACGCCGAACGGGCGTCCCTGGCCTTGCGGCAGGGCGCGACGCACGTCGTCGCCGCCGCGCCCCAAGAGCGCAGGACCCCGAGCGAAATCCCCGAGGCCGCCGGACCGCTCGAGCTGCTCCACGTCGAGGGGCATCATGCGGTTTACCGCGTCAAACCCGCGCAGCTCGTCCAGCGCCAGCAGTAATGCAGACGCTGCGTGAATGTTTGGGGATCGATCGTGGCCTCGACTCGCACCGACACGGACGATTGATGCGGTTCCGGCCTGGTGACCACGGCGGGTGGCTCGGCCACCAGCTCGAGAATCCCAGGTCCGAGCCGCCCACCGCGCCAGGCAATCCGATGCGGGCCGGCGTCGATCTGCAGTGGATTTCCCTCGCAGTCATGGACCTGATAAGTCGCGGCCAGCTTCTTGACGGGTGTTCGACAACGATCGGCGACGTCGACGTCCAGCACGATTCGGGAAGGCATCGCCGGGTCGCGCTGTAAGCGGAAAACCGCCGAGAAGTGATGCTCGAGATAAGACCCGGTCATGAGCAGACAAAGGCCCGGGTCGTGGTCCATGGGCAGCTCGTGCCTGACCAGTTCCTGGTAGACCGGATTCAGGACCCGAGAGGGGTCAGCTTGTTCGAGGTCATGCACGGGCGCCGGCGCGACCGACACGAGGTCCGGGACGGGTTGAATTGGCTCGCCGGTCTTCGAGCCGTGCGTACCGGGCAATCGGAGTGAGTGCCCCAGGCCGTCGTTGGCGCGAGTGAACGCAACTTGAAGGCCCGGCCCGCACATGACCGGCTCGCCGGCCGCGAGTCCTTGGAACGAGAATTCAGGGCTCGGAGCCCCGTAACGGACCTCGGTCATCGACGGTGATTCCGCCTTTCAGGCCTTCGCCAGGTCCGCGCCCCCCTTGGCGAGTTTCATTCGGAGATAGGCTTCGATGAAGCCGTCGATGCCGCCGTCGAGCACGGCGCGGGGATTGCCGGACTCGTGGTCGGTCCTCAGGTCCTTGACGATCTGGTACGGCTGAAGCACGTACGAGCGGATCTGGTTGCCGAAGCTGACTTCCCCCTTTTCATCGTACTTCTTGGCGTACTCGGCCTCGCGTTTCTCTTCCTCCATGCGGATGAGCTTGGCCTTCAAGAGGGCCAGGGCGTAGGTGCCGTTCTTGTGCTGTGAGCGTTCGCTGCGTGATTCGGCGGCGATGCCGGTCGGCAGATGGGTGAATCGAACGCCGGACTCGGTCTTGTTCTGGTGCTGGCCGCCGGGGCCGCCGCAGCGGAACACGTCGCGCTTGAGGTCTTCGTCGCGAAGCACAATGTCGATCGTCTCGTCGACCTCGGGGAGGACGTCGACCGACGCGAACGAGGTGTGCCGCCGCGCGTTCGAGTCGAACGGGCTGATCCGGACCAGGCGATGGACGCCGGTTTCGCCGCGTAGATAGCCGTAGGCGTACTCGCCCTTGATGTGGACGGTCGCCTCCTGGATGCCGGCGGCGCCGCCGTCTTCCCGGTCGGTGATCTCGGCGGAAAACCGCTTGGACTCAGCCCACATCAGGTACATTCGGAGCAGCATCTCGGCCCAGTCGCACGCCTCGGTCCCCCCCGCGCCGGCATGGATCGTCACGAATGCGTTGCAGTGATCGTTGGGCCCACCCAGCATCGAGCGGAACTCGAACGAATCGAAGTCGGCCTCCGCCTGCCGGCACGCCGTGCTGATCTCCTCGTCGAACTCGCGGGTATCCGCCTCCTCGGCCAGCTCGATCGACGCCCCCAGGTTATCGGCTTGACGGACCAATGCCTCGAACGGCTTGAGCACGGTGTTCAGGCTCTTCAGCTCATGGATGACCTCCTTCGCCTTCTCCTGGTCGTTCCAGAAGCCTGGGCCCGTCATCCGCTGCTCGAGCGCGTCGCGTCGATTTTGTTTTTCGCCGAAGTCAAAGAGAGTCTCGAAGCTGGAGGATCTTGTCGATGACGCCCTTGGCGGTTCGTTTCAGCTCGGGTTCCACGTGCATGCCTCCTCTATCGTGGTCGTCGCTTGGGAATTCGACCGGCGATCGTTACACTGCGATGGTCGTCTCCGCTCAATCCCGGCGACACGCGATCGAGCACAATGACCATTAGAGCCGATTGAGCGATCCGGGGCCAGTCGAACTCAGAAAAGGAACGCGAGCTGAAGGACTCACGACCGACCGTAGGCCGCCTGGCCCCTTCGCCCACCGGCGGGCTCCACCTGGGGCATGCTCGGACCTTTCTGATCGCCTGGCTGGCCGCCCGGCATGCCGGCGGACGAGTCATCCTTCGAATAGAGGACCTGGACACCTCGCGGGTTCGCGCCGAGGCCCGCCGGACGGCGCTTGACGACCTCCGATGGCTGGGACTCGACTGGGACGAAGGACCTGACCTGGGCGGTCCATCGGCCCCCTACGTCCAATCGGAACGCTCGTCGCTCTACGACAAGGTCCTCGATCGTCTCAAGGCGAGCGAGAGCATTTATCCCTGCACCTGCACACGCGCCGACATCGAGCGTGCCTCGAGCGCCCCGCACGCGGAGGACGAAGGGCCGACCTACCCCGGCACTTGCGCCGGCCGCAGCTCGGCCAGCGCGATCGCCCTGGGCGATCGCCCGTTCGCCTGGCGATTTCGAGTGCCCGGCGGCCCGGTCGGCTGGGACGACCTCTTCCTGGGCCGAGTGGAGCTCGATCCGTCACAGGCCGGGGGCGATTTCGTCGTCGCCCGCCACACCGCCGGCCATTCCTATCAGCTCGCCGTCGTGGCCGACGACGACGCGATGGCCGTGAGCCACGTGATCCGGGGCGCCGACCTGGTGCCCAGCACTCCCCGGCAGATCCTGCTCTACCGCCGGCTCGGCCGGCCCGAGCCTCGATTCGGACACGTCCCGCTGGCCGTCATGCCTGACGGCCGCCGCCTGGCCAAGCGCGACGGCTCGCTGAAGCTCGCCGTTCTTCGCAATGCCGGCGTCGATCCTCGCCGCCTGGTCGGCGCCTTGATCCATTCGTGCGGCTGGGCTCGGGAGATCATCCCCATGTCCCCGCGCGACGCGATCGATCGCTTCGACCCGTCGCTGCTCCCGGCGCAACCCTGGGTCGTCAGGGCGGAGTGGTTGGAGGAGCTCCAGCAAGCGTCGATCGAGGACCTGTGATCGACGAAGCTCACAAAGGTCCCGGAGTGGTCAGCACGTCACGCCAGTAGGACGGAACCGCCTCCCATGCCGAATCATAGGTCGCTTCCAACGGCAACGGAATGTACACTTCCGGGGTCAGGAACAGCGGCATCTCCACCAAGGAAGAACCGACCTCCACGGGCTCGATGAACGCTTCCGGAAATGGGCCGCCGATATAGGCCGCGAGTGTGAGTGGCTTGTCCGGCGGCAGGGCGAAGTCGTTCTCGATGAATTCGTCCCAGATGGCCTTGTGGATGCCCTGAGGATCGCGCGGTCCGGGAGGGAAAAGGTCCACGATCACAAGATGAATGCCGGAACGCAGCACCTGCTCGGCCTTCTCCACGAACGATCGCAGTCTGTGGCGCGAAGTCTTGTTGCCGGGCGAGACGATTTCGACCATCGCGATGATCCGGTGATGACTCGTGTGCCGGATCACGACCGTTCTGGCCTTGGCGGCGTATTGATCCGGCTCGGCGCGGGATCGAAAGCGAACTCGCGGCGGGGCAGCGGCGAGGGCGAGTCCGCCGGCCGGTTCCTCGGTTTCGGGCGCGGCAATCGCAGGTCGTTGCAAGGTGAGTACGTCCGGCCCCAGTCCTCCAGCGATCTGCTCGGCCAGTGCATAGTAGTCCGGAGGCAACAGCCCGCGGTTCAAGACGCGCGAAAGATCGCCGATCCATTCGAGGTGAAAGTGGTGAAAAATGCCCGCATCAACACGGGTCCAGTCGTGAATCGGCATGACGTTTCCCTCGGAACGGGGGGCTGACGAGTGGCCGGGGCCTATTATACTCGTGGAACGAAATCCGTCGCCGGACACTTCCGACGGTCGCCTCACCTCCGGCGTCGTCCGCTTTCCCGAATGCTGTTCCTGAGACGAGCAATCTGATCGCGACGGGACTGGGTCTTTTGGGGCTCGCACGGTATGTTGGATGGGGGCGAAGTCGTCCTCATGAAACGCGACCGGTCCCATTGTCAGCACAGAGGAGGTGGAGCTATGGATTTGCAGACCGTCCTCACGACAGTCGATTCCTGGCCGGTCGAGGATCGCCTTCAGCTCATGGCGGCGATTTGGGACCGGCTGATCGATCAGGGATACGAGCCGGAACTCACGCATGAAATGAAGGCTGAGCTCGATCGTCGGCTCGATACTCTAGACGAGAAGCCCGAAGCCGTGACTCCGTGGGAGGTCGTGGAGGCCCGAGCGATGGAGCGGTTCCGGCAATGAACATCTTCTATCGGGTCCAACCGGATCGGGTCGAGGTGATTGCTGTCATCCACAGTCATCGTGACCCTTCGGTATGGAAGAATCGAGCCTGACCTCCAATCCAAAATGGTTAGACGTCATGGCTCAAGGCCGACGAGACGCTACCATGGCCGACGACCCGACCGCCCTCGCGGACGTCGAAGCGCACGCCGGGAAGTAGATTTTCGTAGCATACTGTCGGGTGGTACATCAACTCCAGGACGAAGAGGGCCCGGACGCCGGGCGAGGGTGTCGGGCCGGCGACGAAGCGGACGCCCAGGAGCTCGCCGTCGCCGATAGTGAGGTGCGGCATGTAAGAACCCCACGCCGTCGGCAAGTGCCGCCGACCACCCTCCTCGGCGGCAAGGAAGGTGACCTCCGCCTCGACTCGCGGGATGCCGCTCATCGCGTGCCGCCTTACTCTTGTTTGTGCTGACCTGCATGAAAACCCGAAGCCGTCTGTGAAAGAATAAACCCTTGCGGACGCTCTTCAAACTGAAGGCGTCCAAACCCTCGGCCTCCGACAGCGTGCGGTCGACGGCAACTTTGCGCTGCAAGACGCTGGCCGCCTCCGTGAAGAAATACGATGGGGCGTGCAGCTCGAACCGGGCGGCTAACAGGCACGCCGCCTCGCCGGAGTCGGGCTCGGGTGCGCACGACTTCACCCCCACGCAAGCATCTGGCACAAGAATCTTTCGAACTGGCGGCAGGGTCGATTCCCCCGGCACACCCTCCGGATCCGAACGGGCCCGGTCGCTCACCGACGGCGTTCCTCAGCAAGCATCTCCCCGCTGTCGCTGTGCGGGCGGCCCTCCAGACGCCGCAGCATCTCATCGGCCGCCGCCCGGGCCGTGGCCACTTCAACCTGCTTTGAGGCCAGCACCAGGATCTCCCGCAGTTCGGCCTCCAGCGAGCGGTTGTGGCCCGCCGCGCGGGCCTTGAGCCGCTCGTACACCTCGTCGTCCAGATCACGCACGAGCGCGGTTGCCATATTCGCCTCCAGTTGAGAGCTGCCTGGTAACTCGATGCTATCAGGCCCCGTCGGGAAGGCAAGAGCCGCTCCATTGAGGCATGGGACGACCGGCAAGCTTTACGGGATGCGGAGGATGCGGCATGTCTCCTCGTAGCTCAGTTCCAGATCGAGCGGTACCGCAAGGTCCTCAGCAAGCCAGAGCGGCAGTGTCGGCAGCGTCTGGCCGAGCGCCAGCGGATGCGTCCAGGTCTCCAGAAGCCAGACCTCCCCATTTCTCGCCCAGCGACAGGCGACAGCATAGAGGGGGAGCGCTCCGTTGGCCAGGAACGGGTCGGTCTGGCCGAAAAGCTCCATCAAGTCGCTATACAAATTGGAAGTGCGAGTCGTGACGAGATCGACGATCGCGACGCAGACGCGGTTCTGTAGCAAGGCGGCGCACTTGGCGACGAAGGCACGACGGTGTTCGGGCCGGTCCTTGTTGGCCGGGCTGACGATCTCGACGGCGGCCACGAGCCGCCGGCCGGACTTGACGTCGTAAACGCGCACCTCGTACGCGTCCAGCTCCGGCAGGTCGGTCGCGACGGCCAGCGTCGGCTTGGGCGGAGCCCAGACCGACGTCGCAACCCCGCCGCCGTTGTCACTCTCGCCGGCTGATGGGGACTCGACATCGTCCTCATCGTAGGTCGCCACGTCGAACTCGATCGATGAGCCCAGGTGAATCCGCGGTTCCGCGACGTATCTTGCCGGCAGTTGCCGGTTGAGGCCGATGACGATCATGGCCGGCCACTGGCCGTGAAAACCATCCCACGACTTTCGGTCCGCGAGCGGCGAGCGAAAGTGATCGCGTAACGGCATGACGGAACCCTCCTCAGTCCAGAGTAACCAAAGACCTGTCCGGCTCCCAGCCCGTCAACCCGTGAATGATGGGCTGTTTTTCGGGATTGAGATAGACGAGGCTCTTGCCGAGACGGCCGCCGTAGTTGCCCGCCGAGATCCGAACCAGCCCGGGCGTATTCACTGAGGCACTGATGGCGGCTTGCGTCGCACGGACGATGGCGTTCAGATCGCGGCCGTTGATGATGATTTCCATCACCGAACGGACATTCTTCGGCAACGCCAGCCCTGCGATCGACCTTGGCCTTCGTACGTCGCTTCTTCGGTGACGACCTTGTCCATGAAGACGTCGAGCGGGCCGACGATCAGATTGTCGAACAACTGGCATTCGTAACAGAGACCAACGAGTGGGCAATCTGGTCGGACGCGATCGAGCAGCCGGTCGTAATAGCCCTGGCCGTTTCCCATTCGGCCGCCGCCGCGACTGAAGGCCACGCCGGGTACGATCACGATATCAAGCTGCTCGGCGCAAAACACCTTGCCAGGGTCTCCCCACCGGTCCTCGGGCGGCTCCAGGATTTTCCAGTTGCCGACTACCAGCTCGTCCATGCTTTGGAGCCACCAAAGGCCGAGCTTGTTCGCACCGGAATCGTCCACTGTGCAATACGGGACGATGATCTTCTTGCCGCTCTTCAAAGCGCTGGGAATCGCGTGCCGCGTTCGCAGCTCCGACCGACAGTCGAGATACCATAAGGCCGTTTTGGCCGCTTGATACTCCGGCAACTGCACGAGAGTTGCGACGGCGACTTCGCTGGCGCGGTCCTTGTTCTTCTGAGCATTACGCGCGTCGTACGCCGCGCGGCGCAGGATGCTCTTGGCTTCCATCAGTTCGGTCGGTGTCTCACGCAATGGAACGGTCCTCGGAGGTCGGACAAGTTCTACGGGATGCGGAGGATGCCGCACGTCTCCTCCGCCGGTCCAAGTCCGCTACGAGAGTCGTCCCACATACCAACCCGAAGCGTGAGCGAGGTCGCTGGCGTCGCGCCGCAAGGGACTTGCGGCATCCCTCGCTGACGCTTCGGGTTAGTGTAGGCTTTTCCCGTCGACCGGGTGGTGACGAGTGAGAAATCTCGGAAAAAAACGCCCCATTCATCCACCTCATTCTACAAGATCAGCCGCCGGACGCCACGTGACAAGAGCCACCTCACAACACCTCATATGTGATCGATCACATCACTGCCCGTTTGATCAAAACCGCCCCGCCCGGTACGGCGCCGGGTCGATGTGGGGCTGGGCGCCCTCGGCAAGCTCGGCGACCAGCCTGCCCGTCGCGGGCGCCATCGACAGGCCCAGCATGTTGTGGCCGGCGGCGATGATCACGTTCTCGTACTTCGGGCTGCGGTCGATTATCGGTAGGCTGTCGTAGGTCATCGGGCGCCAGCCGTACCACTCTTCCTGCACCGGCTCGCAGTAGGGCTCGTGAAGATAGCCGGTCGCGCCGTCCCTCAGAAGCCGGAGCCGCTCGGGGCGGATCGACTCGTCGTAGCCGGCGAATTCCATGGTCGAGCCCAGCCGGTAGCCGGACTGAAACGGAGTCACGGCGACGCGGGTCTCGGGGAAGATCAGGGGGATCTTCGGGCAGAGGGCAGGGCGGGGCATGGTCAGGCTGTACCCCTTGCCCGGCTGGATCGGGATCCGGCAGCCCAGGTGTTCGTTCAGGAGCGGCGTCCACGCGCCGGCGGCGACGATGAACAGGTCGGCCGGGAGCTCGCCTCCCGCGGTGTCGGCGGCCACCACGCGTCCACCCCGGGATTGAAATCCGCGGAACGCGCAGTGCTCGCGGATGGTCACGCCGCCGGCTTCGAGAACGCGTCGCCAGGCTCGCATGAGCTTGTCGGGGCGGAGGTGAGAGTCGTCGTGGTAATACCACCCGCCGGCCAGCCCGGCCCGGAGCGCCGGCTCGAGCTCGGACACCGCATCACCGTCGTAACGCCGGGCCGGGCAGTGGAACGACTCGCTCATCAACCGGTCGGTGGCGGCGTAAGCGTCCATCGCCTGCTTGGACCGGTAGGCCAGCAAGAGCCCGCGCGACTCGAACTCGCAGTCCAGCGATTCACGCTCGATCAGCTCGCGGTAGAGCAAGAGCGACGACTGCAACAGCGGCTGGATCCCGCGGCCCGCCGCGATCATGTCGCGCTCGTTGCAGCGACCGGCGAACTTGAGCAGCCAGGACCAGAGGGCCGGGTCGAACCGCGGCTTGATCGCGAACGGTGAGTTGCGCTTGAACAGGCTCTTGATCCCCTTGCTTACCATGCCCGGCTCGGCCAGCGGAAGGATGTGGCTCGGGCAGACCAGCCCACAATTGCCGTGCGAGCTGCCACGCCCGAAGGCGCCGCGCTCGATCAGCGTGACCGGCCGGCCGGCCCGCATCAAGGAATAGGCGCAGGCCGCGCCGATCACGCCGCCGCCGATCACGATCACCGGGCGTGCGCCCGCATTGGTGGTCATGGCCGGAAGCCCAGGGCGAACGGGTCGGCCGAGTCCAGGATCAGGGTGGATTCGGCATTGACGTAGGCGTCGCCGCGCACCTGGGGCCGGACGCGGCCGTCCACGATCCGCACCCACCCTTCGAAAACGCTGCCGATGATGCTCTCTTGCCGCCAGATCCCGCCCTCCGCAAGCTTGCCATCGGCGGTCAGACACGCGAGCTTGGCGCTCGTGCCGGTCCCGCAGGGGGAGCGGTCGTATGCCTTGCCGGGGCAGAGCACGAAGTTCTTGCTGTCCGCGCCCGGCACGCGTGCCGCCCCAAAGAGCTCGATGTGGTCGATCTCGGCCCCTCCGGTGCCGCCGATTCCCTGCGCGGAGAGCGCCTGGCGGATCCGCCACGTCACGTCGGTCAACCGTTCGACGTTGGCCAGATTCAATGTCTCACCGTGATCGCTTACCAGGAAGAACCAGTTGCCCCCCCAGGCCACGTCGCCCACATAGGTCTTCAGCCCCGGCACGGCCACGCTCACGTCCTTGGCCAGGCGATAGCTCTCGACGTTGTCGATCGTCACGGTGTGGCGGCCTTCGAGCGTGACCGTCACATCGCCGACCGGCGTCTCGAGTCGGTGTGAACCGGGCCCGATCCGTCCCAGGTGTGCGAGCGCCACCGTCACCCCGATCGTGCCGTGGCCGCACATGCCGAGGTAGCCCACGTTGTTGAAGAAGATCGCTCCGGCCGCGCAGGCTGGATCGACTGGTGGCAGCACGATCGCCCCCACCATGACGTCCGAGCCGCGCGGCTCGTTGACGACCGCGCTACGGAACGCGTCGTGCCGGTCGCGCAAGACGGCCAGGCGCTCGGCCATCGTGCCCGAGCCTAGCTCGGGCCCGCCCGCGATCACCACGCGGGTCGGCTCGCCGCCGGTATGGGTGTCGACCACCGAGATGCGCTGCACGTTTCCTCCCAATCAAACGATACGCCGCGATCCGGGAGCCGGCGATCGCCGGCGTGTCCGGCAGTTAGCTCTTGCGGTCGTGGTCGACCCGCCGGGGCCTGGTCTCAATCCCGCGCCGGATGATGGCCAGGATTCGTTCCCGCTCCTCACCGACGAGCGCGAGCCGCGGGGCCCTGACGACTTCCGACCCGAATCCGCACTCCTGCTGCGCCAGCTTGATGTACTGCACCAGCTTGACATGAGTATCCAGATGCAAGAGCGGCGTGTACCAGCGATAAACCTCCAGCGCCTTCTCCCAGCGACCGGCCATGACCAGCTCCCACAAGAAGCAATTCTCGGCGGGGAATGCATTGACCAGGCCCGAGACCCAGCCGGAGGCGCCCAGGAGCACGCTCTCGAGCACCAGGTCGTCGACTCCGCAGAACAAGACGTAGCGATCGCCGCAGAGGTTTTTCAGATCGGTGATTCGGCGCACGTTTTCCGAGGACTCCTTGATCGCCGCCAGGCGGGGCTCATCCGCCAGGTCGACGAACATCTCCGGCGTGATATCGACACCGTATGAAACCGGGTTGTTGTAGACCATGATGTCCAGGTCGGTCGACCGGGCGACGGCGCGGAAGTGGGCGATCGTCTCGCGCGGGTCGGACTTGTAGATCATCGCCGGCAGGACCATCAGGCCGTCGACGCCGATCCGCTTCGCGTCGATCGCGAACCGGCACGCCAGCGCGGTCGTGCACTCGGCCACCCCGGAGAGCACGGGACACCGCCCGTCGACGTGGTCGACCGCCGCGCGCAAGACATCGAGCTTCTCGTCGTAGTCCAGCGAACAGTTCTCCCCCACCGTGCCCAGCATGATCAGCCCGTGAACGCCGGCTTCGACCATGCGGTGGAGATGGGCCATGGTCGCGGGCATGTCCAACGCCTGGTCCGCTTGGAATTGAGTCGTCGCCGCCGGAAAGACCCCCCTCCACCCAGCACTCATCTTTGCTGCTCCTCAACATTCGCACGCGGAATCAGCCCGCTCTTCACGCACTCGAGTCGTGCAGCCAAATGGCTGCACTCAACAATACGGCCGCTGCCGGCTCGAATCCAGGCGGATCTCGGGAAGAGCCGGCGGCGCTGCCGGATGCTCTGGCGGAAATGGACAGCCTGTCGGTACGATGAGCGATGTGATGAAACCGATGTCAGCCGGCGGTTGCCTGTTTTCCATGAGCGGAGCAACGACAGATGATTACGCAGCTCGTGAAATCTTGGCTGACGATTGCCTCTCGCCAGGTCCGTGGAGAAGGCGACACCCTGAAGGACTCGCGGCGGCGCCGGGCGAGGCACAATGCAGCGAGCTGCGAAGCGCTGGAACATCGTGTGGTCCTGTCGAACGGGGGGAGCGGCAGCCTGATCGCCAGCCTGCCCGGCAGCCTGATCGGCAGCCTCTCTCATGTCGGGGTTGTGACCACGCCGATCGCCCCGATCCAATCCGTCTTGCCGCCGATCGTACCCATGGCCTTCGCCGTCGGAAGCTCGTCCTGGACCCAGCTCAACTCCGATGTGAAGGCGCTCGAGTCCGAGCTCCAAACCCTCGCGGCCAAGTCAGGCGTCACCATTGCCGATCTCCAGAGCCTGACTTCGGACAGCCAGGCAATCTCTCAAGCCGGATTTCACTTCGATTCCCAGACCCTGAGCCCGGTGATCTCCGAGCTGGCCGCGGCCGTCGCCGGCGGCTCCTCCACGAGCCAAGCCCAGAGCGATTTCTCCTCCCTGTTCAGCGGGTCGACTGTTTCCGCGTCGGTGATCGACCCGACCTTCTCCGGCCTGGTCACGGCGATTCAGGATTCCAAGGTCACCCCGACCGACCTCTCCACCGTCGCCGCTGACGAAGCAGCCATCCAAACCGACCTGCCAAAGCTGGGGGGACCTATCATTCCCGACGTCGATGGTTTGTTGAACCCGGGACCTGATCAGCCGATCACCGTAAGCGTGCCGGCCATCACCGTCAGCGTGCCGCCCGTCGCCGTGAGCGTGCCGCCCAACGTCACTGCTGCACCCATCATCGCCGGCCCGCCCATCTTCATCGGTCCGTTCGGAGCCACCGGCCTGTTGGGGAGCCTTTCCTACGTGGGGGTTGTGACGCGCCCCGTTGCCGTCTTCAATCAGCCGGTGCTCGATCCGCCCAGCTCGTCAACGAGTGCATTCTCGCAGCTCCAGGCGGATGTTCAGAAGCTCCAGAGCGAGCTTCAGACCCTGGCGGCCAAGTCGGGAGTGACGATTGCCGATCTCCAGAGCCTCACTTCGGACGGACAGGGAATATCTCAAGCCGGGTTCTACTTCGATCCCAAGGCCCTGAACCCGGTGATCTCCGAGCTGGCGGCGGCCGTCGCCGGCGGCACCTCCACCAGCCAGGCCCAGAAGGATTTCACTGCCTTGTTCGGCACGTCGAGTGTCTCCGCATCGGTGATCGACACGACCTTCTCCGACCTGGTCAAGGCGATGCAGGATTCGAAGGTCGCCCCGGCCGACCTCTCCGCCGTCGCCGGTGACCAGGCGGCCATTCAGACCGACCTGAACAACCTCCACCCGGGCAATCCACCCGGCGGGCCGGGGACGGGCATCGGCGCCCCGGGAACCGGCACGAACGGCAGCGGAGGCGGCAGCACCAAGAGCACCAAGAGCACCGGCCACCATCAGAAGAACCCACATCCGAGCCACGTCGTTGCCCACGTCCACTCGGCCGGACGTTCTCATGTGATCAAGCCCAAGCTGCGGAAGAAGGGATGAGAGGCCATCCGGCAAGTCGTTGCCCGGCCCTCATCCCACCAGCGCCTTGATGGGTATGCCTGTGCTGATCAGATCTTGATGAACATCTTCTGGCGGTAGAGCCACAGGCAGATCAACCAGAACACCAGCAGGGTGCATAAGCTTTGAATGAGGGGACCATAAGGCCCGGCGAAGAGGTCCCAGCCGAAGTGGGTGCGCAGCGAGGCATGGACGAACGGCTTCATGAGCTGGGACATGAGGTAGATGGCGATCGAGTTCATGCCGACGACGACCAGGGGAAACGACCACCTGCGGTACCCGGCCACGTCGATCACAAAGTAGAACGCCCCCAGCAACCAGCAAGTCCAGGCCGTCGAGGCGACGACCCACGTCGGGGTCCAGATCCGCTTGACGGAGGGGCAGACGTACGCATCCAGGATCTGGCCCAGCACCCAGCACGCTGCCCCCGCGAGGAGCAAGATCCTGGCCTTGGCGAGGCGGCCGCGGTTCGATCGCAGCAGCTCGCCGGCCAGCACTCCGAACAGCATGGTCGCAATCGAGGGGACGAAGTTCAGCGTCGCATAGCCGCCGGCGTTGAACTCGAACGGGTGATCGGGCGAGTGGGGGAAAAGGTTGAGGAACCAGCGATCGACCAGGGCGGCTGGGTTGGTGTTCTTGTTCCAGTGGGCAAAGAAGCCTCTCATCACGAGGTGCGGCTCGTTCGTCCCGAGGTTGCGGACAAAGCTCGGGCCGGGCAGCGGGTAGAAGGCGAACAGCAGCCAGTAGCCGGCCAGGATCGCCACCGCGGCGGCAAGCTGGACCGCCGGCCGCCGGCCGAGTAACACGTAAACGAACGTGTAGCCCAGGCCGATTTGACCCAGCACGTTGACGAATGAGTAATCGGTATGCCGCCTGCCGTGCGAGGCGAGAAAGACCGCCAGCGCGACCAGAACGAGCGAGCGGACGAGGGCGTGGCCGAACAACCGCAGCCAACTGTCCCCGCGCGCGCGGCGGTGGGCGTGCGAAAACGGCATGGCCACGCCGACCAGGAACATGAACGACGGCTGGATCAAGTCCCAGAACGTGCAGCCTCGCCACAGCACATGTTCGAGCTGCTGGGAGAGCACCTGAAGGAAGAGCGACAACGCGCTATCGCCGGATTCGGCGAGGCCGGCCAGTGCGGCGGCCCCCCCCGACGCCATCGCCAGCATCACGAAACCCCGGTACGCATCGATCGACTGGAGGCGCCCTGTGCTTGATTCCTGCTCGGGAAACATCGGTGTTCGCCTTCCTCACGAAAAAGGACGCCTCTACATTACAACTCCCCAGCGCGGAAAGTAATCCGGTGCCGGCTGATCGTCGCTGCTCACCGCGTGTTCATGTCCCGGGCCGCCAAGGTGAGATGCCGGAGGCGGTCATGGTGCGGTCGGCAAAAGGTGCCAGCCACCAAATTTGAGTATCATACACTGTGTGCGATGAACTGATTTGGTGGCCGTTGGCTTCCTGAATTAGGCATATTACCCCTATTTGGTGGCTGGCACCTTTTCTGGTCGGCTCGGGTCGGCTCGATCATTTGGGCCATGGTGCTTGCTCGCCTCGTCCGATCCCTGCAAACTGGACCCACCCGAACGGCGCGAACGAACCTGACCGAGGATCTCGACTCGTTGTGACCATGCGAGCCAACCACTCCCGAGCGGATGGGGATCAGTCCTCCACGGATGGCGCATTGACGCGCTGGGCCAGGCTCGTCATCCTTGCGCTGAAGGTCACCGCTGCCGCCGTGGCGTTGATGGTTCTGCCCGGCTGGCTGCTGGTGTTCATCCCCCGCTGGTTGATCCGGGGTGCGTCGATCGCATTTCTCGGTACCCTGCTGGCCGTCTACGTCGTGGCGGTCCCGGCAGTTCTGGTCGGGTGCGTTTGCTCTTTTCTGGGCGTTGCCCGCGCACGGCGCCGGCGTGATCGTGCCGGGGTCATTCGGGCAATCCGCTGGGCGCTTCTCGCTTCGAGTTGCCTGGCGGGACTGATCGCGATCGAGCTGGCCTCCGCGACCAAGCTGCGATGGTCGCAACGGCTCCCCGACCTGCCCACCCGTTTCAAGAAGCCGCCGAGCCCGCGCTCGCCGGCGGCCGGTCCCAAGGGCGCGCCCGTGCAAAACCGGGAGAACGGCGCCGCACCCGACTCCGGGACAGGCGCACGGGACGAGCTGTACATTGTGGTCGTCGGCGAGTCGAGCGCTCTGGGAGAACCGTACCACCCTTGGCTGTCGGTCGGCCAGATCGTCGGCTGGCAGCTCGAGCGGATCTTTCCCCGCCGAAAGATCCGGGTCGATGTGCGCGCCAAAGGAGGGCTCTGCCTGGAGCAGGCCGTACTCCTGCTCCGTGACCTGACTCGGCGGCCGGACGCGATCATCGTCTTCTCGGGCCAGAACGAGTTCCAGGCCCGCTTCGGCTGGTCTCGAAACGTGCGTCATTACGTCGAGGAAGGGCCGGAACACCCCCTGGCTCTGATCGAGCTGGCGCGCTGGGCCTCCAGCACGGCCCGGCTGATCCTGGAGACGCTCGACCGCTATCGAGGCGAATCCCCACCTCCACCCCGCGTGACCCGCGAACTGGTCGATCACCCCACTTGCACCCCGGCGGAACACGCGTTTCTGCTCGAGGACTTCCACCGCCGGCTCGATGCACTGGCAGCGTATTGCCGGCGGATCGGGACCTTGCCGATCCTCATCGTCCCCGGGTCCAACGACGGTGCCTATGAGCCGAGTCGCTCGGTCCTCGCGGGCTCGACTCCTCCCGAAAAGCGGGCGGCGTTCGCACGCGAGTTCCAGGCGGTCCGGACGGCCGAGGCGGAGGACCCCGAGTCATCGATTGCGGCCTATCGCCGGCTGCTGGAACAGCACCCCGAGTTTGCTGAGAGCCATTACCGCCTCGCCCGGCTCCTTGTTCGGACGAGGGACTGGGAGGAGGCCCGGCGCCACTTCATCATGGCCAGAGAGCTCGATGGCTTCATCCTGCGCTGTCCGGCCGATTTCCGCGAGGCCTACCGGACCGTCGCGCGCCGGCATGATGCCGTTCTGATCGACGGCCCGGAGCTGCTGTTGCGCCTGAGCCCTCATGGGATCCTCGACGACCATCTGTTTCACGACGCACAGCACCTGAACCTTGCGGGCACCGTCGCGCTGGCCCAGGACATGCTCGAGCAGCTCGAGCGTCGCCGCGCATTCGGCTGGCCCGAGACCGCGCCGGTCCCCCGCGTCAAGCCTGACGAGTGCGCCAGGCACTTCGAGCTGAACGCCGGGAAATGGTCCCTGGTCTGCTCGCGGTCGAGCGACTTTTATCGACGCACGGCCTACGTCCGCTTCGACCCGTCGGAACGAAAGGAGGTCGCAGAGCGGTATGACCGGGCCGCCCGCGAGCTGGCCGCCGGTCGCCCTCTCGTCGAGCAGTCCGGCCTCCCCAGCCTCGACATGGCGATTATCGACCCCGAACGATGAACGGAAGAGGTGCCCGCGCATGGGATTGTTCTCGTCCAGCTATTTTCGGCGGAAAGGCGTCCAGCAACTGATCAGCGAGATGAACGACGGCGACCGCCTGCATCGCCGGCTGGGGCCCGTCGCCCTGACCGGACTGGGCGTCGGCGCCACGATCGGCACCGGGCTCTACGTGCAGACCGGCATCGTCGCCAAGGAGGTCGCCGGCCCGTCCCTCATGTTGTCGTTCCTGCTGGCCGCCGTCGCCTGCGGCTTCGCCGCGCTTTGCTACTCGGAGCTCGCCAGCATGGTCCCCGTGGCCGGCAGCGCATACACCTACGCCTATGCGACCCTGGGCGAGCTGGTCGCCTGGATCATCGGCTGGGACCTCATCCTCGAATACGCCATCGGGTCCAGCTTCGTCGCCGCGGGCTGGTCAAATTACTTCGATGCCTTCTTGCAAAACGTCCTGCACGTTCGGCTCGACCCGCGCTTAACCTCGGCCCCCTGGGTTTATGACCTGGACAACGCGACGTTCCTGCTCAGAAGGGTCACCTTGGCCGGCGGGCAAGAGTGCCTCCCCTGGTTCAACCTTCCGGCCGTGCTCGTCACGGCGGTCATCACCGTCATCCTCGTGATCGGGATCAAGGAAAGCGCGGGGTTCAACGCGACGATGGTACTGCTCAACATCGCCGTGATCCTCGCGGTCGTCGGCATCGGGTCGGCCCATGTCGATCCCAGGAACTGGCATCCGTTCCTGCACGAGAAAAAGCAGTGGTGGGGCGTGACCGAGGGGGCGGCACGGATGTTCATCGCTTATATCGGATTCGACTCGATCTCGACTCACGCCGAAGAGGCCCGCCGGCCCCAGCGCGACCTGGCGATCGGCATCATGGGGGCGCTCACGATCTGCACCGTCTTGTACGTGGCGGTCGCGATCGTCCTGACCGGGATGGTTCCCTACCGCGACATCAAAATCGACGCGCCGTTGTCCGCGGCCTTGCAAACCCACGGCCTGGCCTTCGCCGGCGGCTTGATCACGCTCGGCATCCTGGCGGGCATGACCAGCTCGCTCTTAGTCGGCAACCTCAGTCAGCCGCGCATCCTGATGGCCATGGCGCGCGACGGTCTTCTTCCGCAACGGCTCTTCGCGGCGGTCCATCCGCGGTTCAAGACGCCCTGGAAATCGACCATCATCGTCGGCGTCGCCGTGGCGGCCGCGGCCGCCTTCGCGCCCCTGGGGTTCCTGGCGGAGCTGGTCAGCATCGGAACCCTCTTCGCCTTCGTGATCGTCTCGGGGGCCGTCTGGATCCTGCGGATCACGGACCCCTTGGTGCCTCGTCCGTTCCGCGCACCCTGGCTCCCCTTCGTCTCGACCGCGGGCATGCTAATCAACGGCTACCTGATGTACTCTCTGGGCCGCGACAACTGGATCCGTCTGCTGGTCTGGCTCGTGCTGGGGCTCTTGATCTATTTCGGCTACAGCCGCCATCATTCGGTCCTGCGGCACCGCCCCCGCGAGTCGATGCCGGCCGCCGCCGACTCAAGGTCGGACCAGCAAGGCGAGTGGCAGGTCGAATGATCCCCGTAGCCGAAGTCGCCAGACTTCGGGCCGGAACTCTGGCGAGTTCCGCTACGGGTATGGCATTTTCTGCCGCTCGCCCAATCGGAGAGAGAAGAGACGAGGCTGCCGCATGTCCACTGCCAAGACTGCGCCGCGATGGTACAAGGGGCTCAGCGCCCTTCACTGGACGGTGCTGGCGGTCGCGTCGGCGGGCTGGGTGTTCGACGTCTACGAAGGGCAGTTGTTCACGATCTTCAAGACGCCGATGCTCGCCGAGCTGACCGGCGGCATCCCCGCCGCCATCGAGCTGCACGGAAACCTTGGCTTCGCGGCCTTCCTGATGGGCGGCGCGGCCGGAGGGCTCCTTTTCGGCGTGCTCGGCGATCGATTCGGCCGGGTGCGCATCATGGCGGTCACGATCCTGGTCTACTCGATCTTTTCCGCGCTCACGGCGTTCGCAAGCTCGGCCCTCCAGGTGCACGTGCTCCGCTTCCTGGTGGCCCTGGGCGCGGGAGGTGAATGGGCGATCGCCGCGGCCCTGGTGGCCGAAACGTTCCCGGCCCACGCCCGCGCCAGGGCATCGGGGATCTTCCACGCATCGAGCATCCTGGGCAGCGGGCTCGCGTCTCTGACCGGCATGGTCTTCGTCGGCCCCGGCAGTTGGCGGTGGGCTTTCCTCCTGGGGCTGGCCCCCGCGCTCCTGGTCCTCTGGATCCGGCTGAGCCTCCGTGAGCCGGAGCGCTGGATCGCGGTCCGGAAATCGAAAGAAGGCGAGGGCAAGACGCTTGCCGGCGATGTTCCCGACGCGGATTTCCACTCCGCCCCGGCGGCTCCCGTGCTTGGGGACCTCGGCGAGCTCTTCGGCCGCGGGCCCTGGCGGTCGCGGGCCCTCATCGGCCTGGGTCTGGCCTCCGTCGGACTGGCGACCTACTGGGGGATCTTCGCCTGGGCGCCGGAGCTGGTCGGCATCATCCTCGGCGACCGGGTGCCGGCGGCGGAGCGCCAGGCCATGGGGAGCCGGGTTTATCTGCTCATGAACTTCACGGGCGGCCTCCTGGGTCTGCTGGCGTTCGCCCCCCTGGCCTCGTGGCGCGGCCGCCGGTTCACGTTCGCCTTCTATCAGCTCGGCGCCGCGATCGTGGCGCCGGTTGCATTCCTGGGTGCGGGCACTTACGTCCAGGCGCTCTGGCTCTTGCCTGTCATGGCCTTCTTCGTTCTGGGAATGCACGCCGGGTACGCGATCTACTTCCCCGAGCTGTTCCCGACCCGGCTCCGCGCCACGGGCTCGAGCGTGTGCTTCAATCTCGGCCGGGTCCTGGGGGCCGCGATCTTGATCGTGCGGGGAACGCTCGGCTCGGCCCTCGGCCTCCGCGGGGCCGTCGTCGCCATGTCGAGCTTGTTCTGGATCGGACTGATCATCCTGATCTTCGCCCCCGAGACGCGGGGAAGCGAGCTCCCGGAGTGAGCCGACTTTCCGTCGCCCGGGCCGAGGATCATTCTGGGTAACGGCTATGAGGGAAACACCGAGGACGTATGGCGCACACGAGTGTGTTGGGGAAAAAGCGCTCCCTGGTGTCACCCCCTTGCGGGGATTGGAGTTACGTCAAATGAGGTTTTGCTTCGTCGTACGTATGAGTGACGCAACTTCATATAAAATTTCCACTTACGTGTGACGGCATTTTTCCCGGCCGATTCGTCTTCGAGAGGGCGACCAGACGCCTTTGGGGGTGTTTCTCTCGAAAACACTGGATTTGCCAAGGATGCGGAGTTGGGGGGCACCTCAGAAGGACGGAGGACGGAGGACGGAGGACGGAGGACGAAGGACGGAGGACGAAGGACGGAGGACGAAGGACGGAGGACGAAGGGCCTTCACGGGTCAAAAGTCGACACAGGTCCGCTCATACTCGTCAAAATCGCCCATGTCGATGGTCCGTCTTCTTGCCGTAACTGATTTGGAGCCTGATATATCCGTCGAATGAGTCGTCGCAATCCGGTTTCAAGTGTGCGGACCTTGGTTTTGTGTGATCAAACTTCTGGGCGACGGTTCGATTTCGTGCGAGTGACATGACACGACCCTGGTGGCAACGGGAGACTTTGATGATTATGCCATGGATGCGGAGTTGCGGGAAAATGCGGCGCGCCTCGATGGTGAGCCGCGCTGGCGATTTGGTCCAGCGGGCCGGAGCAGCAACGTCTTGAAAGCCTCCACATTCCACACCCAATATGATCTGCAAATCCGGGAGTTCAGTTGCATTAAAATGTTCCAATGTGTCGGAGTTATTGCTCGCGCGGTCTTGACTGAGACAATGACCTGTGGGCGCACTGCACCAGGACGTATATCCGCCGGCGGGGACTTTGAAATTCCTATGACTCCGCCAGCGAGGATCACTCACTCATGGCCGCGTGAGGCATATTCCCCCGAGTTGTTCCCGACCCGGCTCCGCGCCACGGGCTCGAGCGTGTGCTTCAATGTCGGCCGAGTCGTGGGGGCCGCGATCTTGATCGTGCGGGGCACGCTCGGGTCGGCCCTTGGCCTGCGCGGGGCCGTCGTCGCCATGTCGAGCTTGTTCTGGATCGCACTGATCATCCGGATCTCCGCCCCCGAGACGCGGGGAAGCGAGCTCGCGGAGTGAGCAACTTTTCGTCGCCCGGGCCGAGCGGCCGACACAAACCCGACGTCTTTATTGAAGTCGCGCTTTTTGGTTTCGCCCCGTAGGGGCGCGTGAGCCGCAGTGGCTCGGGACTAAGTTTACCTCTAGAAGAAAGGGTGAGGCGATGAAAGGAGGATAAAAACTGACCGCCGAAGCCTACCTGTGCGGGACCGCACCCGTACAGAACGCCTTGCTCGAACTCCGC
>JBIOJM010000026.1:0-48463 GCA_044450785.1 Isosphaerales bacterium
ACAATATCCGCGTGATACCAGACTGGCTTTCCGATGCCCTGTGCATGCTGTCCACCGGGGGGGCCTTCGATGGCCATGCGTCCTCTTCCGGCGACGAGCAGCGCGTCATCCACGCCCAGCGCCCCGTGATCTTGAACGGCATCGAAGAGTTCGTGAGGCGAAGCGACTTGAGCGACCGCTCGCTGTTCCTCCACTTGTCGCCGATCGCGCCGGGCAAATACCTCCGCGAGGATCGGTTTTGGCAGTTGTTCAACCAGGACTATCCGCGGATCCTGGGAGGCCTGCTCGACGCGGTCGCGGGGGGCTTGCGCGAACTTCCGTCGGTCGAACCGGCGGAATTGCCCCGCATGGCCGACTTCGCTGCATTCGCCGAGGCGGTCGGCCGAGGGCTGGGGTGGCCAGCCGGTACGGTTCTCTCAAACTACAACGACAATCGTTCTGATGCGGCCGTGACGCACATCGAAGAGTCGCCCGTGGCGAGCTTCCTGCTCGAGTGGGCCCACGAGTTGAACGATTGGTCCGGAACCCCCACCGAGCTGCTCGCCCAGCTCACCACGCTCGTGGAAAAGAAGGTCAGGGCCTTACGCCAGTGGCCAAAATCGCCTTCATCGCTCGCCAAGGAACTGCGCCGCATTGCCCCCCACCTCCGCTTGCACGGCATATCCGTTGTTTTCGAGAAAAACCACGGAAAACGTCTGATCACTCTCACCAAGACGAATCGGCCCCAATACCTCCCGTCCCGCCTAAGTAACAATCTCATAGGACATTGCGTCGCGGATACGTTCGACGTAGAAAAATTCCCTGAGACGTAACTCCAATCCCCGCAAGGCGGGGGCACCTGGGAGCGGTTTTTCCCCAACACACTCGTGTGCGCCATCGTCCTCGACGTTTACCTCATAACCGTCACCGTTCACACCGACTTTGGCACCCAATGCGGAGGAGATCTCACTTCGCTTTCTTCCGTCCTCCGTCCTCGGTCCTCCGTCCTTCCGACGGGTCCTCCGTCCTTCCGCAGTAGGTCAATCCGCCTTGCGGGAAGACGCGGATCCGCAGGGGATCGGCGGCTCCGGTTCGGCCGCGGTGCTGGAGCGCGGCGGCGGCGGCTTGCCAAAGGGCGGCCTGGTCCGCGAAGAGGTGGACCGGGCCGAGACGGGGCCCGACTCGCTCGCACAGCGGTGGCGAATAGACCAGCACGGTGCGGTCGACAACCAGTTCGCGGGCCCAGTGGAGCATGAACGCGGCCGGGGAGCCCGTGGCCGCAACGATCCGCTGGGCGATCGGTAGGAGCCGGCGGATCGTCCACCCCCCCCAACTGCCTGTCGCGGCGATGCGGCGCAGCACGTCGATGGGGAACGATCGATCGATCTCATCGGGGTCCGTCCAGAACAGGCCGGCCAGCACGCCGCCTGGCCGGCAGGCCGCGCGGTGGTGAAGCAACACCTTGAAGCTTTGCATCGGGTCGCCCGGCCAGGGATCGTTGGCCGCCACCACCAGGTCCGCCGGCGCGGCCGGAGGGGCCTGCAACCGTCGCCTCGCCTCGGCCGCCAAGAGATCCTGCACCCGCTCCGGATGCCCCGCGACGACCTGCAGGACTTGCCCGGAGCCCCCAACCAAGTGGCTGATCGACCAGCACGGCCCGAGCCGCTCGGCGGCGGAGTGGATCGCTTGCCGCATGGGGTTGCCCGCCGCATCATCGCCCAGCAGGCCGGCCGCGCTCGAGCGGCCCTCCAACCCCTGGCGATGCAGCGCCCCCAGCGTCGAACGGTGGCTTGTGCCCGGGAAGATCAGCTTGTACCCGCCGCCAAATCCAGCCTGGAGATGCGGCAGCACGGAGCCCACCAGGATCCGCAGGCTTGCCTCGGCCACCGGCCGGAAGACCCGCACCGGTACACCCTGCGGAGTCCGGCCCAAATCGGCGTAGGCTGAGAGGTCGTCCACGGGTGGGCTGAAGCAACGGTAGCCGGCCGCGATCGAGTTGCCGAGTCGCCGGCGCATCGCCTCGGCGTCGACAGCAGCGTGGCGGCCGACCCCGACGCAGATCGTTACATCCTCGCGAGCAAGGCCCGCGGCGTGCAGCTTGCGCAGGATGATCGGCAGCGCCTCGCGGACCGGTGTCCAGCGCGATGGGTCGTCGACCACGATCGCCACCGACGCGCCCGCGGTCAGGTAATGCTCAAGCCGCGCCGCGGCGACCGGTGACTCCAGCGCCAGCTCCAGCGCCGACGGGTAATCAACCAGCGAACCGCTCAGGTCAGGCCAGATCACCTCGAGGTCGGCCCCAGCGAGCGAACCGGCTGCCGGCAGCGTCAACGTCAGCGATCCATTCGCGCCCCACGGTACTCGAATCTCCCGTTCCCTGGTGGTCAAACCGGGCGCCGCCGCTGGTGCCAAGTCTGCGGCCGGTTCGGTCGATCTTCCCTTCATGGCAGCCCGCTCTTCGCATCTCTGATCCGGATCAAGGAAGTAAATCCTGCGCGGGGATCGGACCGAGTTCACGTCCGTCGACGACGAACGGGATCAAGTCACCCGCTCGGTAATCCTGGTGTACGCGATAGACAGGCGCGGCATCGGGACCGGTCGGGGCCGTGAAGACCTCAACTTGATGGTCGACCAGGTTGATGATCCAGTAGACGGGAACGGCTGCGGCGGCGTAGACCCGAGACTTGAGCGACCGGTCCTTCGGCAGCGACGATTCGGCGACTTCGATCACGAGCGCCATGTCGGCTGGGCCGGGATGGCGCGCGAGGTAGTCGAGCTCCGATCCCCGAACCACGGCAATATCCAGCTCGGGCTCGCTGGCGGCGGTCGTGATCGCCGATTGAGCACGGCAGAACCAACCCTCCGGAAGCCTGGGGCCAAGGCGGCGGTTCATGATCCAGGAGATCATCGCGTCGTGAGCCGGGTTTCGTGCCATTTTGGGTACGATCCATCCTTCAAGCAGCTCGACATCGTCGTCCTCGCCAAGGATCCCGGCCCGGATCATCTGGTGGTACTCGTCGACCGTGAACCGGCGGACCGGCAGCGGCGGCAGGATGGGTGGTGGCGGCGGCGAGGTCGTAATCGCGGACATGGCGGTTCCGGCCTTCACTTCTTGGGGATTTCGAACCAATCACCCGGCTGGAGGACGACCGGCTGGGCTGAGGTTTCGCTCTTCACCCGCGCGGCCCAGGCGTCAGCATCCTGCACGATGGGTGGAAAGGTGTTGTAGTGGATCGGCAGCACGAACCGGGGCCGGAGCAGCTTGACGGCGCGCAGGGCATCGTCGGGGCCCATTGTATAGTAGTCGCCGATCGGCAAGATGGCGAGGTCGAGCCCTTCCTCACCGATCAGTCCCATATCGCCAAAGAGCGCGGTGTCGGCGGCATCGTAGATTCGGGTGCCGTCGGGGAACGTCACGATGAAGCCGCAGGGGTTGCCGCCGTAGCTTCCGTCGGGAAGCACCGAGCCGTGGAACGCCAGCGTCAGCTTCACTCGCACGGCGTCGTCGAAGAGAAAGCTCCCGCCGTGCTGGAGCCCTCGGACCTTCGCCGTGCTCAACCCTTGGGCGGACTGCTGGAGCCACTCGCCGATCTCATAGTTGGCGGCGACGGTCGCGCCTGTGCGCTCTGCGATGGCCACCGCATCGCCGAGGTGGTCGCCATGCCCGTGCGAGACCAGGATCAAGTCGGCCGGCACCTCGCCGGCTTTGGCCGCCGCCTTGGGGTTGCCCGTCAAGAACGGGTCGATCAACACGGTGCGCCCGTCGCTTTCGAGCAACAGGGCTGAATGCCCCAGCCATTGCACTCGGGTGGACATGATGGTTTCTCGTTCCCAAAGGCCCATGTGAACTCCGAGTATTGACGGCCCGCCAGCCAAAATCATCCAAAACCACCGCACGGCTGACAATCCCCGAGCGACCGGAATAAACGATGACCGGTAGGCCCTTACGGGCCGCGCATCGACAATTTGTTGTCGATGTTTCGTGAACCGATCGCCGGTGGGACTCGGCTCTAATACCAACCCGACGCGTCAGCGAGGGGTCTTCGATTATGCTGAACGGGTTGAAGATCCCTCGCTGACGCGTCGGGTTAGTATGCGGGAACTGCCGCGCAGGGGCCACTTTTTCCGGGCGAAGTCCCGGAAAAAGCGTAGAATCTTCCCCCGTACCTTCTCCGCTTCGTGCGCGCATCTTCAAGACGTTCTCGCTTCCTTATGCTGCGTACTGCCTACTGCCTACTCGCTTTAGTGACATGTCGCGCCCGCAGGTCCATGAGCAAGAGGGACCACAGAGCGATGATTCCGAGACCGGCCGCGGCCGCGAAGCCTCGGTGGACCGTGAGGGCGAGCACTGCGCACGGCACCAGCCATGCCAGCAGCGGGCGAACAGGGCGAAGCCTCAAGCTCTGAATCAAGATCGTCATCAGGATCCGCCGGCCGTCGCGGAATGCGCTTAGCTTGCTCTGCGTTCCGGCGATCCGCGGATGATAAGGGATCTCGATCTCGACGACGCGAAGTCGGCGCGCGACGGCCTCGCTGGCCAGCTCGGTCTCGATCTCGAAGCCGCTCGCGCTGAGCTGGACTGTCGCGCGGAACCGGCGGTTGAAGGCACGGTAGCCTGAGAGCAAGTCCGTGTTGCCCCGCCCGATCAAGAGCTGGAAGGCACTGCGGATCAAACGGTTGCCAAGGCCGCGGGTCAGGGTCATCGCGCCGGCGCCTGGCACGGGCCGGCGCGCGCCGACGGCCATGTCGGCAGCGTTCTCGATCACCGGCCCGACCAGGAGAGAAGCGGCCTCGGCCGGGTATGTGCCGTCGCCGTCGGTCAATAGCACCACGTCGAACTGACTCAGGGTTGCAAACGCCGCACGTACCGCGTGCCCCTTACCTTGCTCGGGGACGGCGACGACGTGAACTCCCAGTCCACGCGCGATCGCACCGGTACCGTCGGTCGAGTTGTTGTCGAACACGAAAAGCTCGGCCGCGGGCAGTGCTGCTCGGAACTGCGCGATCACGGCGGCGATCGCCGCCGCCACGTTGAAACACGGGATGGCGACGGCGACTCGGGCGGGCGCTGGCTCGGCCTCGGCGGAATTTGTCACGGGGAAGATCTTTGCCGATTTGGTCCTGAATTGGTGAATCCAACCGGTCGCCGCGCGACCGGGTCTCGGGCTCATACTAGAGAGCCAGTCCGCCGGCTCGGCGCCTCGGCTCAGTGGCCCTTTGTCGCACGCACGGGGAAGTCGATCGCGCCGGCATCGAATCCGACCGGCCGGTCCGCCACGAACGTCGTCACGAGCGAGGCCCGGCCATCAGGCCGGCCGCCGGCCACCAGCCGGATCAAGAGCGTGCTCGCGCCCCGAGGCAGATCGACAATTGCCGTCCGTGGCTCGTTCTTATCCTGGCTCTTGGGTGAAAGGACCACCCGTGCGCCATTGAGCCAGACCAGGACCTCGGCCGGGGTATCGAGGGCCAGCGTGGCCTGCTGCCCGATCGGCGAGAGCACCGGGATCGACGCATATGCGGCGTGCTCACGGTCGCCGGCGACCAGGGGCGTCAAGTCGACCTGCCCTTCGGCGTTCGCGCTGGCTCTCCGCCAGGAGAGCCGGCGCCCCCGGGCGTCGGCGACGGTGGCCTCGAGGTCCAGCTTGGAAGCGGGATCGAAGAGCGAGGTACCGTTCGGCTCGCGCAGCGGGCCGATCACGTGGTACTGCCCGACGATGCTCACCGGCTGCTTCAAAGTGGTCAAGTAAGAGAGCAGATCGACGAGCTCCTGGGCGGTCATGGTTTGAGCCAACCCTTCGGGCATGAGAGAAACGTCGCTGGTCCTGCGGTTTTCAACGGAGCGGGGGTCGACGGTGACCCATTGTCCCTGGGCGGTCTTGAGCACCAGCCGGTCCTGGGTTTCCTCCACCGGCAATCCCGTGATCACCCGACCGTCGGAGAGCGCCACCACGAGCGCTCGAAAGCTGTAGCCGATCGCGGCGCCGGGACTCAGGATCGAGCGAATCAGCTCGTCGCGGCCGTACTTGACCCCGATCGTCGAAAGGTCCGGTCCGACCCACTGACCGCGCCCCTGAACACGGTGGCAGCCGCTGCAGGCGTTTGCACCGGTGCGGAAGAAGACCTCGCGACCGCGGTCGGCGTCGCCGTGACGGCGGATCAGCTCGCCGATCGGCGGCAGCGGTTTTCCGGCAGCCGTCTTGGGCAGAGGCAGCACAGTAGCGGCCTCGTCCCGGACGCGGCGGTCGGAGGCGGTGTGAAGAAGCGTGGTCGCCTCGTTCTTCAAATCGTCGGGGAGCTTGCCGGCGCGGGCCAGCTTGAGCACGCGGGGCCCGCCATCTTGCAGTTGCGCCAGGGTCCTCAATGCCTCCCTGCGCAGGCCCAGTGGGTAGTCGCGTCTGGAGAGCAGCTCGGTCAAATGATCCCGCGCGTCGTAGACCCGGGCGATCGCCCGGGCCGCGGCTTCGGCCACCGAATTCGAGCTCGGCTTCCCCTGAACCGAGGCGATCAACTGGTCCAAAACCCGGATGGGCGTTTCGCGGAACGAGCCGAGCGCCTCGACCGAGGCCACGCGCATGTCCTCGGGTACCGTGGAATCACTGGCCAGCCCCTCGAGGGTCGCGCGGTAACGGCCGTCTCGAGTCGAGGCCGCCAGCGCGATCCCTTGCCGGCGAGTCTCGGGATCGCTCAGGGCCTGCTCGATGACCTGAAGGACCCCCGGTCGGGAGCGCGCGGCGTTCCACTCACCCGCCAGCCGCCGCGCCAGCATTGCAAGCAGCTCCTGCTTGTGGACAGGGTCTTTGATCCGCATCGCCATCTTTGCCACCAGCTCCGCGGTCTCCGGCTCGTTCATCCGCTCCAGAACATCCTCGGCGGCCTGTTGCAGCTCGGGGGCGCGCAGCTCGGGGACGACGCGTTCCAGCACTGGTAACACCTCGCGTCGATGCAGGCGCCAGGCCAGTCCGAGATACTTGCTCACTGCATTGACCGGCTGGTCCGCCGTGCCGGCCGCGATGAACGCTTCGTTGCGGTCGACCGGGAAATAAGGGGGAAGCGCGACGTGTGAGTCTTTGCCCGCTCGATCGAGGTTCAGCTCACCATAAAGCGTGCCGTCGAAGAGCGTCGACAAGAAGTCGCTCTCGCGCTTCTCGAGCGCCAGGCCGAGTGCCTCGAGATACCAGCGATCCTGGCCGTCCCACGCCGCGGCGAGCTTGCGGAGGGCAGCGCGTACGTCGGTGGACGGAGCAATATCATGGACGTTCCGCAGCGCCAGGATCAGTTCGCGCCGGACGCCGGCATCCGGGTTATCGGCCAGCGCGAGCAGCACATTGAGATGGCGCTCGGCCGGACGAGGTGGGGTCTTGGCCTGGTCGTAGGTCAGCGTAACGCGACCGTTGTCACGGCAATCGCGACCGAGGATGCGCACGGCCTGCTCGCGGATGCGGGGATCGCCCCGGTTCACCGCGTCGGTCAACGCGGCCATCGCGATCGCATCCCCTTCGAGCGCGTGCCAGACCCAGAGCGCCCGAGCCCGGTAGATCGGGTCCGGGTCGTGGACGGCGAGCTCGCCGACCTTCCCGCCGATGCTCGGCTCCTTACCCCGCTCGATCAGAAGCCGCCGGGCGACGTCCTGGGTCGCGATGTTCGGAGACTTGAGCGCCGCGATCAGTCCGTCCGCGGTCGCAAGGTCCACTTTGACCTTCTGGCTCTTGTGTCCTTGGGGCGCGACGCGGAAGATGCGCCCGGTCGTCTGGTCGCTGAAGGCATGGCCGCCGACGCCCGCGTCGTACCAGTCGGCCACGAACACCGAGCCATCCGGGGCGGTGCACGCATCGACCGGTCGAAACCACGGGTCGTCACCCGAACAGAACAACTTGTACTCGGTCCGGAATGCGGCCCCCTTGCGTGTGAGGGGAAAAAAGTTGACCTGGCGCGTGCCGGCGTCAACCTCGAGGACCGCGCCACGATATTCCGGCGGCAGCAGCTCACCTTCATAGACCATGATGCCGCACGGGCTCCCGTTGCCGGTGCCGACCAGCTTGGGGACGTTGCCCGGCACCTCCTCGCCCCAATGCCGTGGGCTCCCCGGGGTCTTGTAGCCGTAATGGCCGCCGTCCATCGCCCAGATCACCCGGCAGCCGCGGTTGCCGTCGTCGTCGTTATCGCTCGTGAAGATGTTGCCAAACGAGTTTAAACAGGTCTCGTAGGGGTTCCGCTGCCGGTCGCAGATGATCTCGAATTGCGTGCCGTCACGGTTCACTCTCAAGGTATTGGCCAGTTGGTCGGTCCAGACGTGCCGCCCGCTCTTGTCGATCACGTCGAAGTTCTGCTGCCGCTCGGAGTGGTTGTGCTGGACCGAGCAGCAGCCGTCGCCATGGCTGAAGTAAAGCTTGCCGTCCAAACCCAGGACCATGCCGTGCACGCCGTGGTCGGAGTCGACGCCGCCGAATCCGGTCAGGAGGGCATAGCGCTTGTCGGCCTTGTCGTCGCCGTCGGTATCCTCGAGCACGAGCAGGTCGGGGCTGTTGCCGACAAACACCCGGCATCCCTGGTACTTCCCCGCCTTGTCGTAGTGCTCTTCAACGGCGATGCCCATCGGCACGGGGAAGATCCGGTCGGCGAAGACCGTGACCTTGTCGGCCTTGCCGTCGCCATCCGTATCTTCGAGAATCTTGATCCGATCGGCCTCCTCGATCCGATGAAAGCGCCGATTGCCGCTCCGGCTGAGGCGGTAATTCAGGCCCTCGGCGACCCAGACGCGGCCGCGGGAGTCCACGTCGATATTGGTCGGGTTGACCAGCATCGGCTCCGATGCCCACAGGGTCGCCTCCAGCCCAGGGGCCGGCTTGAGCCGGCGGGCCGATTGAAGGGCAGTGACCTGAGCAAAGGCGGCCGTGGGTCGAATTCCGACCAGCCCGGCGAGTTCCAGGACCACCCAGGCAGCGATCACCCGGTGTGGCGGCATGCGGTGCAACATCGGCGGAAACTCCAGAGACTGCGATGCGGTAACCAGGCAGAGGAATGCAAACCACGGTGAGCATCGCTCGAAACAAACCAGGTCGTCTCGGCTCAGAAGATCAGCGTGGGAGAACTCATTGTGTCGCGCCGCCGCGGGACCGTCCAGACAGGATGGGAAGGCGCAAAGCATCGAAATCGCACTCGATCGACGTACCCTTTGTCAGCGTGCCGACGTGCCCGAGGGCCTGGAATCTGAAGTTTCCGGAAAAAGCGGCGAACGGCGGTCAATCAGCAGCGCCTTCCAGCGACTCCCAGCGCTCATAAGCCCCCGCCAGTTCGCGCTCCAATTCCACCAGTCTGACCTTCGTTTGAGCGATCGCGCCGCCGTCACGTTTGTAAAAGAGAGGGTCGGCCATCGCCTCGTGCAGCGCCCGCAGCTCGGATTCGAGAATCTCGATTCGCTTCGGCAGCGATTCCAGCTCGCGCTGCTCCTTGAAGCTCAGCCTCTTCCGCTTCTCCGCGGCCGGTGCAGCCTGCGCCTTTGAGACGGCGGTTGATGATCTCGGTTCCGTCGGGCTTTCCTCGGGCCGCTGCCGGACGTAATCGTCGTAGCCGCCGTCGTACTCTTTGACCTGTCCGTCCGCCTCGATCGCCAGTGTGCTCGTGACGACGTCGTTCAAGAACGCCCGGTCATGGCTGACCAGGAGCACCGTCCCCTGGTACTCGACCAGCAGCGACTCCAGCAGCTCGAGAGTCTCCACGTCCAGGTCGTTGGTCGGCTCATCCAGAACAAGCAAGTTCGATGGCTTGGTGAAGAGCCTCGCCAGTAGCAGCCGGCTCCGTTCGCCGCCTGACAGGTACTTCACCAGGCTGCGCGACCGTTCGGGCGCGAACAAGAAATCCTGGAGGTAGCCCAGCACGTGCCGGGGCTGGCCGTTGATCGAGATCGTGTCGTAGTCGCTGATGTTTTGCTGGACCGTCTTGTCTTCGTCAAGCGTGGCTTTCAACTGGTCGAAGTAGGCGAGCTCGAGCCGGGCACCGTGCCGGATCGTCCCAGCCCGAGCGGGTAGCTCGCCGAGCAAGAGTCGGATCAGGGTCGTCTTGCCCGAGGCGTTGGGCCCGATGATCCCGACCTTGTCGCCGCGCAGGATCGTCGTCGTCAGGTCCTGGATCAACGGGTGGCCGGTGTAGCCGAAGCTCACGCCCTTGGCTTCGATCACGAGCGCGCCTGACCGGTCGGCCTCCTGGGCCTGGATCCGCGCGGTGCCCTGGCGATCACGGCGCTGCCGGCGTGCCTCGCGCATCGCCTTGAGCGCGCGGACGCGGCCTTCGTTGCGAGTGCGCCTCCCCTCGATCCCCTTGCGGATCCACGCTTCTTCCTGGGCCAGTTTCTTGTCAAACAGCTCCTGCTGCCTGACCTCGGCATTCAAGACCTCGTCGCGGCGTTTCAGGAACGTCGCGTAGTCGCAGGCCCAATCGTCAAGGTGCCCGCGGTCGAGCTCGATGATGCGGGTCGCCAGCTTTTCCAGGAACACCCGGTCGTGGGTCACGAAGAGCAGGGTGCCGCCGGCGCGCAGCAGAAATGCCTCGAGCCAGCGGATCGCGTCGATATCGAGGTGGTTTGTCGGCTCATCCAGCAGGAGGATGTCCGGAAGAGAGACGAGGGCCTGGGCAAGCAGCACGCGACGCTTCATTCCCGAGGAGAGGTCTTCGAAGCGAGCATCCGGGTTCAATCCCATTCGAGAGACGATCGCCTGGACGCGATTGTCCGGCCCCGTGGCGGGATGTCCATCGTCGTCCAGTCCAGCAGCGACCTGATCGGTGACGGTGCCGCCCCGCTCGCCGCGGACATCCTGGGGCAAGAGTGAGATGCGCAGGCCCTGCTGGCGGATGACCTCGCCGTCATCGGGCTCAATCTCGCCACGGATCAGCCGCAGGAGCGTACTCTTACCTTCACCATTGCGACCCAGCAAGCAGAGGCGCTCTCCTTGCTCGATCTGCAGCTCGACCTGATCCAGCAGGCGGGGACCGCCGAAGGCCAGGCTGACATTCCGCAGGCTCAACAAAGCCATCAATGCGCTCGGATTGGGACGCGTGACGGAAAGCAGAACGGAGCACAGGGCACCGTTTCGTCAATTCCGCCACCGTAACAGATCCGGCCACGTGGCATCGAGGTGACTTGGTCGAACGGGCAGGGCTCTTGACAGTTTCATTCTAGGCGGAGAGGAGAAGTTCCTGTCGGTATGGAGGCCCTGCTTCACAAGGAATTCTCGCACGGAGGCACCGCATGGACGCACACCCCGCCGGGAGTCTTCTTTGCTTGTGAAACCTTTCATTGGAACCCTGCGGGTAACCAATCCCGCAGGGCAGAGCTGGACCAGCAGCCGGAAGCGAATCTTGCGTGGTGGCGGGTAACCTCCATCACGAAGCGTAGACAGCGAGATCAAACGCTGTGTGATTGAGCCCCGAAATACCATCGTTGTGAGCCCTCGTCTTGGTCAGTCGCGGGGGCCGAGCCAGGCAACTAACTCTTGGTCCACTCAAGCCTGCCTGGTCACACCGGGGTCGGAGGAACATGGCGAATGATCACAAGTGTTTCCCGGGAACTTGGGGAGATCCTGACAGTTCCCTGAAGAAAACCGGACCGGGAGCAACCGGTACAGCAAACTCCGGGATGATCCGTCGGCTATGCGTCTGCGGCCGAACGGGGACGAAACGCAGGCGTTCCAAGGTATCGCCAAGCGAAGGAAACGAAGTGCGGCGAGAAGACTGTCAGGAAGTCGCAGCGCCCCATAGCAGCGTTGAAGCGGGGGAACGGGCCCTCCCGAACCCCGGGGAGCGAAGGGGGCGCCGCGTCGTGGACGGGGGGTTGGAACCACGCCGAGGACACTGTGCCTCGACGGCGTGTCACCGCGAAACCACCTGGTCGTGTTGAGGGACAGCGAACCCACGACGTGACGAACCGGATGCATTTGACGTGTACGTCTGGATCTGTGGGGGGCCTGGGTGGGCGACCACCCAGGTCTACCCGGCCCATAGATGGCACGAGAGACACCCCAGCCGTGGGCCTGGCGGCGCTACGATGTTGCGTCAGTCTTGTTGTCGAGGACTGGCAACTGTTGACTGAACATCTCCGGAGCGTCCGGATTCGTCGTCATCAATCTGATAGGGTAATCGGCCACTTCGAGCACCAAAATGCCGCAGCGAACGACGGGAAGTTCAACGTTATCCTTGAACCGCCTATCCCGCGACCCGTCACGGTTGATGAATTTCCACCGATGGTCGATGATCAGGGAATCAGGATAGACGTGCCCCTCCGTTTCCACGTAATCCAGATGAGTATGACTCAGCCCCAATCCGTGATACTCGACATGGAAGACTTGCGTGCCGTCGATCACCAACAACTTCCCCGGTAGGAAGTAGATCGCCATGCGAAGATATGTTAGTCCAGTAACTCTTATATTCGTTTCTATATTGGGGATAGGCCGGTTGAAGAATACAATGGGCAGCTTCGCGACGGAAAACAGGCTGCCGGCATTATATTTCCATAATTTCTCGCTCGCGTGAGTCCTCAGTTCGTACGCCCAGACCCCATTACACCGACGGAGAATGGCGAATGCATCCGCGATCGCCTTCAGTTTCTGCTCCGCGTCCGAGTCGAGGACGTAGCCTACGAAAACCTTGCTCCGTTTAGTCTTGTAGATAAAGCCGAGTACAACCAGCGTCACGAAGAGGACCGTCTTCAATGTCCCGAAGGTCAGGTTGAAATTACCGATGAAGTCCTTGATCGTCCAAACAACCCAGGCCAGCGCCACGATGATTGAGAAGGCGGTGAACCAATTAGATTGGCGAACCCCACCGGTGATCTGTTCCTCGAATTCCTTCTGGGCGACTTCCGAGGCCTGCTCCTTCTCAAAATCGTACCTGATGTGGCGGATGGCCGACGCCGTAACCTCTGCGATGACGAACCCTCGATCCGGAAGCGTGAGCTTGACCCACCAGGCGCGCAGGCCTTGGAGCCATGGCATCGAGTCCTTGAAATGTTCGTTTTTGAATACAAATTCATCGACGAAAAGGGCAACCTGCTCCTTTCGGGTCAGGTTCCTGTATCGATGATCCCGAGAGACGGAGGAAGATAGGGACTTGTCAACCTCATTGAAGAGGTTTTGAACCTTCGCCGCGAGCTTCCAATGCTCTCGGTCGGTGCTAATGTGCCAAGAAGGCAGAAGCTTGCCTCCACGCGCATATTTCCTCAGCGCCTCCCCACTGTAGGGGCCGGCGACCCTGCCCCTACCGTCGCGGACGTAATACTGATGGGCCATCGGAACGAATCCCGGGAGGCGGCTTGCGCACGTCTAAGCCTCGATCGAGCAACTGACAGAGTTTGCATCATCCGCTTCACCTAGTTATCATTGCGCACCGACGCGGGTGCGGCAAGCGACTTGTCGCGACATAAATGCCGCTCGACGCAGTCCTCTGGGGTGAGTTGGCCGACATGCCCTCCCCCGGGACCCACGGAACAATAGTCTACCAAAGCACCAGTCTGAAAGCAGCGCGCCCGAATAGACGTAGAACTTCAGAATCGCCCGGTCCCGTTAGTCGTAGACGGAATCACCGGAAGGCAACCCCATTTGTCTATCACTAATCCGGGCAGGGTAGTCGCCCTTGTGTAATCTTCATCGATAAATGGCAGGGTCATAGCGACGGCGTGCTCCGCCAGCGGGGTCGTGCGGTGTCGGGCAAGGGAAGTCGGGGTTGCCGGAGGCGCTAACCAGCTCCGGGATGGATCATCTGCCGCGAAGATGGCCGTTTCGATGAAGCAGCGGCGGCTCATCGACGGCGAAGAGGTCCTCTTCCGTCCTGACGCCGTTTCCGTCTGTGAAGCACTCACGTTTCTCCTGGTTTCCTCGCGCGAAGTTGCCCACCGGCCGTGGCGAGGCGCACCTTTGCAATTGCAATCACATCGTTCCTCCATTTCTCCTCCGAGTCCATCACCTCCTCGACATCGAAGTCCTGCACTCCCCCCAGCAGCAGTGAGAAGCTGTCGATCCGCTTCTTCATGATCTGCACGAGCCGATGGTCCCGCGTTCCTCCAAACGCCGGATAGGCATAGAGGATCGGCTGGCCTGTCGCGGCGGCCCAACTGTTCACTCGCCGTAGCCGGCCGTTACGCTGCACGGTGCGGATGGGGCTCGGGTCGAGCTCGTAGTGGATAAGATGGCGGCAGTAGCGGTGCAGATCGATGCCCTCGGAGAGCTTGTCCGTGACGACGAGTACGTCCGGGCCAAAAGGGCTGTTGAAGATCGATATGATGGTGTCCGGCTGCCGGTTGTGGATGAACAGCGCCTCCTCTCTCTCCTTCCCGCTCGGCTCGCAGACGCCCAACACACGTAAGGTGCCGTTCGCTCCCGGGAGGTGTTCGGGGTCCAGCATCAAGACCGCTCGACTCGATTTCGAATGGAGCAAAGTGAGGTACAATCGATTTGCCGCTTCGTCGATCGTCTCCGGATTTGCATGGTGGCGGCCCTTTGTCTCTCTAAGCGCATCTACCAGGCTGGCTTCCGATGTCGATGACGGAAGCCAACTCCACGTCTGTGCGCAGATCAGAGCAGAGCAGAGCCATTCGATGAACGTGTCGCGCAGTCTCTCCGAATGGTACTCGTGATCCGCGGGTTTGAGCACCTGATTCCAGGCTTTCTTCCAGACAGGCTTCGGCCATGGCGGCGTTGTCGGGTTGGTAACTACGGAAGCGAGGTGTGCCGTCAATTCCTGTGCCGTCGCGTGGTGGTGGCAGAACAGAACGACCTTCTGCCCCTGTTCGATCGTGGTTTTCACCATCGCGGCGACGGCTCCCATCTTCGTATGAATCCCCACCTCGTTGCGGAGTCGCCTGATGGACTTGAGTTGATTCTCGACCACAGCCTTGGCCGGTTCAGTGAGCTGCGGCGCCTCGCTCTTCAAACGCTCTCGCTCCGCATCGAAATGTCGCCAGCCCACATGGAAGCGCGGGTCGTGGGTGGCCTTCGACGACTCGTAGCCATCGCTCTTCGCTACGCGAAGCGCGCGGTCCATGCGAACGATGAGTTCTAGCTCTACGGGTTTCGCCGGTGGAACGACGATGTTCCAGTCCTCATGGCCGCCAAACGACTTTTGCTCGCGCGGGAGGTCGTCGATGCCATGGCGGATGACGAACGAACTGATTGCATCCACCGCTGCCTTGGACTTTATGGCGAGGCGTTCGGCCACCATTTCGGGACTTCGGGCTGTGTTCCCGGAGTAGAGATCATCGAGGGCACGGCTGAAGGTGCCTACCGGACCGTGCGCCGCTTCGCCTCCGATAAGGGTCAGCATGCGCTTCAGCTCGTCAAGACGGATGCTGAACGGCGTTGCCGTCAGGATCAGGACACGGCGCGCGTACTTCCTCTGCCGCTTCAGCGCGGCGCTGAACGCGGTGTTCTCGCCTTTCGCACGATGCGCCTCGTCGACGATCAGCAGGTCGCAGGCTAGATTGAAGTCCGACGCGGCGTAGAAGTGCTTAATGACCTGAATCGAGCCGGCTGAAAGCCGACCGACCCTTCCGATTTTCACTCGGTTCGCCTGGACGCCGAGAGCCGGCATACATTCCTGGAAAGGCTTCACGTGCGACTGCAGCTCCTCGTTCCAACGCCGCATCATGACGTCGTTTGGAGCCAGGATTCGAACTCCGCGCTTTTCGCCGGCTGACGCGACGACCCACGCTACCAGCGCGGCGACGGTTGTCTTGCCGAGGCCCACGTCGTCTGCGAGGAGGACTCCCCGAAGTGCCGTTTCTCCGTAGCTGCCATTGAGGCGCGCAAGGATGTCCCGTGCTGTCAGGAACTGTCACCGCGTGCTTTCGAGGACGAGCTTCCGGCCCGAGCGGGTGCTCGCCTCGACGTACCTGTCTGGTGGCGCCGATAGGAACTGCCACTGATTGGCTGAAAGCCCCAGTGATTCGATCGGTAGCATCACGCCTCCCGGAAGTACTTCAGCCGTAGAGTCAACTCCTCGGCGGCGAGTCTGGCGCCGATCGCCCAAGCTGATTCCTTCTTCTCGTCGCGATCCGCCTGCCGTTTGAAGGCTTCAATCAGCAGCTCGCCGTCGCGCTGGAGCACCTCCCTCTCGAACTCCCCCGTACGGCGCTCGGCTGCGCGCTTCACCTGATTGGCCCAGTTATCGACAACGCCGAGGTGACGTCGCGCGAGAACGATGGCTGGGACATCGTAGCTATCTGGGCGTATAGATCCACCGCCCTCATCACCATCTTCAATAACCAGTGTGACCGCAGCGTCGACTGTGTCAGCCGCGACATACCCGCCGTACTCTTCGAATAGCAGTTCGTCGCGCATCGCCTGGGCCAAATCCTCGTCCACTTCAGGCGGAATGGTGTTCTCCCTGTCCCGCGACGGTCTTTCATCAAAGACCGGTACTCTCAACGTGTCCTGGTCGCACGTCAATTTAACAAACAAGGGCGGCTGCTTCGAATCCAGCCAGGGGACGTGCGTCGAGCGAACGCGGCTGTCAGCGCCAACCTTCCAATTGGTGATGCGGGTCCACTCACCAGCACAGTTGACCTCCCCAGCAAGTTCTCCGTCGCCCTCGCACCGGCAATCAACGTCGACGTTCTTCCCATCCCACACGGCTTGTGCCCACATGATGAGGCTGAATCCGCGGCTTGGCAGCTCCGACACCGTCGCGGCATCCTGCTCGCTGTCGAATGGATTGAGATCGTCGAATGGCCAGGTGTTCTGCTCGATGCAGACGCCCAGTTCGAAGTTCTCGATGGTGAGTTCACCGTCGTCATTCTGCCTTCCCCACGCCGCCGTGCTGAGGTTGGCTGATGTCACCAGCACGCGTTGCGAGCTGCCCCGCTTGAACGAATACACCTTTGCGTGACTCCACCGGTCGTCTTGCGATCGGTGGTCTTCGTGGAATAGGTCGGTCTTTTCGGAGTCGTTGGGCTGGTGGCGGAGTTTGAGCAGAGTGGCATCCAGTTCGGTGAGCGTATTTAATGTGGCTTTCGGCAGTAGCCATCGCTCGGCGCGCGCCCACGGATGGTTCTTATCGATCCAAACCAGCTCGAGGCGATTAGTAGAACCCTCGAATGTGCCACACCACCGAGTGAGGGAGTCGGTGTCCCACGACCCGATGAAGGGACAGAGGATCGAAACCCTGACCGTCCCTCGGCCAAAATGCGCGATCTTCCGAAGACCTGAAGTGCCCCACGGTGTGCGGCGCAGCACCTGGCGAGAGTGCGTCCCTGGGACGCTGGCGACGAACGTAACGCCTTCCGGGCAATCCCCGCGCGCGAGGAGCTCTACGAAGGGATCGAGACGCCCAGATTTGCCGGCTGATGTAGCGAGCTCCCGCAGGAAGTGAGGCAAAACACCCCAGCCATTGAGTCGCGCCGCCGAGCCCTGAGGACGGAGCTCGATGCACGCCCTCCAAGCCGCCTGTATCTGGCCCTTGAAGGCGGCACGGGTCAAATTCGCGGAGGACACCACGAGCTCGAGGTATTCGATGCCGTTGTCATCCTTTGCTACCCAGTGAAGCAGCCAGAGCTTCGCGTGTTGCACGGCCTTGCTTTGACTCCCAACGGTTAGACGGCGGATGGAGCGCCAGATCCACTCATACGTGCCGCTGTCTCCTTCATCCACGTCCCCAGGCTCCTCGCGCGAGGTCGATGACACTACGACGAGATGGTCGTGCAATCGCTTCAAATGCCGATCGAGCTCGAGTAGGAAGTACTGCCGCTCCGCGCCCTCGCCATCGGGCTCGCGACTGAGCTTCAGGAGCAGGGGAAGGAGGTGCTCGACCAAGAGGCGTTCGTCGGCGCGATCGTATGTCGTGAACAGCGCTGCCTTGAGCGAGCACCCCTGGGGAGCGTCGGTGTGGAGCAGGGACTCCCAACCGAACTCGTCGCTACTCATCGGCGTCCTCCGTGGTCTCATATTCTTCCGCCTCATCGTCTAGGGCGGGCGGCATCTTGCTGAGGACGCCACATTGCGTGGCGAGCCGGCACAGCGACCACAGGCGGAAACGGTAGCGCGACGAGCCGCCGCGCCATGGCGTGCGCGGCTCGACCCAGCCGTTGCGTAGCACGAACCAGCGCAGGCCGCCCCCGTGCATCTCGTGATGCTCAAGCAGCGCACGCAGGCACTCGATGGGTTGCGCACTCGGAATCACACGGGCGAAGCGGTGCGCTGTTTCTATGTGGCGAAGCTGCATCTCGGCACCTGCGAGCCACTCCTGTGCTGCCGTTTTGAGCTCCTCGCACACTGGCTTTGCCAAGGGGAGTGCGGCCACGTGGGCAAGTTCAACTTGGCTGTCGTTCCGTAGCGACTTGGCGATGAGATCCATTGCCGCCACGCCCGCATCCGCCAGTCGGGAGAAACGTGGAAGTAGCGTGATGGTGTGGTTACTTGCGAACACGCCGCCCAGGTGCTCGCAGACTCCGATGTGGTCGGCGGCCGCGGACTTTGCCACCTCGCACCCCACCCCCCGCCTAAGCGTTCCGTTCCTATCGCCCCCGAACACCAGCGGTTTCAAAAGACCGACCTCCGGCAGGATGGCGAAATCGTCCTTCCGCCGAGGAAGAGTGTTTTCGTCGGCGCTTCTGCCGTCTTCATTGAAGGCATTCCATTGCCTCAGCCACCATTTGTATTCCTTGCCGAGGGTACGCTTGTCCGGTGTCGGGAAGCTGCCTTCGTCACTACCGCCGGCGTGGAGCCGCCATCGGGGTCGCGCCGCCCCGAGCCTCCCATCAAGCCAACTCGCTAGCTTGATCGTCGCCGGACCTGGCGTCCAACCATCCCCCAGCACCGTCATGCCCGGCCACTTGCGAAACGCGAGCCTGTAACCACCGTACATGCCAGTCTGGCGGTAGGCACGGAACTGATCCTCTGTCATCCCGAAGCGATCCGTGGGCCGATTGTCGTCCTCGTACCAGGGCCGCACGCGGCGTTGTCCGGTGAGCGAGCGATCCCGCCAGTCATCGGCGAGGGCGATCGTCCGAGCGACCCACATCAGCTCGAGTGGACGCAGCCACGCATACCGCTCGCGTTGCTCGGTGCGCGTCGCCAAGGAGCGCCCGCCGCTCGCGTGGAACACCTCATGCGACCGCGCCAGACACCAGGCGAGAATCGTCACCCAACGCCCATCGCGTACCCGGTTGCTCAGGTCGGGCGCGACCGCATCGGCGAACTGATCGGTGAGCGCCCGCAACCCCAGCGCATCACCCCTTCGCACGACCAGCGGCTCCCATGGAGCGGTGAAGAGGAGGCGCGGCTCAAAATCTACGTCAGCTTCTGCGGTCACGGGGAGCTCCCTCCGGATTCAGCGTCTCAGCTATCGCGCTGTCAAGATCCCTTTTTTCTCGGATTCTGCAGATCATATTGGGTGTGGGGATCTTGTGCGCGGATCGTCTAGAGCCATGAGTCAGGAGTGGGCTTGACCGGCTCGGCGATTGTGAGGTAATGCGGACCATTCCAGTGCTGGGTCACTCCGAGCGAGGCTAAAAAAGACATTTCTCGCTCAACACCACCACGAGGTGCACCAAGGATAAGCCGTTCTCCTCTTGAAAGTCAGGGCCTGCGTCCGTTGTAGGTGAGGTTTTCAAGAAATTGCTGCCTCGGCCGACTGGCGCGAATCGCACCCCACACCCCCGTCAGAAGGGGAAATGCTTGACAATGTCCTTGCATTCGTCCGGGGACAGGCACTGAGCGGCGATCAGCAACTCGTCGATGGCCTGGCCGATGGGCATGTCGCCGCTGACGAGAAAGACGCCCGGCATGGGCAAGCCGGCAACGACTCGGGCATAGGCGAACGGAGGAATTGTTTTGCGATCGTGGGTCAAGAGAACCCGGCCCTGCACGGCCGCCCATTGAAGAATCGTGGGATCAGGCGCCGCCGCCAAACCAACGTCGCGAACGTGGACACAATCCAGGGTCGCCTACCGCCGCGTCAAGCCGTCCACGATGTGCTCATTGAAGTTCTGATCCACCAGAAACGAGATCACGGAATCAACCCTTTCGCCCTCGCCCGGGCCAGCAGTTCTTCCTTACTGACCCCAGGCCGCTGGGAGGCCTCGAGCTTGCGGCGCACGGCGTCAGCTTCCTCATCGCATTGACGAAGGTACTCATCGAAGGGGGCGGGATTGGCGAGATAGCGGCTGATGACTGCGTAGACGTCGGCCAGGCGCAGTGTCCGATAGGACTGGACGATGCCCTCGGGTGTCTCGCCGCGCTGATAGGCGTGAATCACCAATTCCAGGAGCACCCGGCTCCTGCCGACGCGGAAAACGCCCGGCGGATCTTCCCACAACGGGACTGTCACGGTCAGAGGCTCAAAATCCACGGTGGTCATGGTTCCTCTCCTCCTCTCGGCGAATCTCCCCTATTCTAATCTGCCCTTCCCCATCCCCATCCAGGGCGCTCTCAAGGAACTGGCGGAACTTACCCACCACCTCGTCGATGTCCCCCTTCTCAATCGTGGCCTTCGAGGGATGGAAGTCCTGCAACCGGACGATTACTCCCTTCACCACAGCCACTTCACCTGGGTTGATGCCTGGATTATGGGATCGGGGGTCACGATGGTGGCACCGAAATGTTTCGCCGCAATGGCCAACAGGCAGTCGTGTATTTCAGGGATCTCGGGAATGCTCCCCAGTTGCTGACACTTCTCGCGCAACACCACCACGAGGTGCACCAAGGATAAGCCGTTCTCCTTTTGAAAGTTAGTCGACGCGTGACCCCTCGGCAGACGAGGAGCTCGGTCCTGAGCCGCAGACGCATGAAAAATGTCCAAACGCGCAAGTCTAATGCTACCAAGGCCGTGTCGCCGTGTCGACGTTTTCGGCCCCTAAACGCGTCTGTGCGCTCTTCGCCCTCGCTGGGACTTTCACGCCACCTTACCAGCGTTCCGAGGGAGCCCGCGGATGCGAGTCAGTTGCTTAAATGCGTACGAGGCCACTGGTCAATCGAGAATCGTTCCCATTACGTGCGTGACGTCACGCTGGGGGAGGACGCAAGCCGGGTCCGTAAGGGTCAAATGAGCGTTCTCTCGCTCAATCTTCCTCGCCGTAGATTTCCTTGAGCTTACCGGCGCGGTGTTCGCCATGGATCAGGCGGATGGTGCCTGATCGCGCGCGCATGACGATTGACTCGGTGGTAGCGCCCTCGGTGGAGAAACGAACGCCCTGCACCAGGACGCCGTCGGTGATTCCGGTCGCCGCGAAGAAGACGTCCTCACCCTTGACGAGATCGTCGGTCGTCAGAACGCGGTCGAGATCGTAGCCGGCCTCGATGGCGGCCGCGCGTTCCTCCGCGTTTCGAGGGTAAAGGCGTCCCTGGATTGTACCGCCCAAGCATTTCAGGGCCGCCGCCGCGACCACGCCTTCGGGAGTTCCGCCGATGCCGTAGAGCAAATCGACGCCCGTACCACGGCGGGCGGCCGTGATGGCGCCGGCGACGTCGCCATCAGTCAGCAGATGGACCCGCGCACCCATCTTCCGGACGCGCTCCACAATTTCTTCGTGCCGGGGGCGGTCGAGGATCATCACGGTCACCTCGCTGACCGTCAAACCCTTGGCCAGGGCTACGATTTTGATGTTTGTCTCGATCGGCGCCATGATGTCAATTGCACTCCCGGCGTCGCGGCCGGTGGCGATCTTCTCCATGTAAACGCAGGGACCGGGGTTGAACATCGCACCGCGCTGGGCGACGGCGACCACGGAAATCGCGTTGGCCTCCCCCCGCGCCACCAGGCGGGTTCCGTCGATGGGGTCGACCGCGACGTCAACATCCGGCGCGTCACCCGTGCCGATCCGTTCGCCGTTGAAGAGCATCGGCGCCTCGTCTTTCTCCCCCTCGCCGATCACGACGATGCCATCCATGTGGACCGTGTTGAAGAAGAGCCGCATGGCGTCGACGGCTGCCTGATCGGCGGCGTTCTTGTCGCCCCTTCCGACCCAGCGCGCGGCCGCCAGAGCGGCGGCCTCAGTGGTGCGAACCAAGTCCAGCGACAAGTTGTAGTCCGGCGCGGGAAGCAGCCGTCTCGGGGCGGGACCCGACACCGAGGTTGAAGCCGTAGCCTCGCTTGAGCGACCTCGGTCGCTCGAATTCATCGACATGGCGATCTCTGAAATAGGTTGATTTGCGTTTCCCATTGCAAGTTTCTATCAGGGTAGCTCACGGATCCGCAACTGGCGGAATTCGACCGGCGCCCCTTCTGACTCGAGGCAAAGATAGCCAGCGCGTGGCTGGCAGCCGGTCCCACCCGAGACTTCCTCGCCGTTGACCCACAGGCGCACTTCGCCGTTGATGCACCGAACGTAGTAGTGATTCCACTCGCCGACCCCCTTGCTCAGGTTTTTCGAGGGAAAGCTGCGGTTGCCGTCGGGCGAGACCGGCGGGAAGGGGGTCATCTTCGAGGTCCCCACCGCAAAGACGTCGCCGTGGGTCGTGAACCAGTCCGCCGGCTTCCCGGTTTGCTTCTCGTATTGCTCCTTGTAGCCGTGGTCGAGCACCTGTACCTCGATGCCGCCCCGCGGAAGCGAGCCGGGCCGTAAGTCTTGCAATGAACTGTCGGCGGCCCAGACGAAGATCCCTGAGTTCCCGCCCGAGCGGAGATGCCGCCACTGGGCCACCAGCTCGAAGTTGACGAGCGGCTTACGAGTCCGAGCCACGCCGACCGGTTTCCCTGTACAGTGGACACTCCCGTCTTTCCAGCTCCAGGTATCGGGATCGCCGTTGACGTTGACGAAGTCATCCTCGCCCAGAGCCTTCCAGCCCGGTCCCGTCCCGTCCAGGAATGCTCTGGGAGGCGAGGGCGGTGGGTCAGCCATGCCCAGCAGCACGGGCGCGGCGACCGCCAGCAACCAAGCAACCCCGATGATGGTTCGATGGGACGATGGATATTTCATTGGGTTTCTCTCGCGTGCGTGTCATGAGCCTCGTGGCAGGACATCATCACCGGAAATGCAGCGCGGGACAAGGCGGCAATGGCCGCGGCAGAGTATTGTCGCGCGGCGCGATGACGACTGGCCGTGGCGGTCCACGCCCGACCTCAACCAGCGGATCGCGCTCTCGCTCATCAGGTCCGGACGATCCGGGAGGTCGTTTCCGTCGTGTTTGCGATTATAATCGAGTGGAGTCCGGCCCAGCGAAAACGAGCGGTGCTCGCACACTCCTGGGATTGTTGGGCGTCAATTGTTCGTTCCGATGGGTCCAGGGTACGTAGAAGGTGAGGCCATGAAGGAAGGCACGATCTGGTCGTATGGGAAGCCGATCTTAACGCACACGGTCACGGCACTGACAACCCTGGCCCTGGTGATCGTCCTCACCGGCGGTCGGCTCGGGGCCTGGTGGCTCGCGCCCCTGGCCCAGATCCCGGGCCGAGCGCACCAGCCAGCCCCCCCTCCCCCGGAGCCGGTTGCGCAATCGGGACTTGCAGTCCCCGGGCCCGATACCGATACCCAGCCTCCTGCTCCGCCTGAAGATGTGCTCAAGGAGCTCGACCCCGACGAGCGGAACAATGTCCGGGTCTACGCGGCGGCGAACAGAGGCGTGGTGAACATCACGAGTGAGGCCGAAGTCGCCGGCTTCTTCGGTGACGAGACCTCCACCGGCACCGGCTCGGGGTTCGTCCTCGACAAGCAAGGCCACATCCTGACCAATTTCCACGTCATCCAGGCAGCCGATTCGGCTCGCGTCTCGGTCCGCGTGACGCTGTTCGACGGCTCGGCCCAGGACGCCAGAGTCGTCGGCGCCGATGCGTCGAACGACGTGGCCGTGCTCTTGATCAGGGTGCCGGTCGACAAGCTCTTTCCGCTGACCCTCGGTGATTCCGCGACCGTCATGGTCGGTCAGAGGATACTGGCCCTGGGCAACCCGTTCGGCCTGGAGCGGACGCTGACCTCGGGGATCATCAGCAGCCTGGAACGCTCGCTCAAGGCCAAGAACGGCCGGATGATCAAGGGGATCATCCAGACCGACGCGGCAATCAATCCCGGCAACTCGGGCGGCCCGCTCCTCAACTCGAAGGGGCAGGTGATCGGCATGAACACCGCGATCGTGAGCCAGGTCGGCCAGTCGGCCGGCATCAGCTTCGCCGTTCCGATCAACTCGATCGCGCGAATCCTCCCGCAACTGATCAAGAACGGGCGAGTCATCCGGGCTGACCTGGGGATCACCCGGGTGTTTGCCTCGGGCAAGGGGTTGCTCGTGGTGGCACTAGCGGAAGGGGGGCCCGCCGAGCGGGCGGGCATCCAGCCGATCCGCATGAAAGTCGAGCAGATCGCGCCCGGATTCATCCGCAAGACCCTGGACCCCGACTCGGCCGACCTGATCGTCGCGGTCGAGCACAAGCGCGTACACACCGTCGAGGAACTTTTGACCGAGGTCGAGAAGCACCGCCCCGGTGAGACGATCCGCGTCACCCTGGTTCGCGACGGCAAGCCGATTGACATCCCAGTTCGGCTCGGCCAGTCGTGACCCGGCAGGCTGGTTCGCTTCCTCTCGCCTCCGGGTGGGTCAGCAAGCAGATCGCGACCCACCCAAAGCCCCGATCAACGCGCTCTCATCCACCGGGCGGCGCTGTGAAGTTTGAGGTTGGACCTGACGTGCAAGAGTCGGGCTGCTTGCACCACCGACTGCGTGGTTGACGGCACCACGTTGAAGAGGTTGGTCTTCGCGGAGGTCAGCCCATGATTGCTGGTCGCCTTGAGCGAGTAGCCAATGCCGGTCTGATTCAACGTCAAGTTGGAGAAGGTCGCCACGCCTTGGTTGACCATGATGGTGAGAGTGCCACCGAGAATGCTGCTTGCGGGGCCGCTCGCCCGCGCGACGGTCACGCTGCCCGAAGAAGTGGTCACCACATTCCCGAACCGATCCTCGACCGCCACCTTGAACCCGAACGGGCTTTTGACGCCGACACGAAGAGGGGGCTGGGAGATCACAACCAATTGCGTGGCCGCCGCGGGAGTCACGTTGAACGTGTTGGTGGCCGCGGCGGCTGCACCACCGGCGGTGACGAGCAGCGTGTAGCCGATGCCCGCACGAGTGAGGGTCAGGCCGGCGAAAGTGGCCACGCCGTTCTGGGCCGTCACGGTGAGGATGCCGCCGAGCGCACCTCCGCCGGGATTGCTCGCCGGCGCGACCATCAGGCTCCCGTTGAAGCTCGTTACCACGCTGCCGTTCGCGTTCTCGACCGAGACGCTCAGACCGAACGAAGAGCCGGCGGCGGCGTTGCCGGGAGGTTGGGCGGTCACGATCAGCTTGAAGCCCCTCCCGTAGTTGGCCAGGTCGGGCGCCAGGAGATTGGCCTTCGGAGTGCCGAGACCGGTGACCAGGTCGTAGCCGGCCCCGGCCTTGAAACCGCCGTTACTACCGCTGGTGACGTCGTTGACGTCGCTGGAGGGGAGCGAATAAAGGGCCGGGAGTGTCTGGCTGGCGCCATTGAGCGTCGCGCCGCCGAAAGCCACTCGTCCCTGATTCACGATTGCGATCTCGGCCGCCAGACAAGGGGCCGAGACGCTGGTGCCGCCAACCTGCTCCCAGGGTGAGGCGCTGGTCCCGTTATACGAGTCATAGACGGCCACTCCGGTGTTCGGATTGGCATCGAACGAGACATCGGGAATGGTCCTGTGGCCGGTGTTCTGGGCTCCGCCTTGATAAGCCGGTTCGGTTTCAAACGTGCTGATGCCACCGCCGCTGCCCGACCAGGCTGTTTCACTGTTATAAGAGCCGTTCGTGTTGAGATACAGGCTCGTGCCGCCGGCCGCCACCACGTTGGGTGAATACGCCGGGTAGTCGCCGGGTGAGCCGCCGTCGCCGGTGGAAGCCACGAACGTCACACCTTGGTGGCCATTCGGCGTCGTGAAGTCGCTGTCGAAAAACTGTTCGCCGGAGAACTCGCCGGCGCCCCAGCTCATCGAGACGACCGAGACCCCTGGGAGATTGGCCGCGGTGGTCACACCTTGATACAGATCCGTGCCGGAGTTGGAATTGCACTCGACCAAGATGATACTGGCCGCCGGCGCGATGGAATGCGCCCATTCGACGTCGAGAGCTTCCTCCACTTCCCAGTTCCCTTGTGGGTTGTGGGCCCCTGCCGGATCGATACCGGGCAGGTTGCTGACGCTGCCGTACTCGTTGAGCTTCTCGAAACTCGGCGGATTGGGCAGGCCGAATTCCTGATCGAACCGCGCCAGGTCGCTGGTGTTGAACCCGGAAGCCGAGCTGTTGACAAAGCTGGGGTCGTCGTAGGCATCGACGATGGCAATGGTCTGTCCCGTGCCATCACCCACGATCGAAGAGAACTTGATGTTGTTGATTCCGTATGCCGCGCGGATCTGCGCCGGAGTGTAACCCGACGGGGTCGATGCGTTGAAGCTTTGAGCCCACACCCCGTTCAAGGCCGATTGCAACGTCGCCCAATCGGCGCTCGGGAAGGAAGCTCTCTGAAAAGTGGGATTCATGACGAACGACGGCGTTCCGCCTCCGGGGTTCAGCGCGATCGGGGAGACGGCCGGCACCATGCGGATTTCCAGGTTTTCCAGGGAAGGGCGTAAAGACCGCTTGAACGGCTGCCGCTGCGCGCGGACCGATCGCCGGAAGATCCTCATGACGCTCTCCTGAGTGGGGAAACAACGGTGCTATGGGAGGGAACCGAAGGCGAAAGGCCATCGGGTCCATCATCACGGCACGGAGTGGACCTTCCGAGCGCGGGTTGTCACGCGGGCGCGGGTCGAGACGCGGTGTGGGCCGGGACAGAATGGCTTCGCGGGCGCTGGCCCTGCCGAGGCGAGCCGGTCGCGCCGTCGCCACCACTTCTGGCACGGTTGCCGCAGCCGGTACGCAACGGCCCCCGCCATGATCAGGCTCGCGGCAGCTCCCATGTCGGCCTGGGCAGAGGATGTGGAACGTTTGTTCCGATTGAAGTCCCGCGAACCACGCGACCCGGCCGCGGCATCATTACCAACCATCGCCATCGCCTCAGAAGGCGCGGCGGCATGGGACTTGATCTCCGAGCCGGCCGGCGAGGGCATGAGCCAGCTTTTCATCCTGGAGCCCAAGCGGACCAACCACTCAGACTGGGCCAGCGCGCGCTCGTCCGCGCGGGCGCTATCAGCCTCAGGGTCCAGGCGAAGCTGCTCGGATCCACGCGCGGCCAGGCGGATCGCCTGGTCGTTCGCAACGGGTCCAGCGCCTGCCGGCTTTACTTCTCCTGATTGGTCGCTGTTGCCTTGCCCCGGTCCCGGCGCGGACATGGACTCGTAACGTAATCCAGGCTGCAGACCGGTCGTGCTGTCCGCCACGGCGATGGACCCTTCGTCAACCGTGGGACCGACCGGTGTCACGTTCTGCCCCGCCGGTGTCGGCTGTCCAATCAAGCCGGTATTCAGGGTGACGAACAAGCTGGCCGGCAGCGGCCCGCTCGAACCGGGAAAGACACTCACTGCCGCAGACCCGGACGTCGCTTGAAAACTGGCGATCGAATTCCCTGTGGGATCGGACGGTGTGGGGGAGAACAGCAGCAAACTGAGCGCGGATCCTTGGCCGACGCCGTTGTACACGATTTTCTCCCAATCCAGACTCGCAATCTTGAGTTTCCAGTGAACCACGGCCGGCTGCGACCCAGTGTTGATGAACCTCAACCCGTATACTCCATCGCCCAAGTCCATCAAATAAGTGTTCAGTTGATGGGTCGTACCGGGATCGAGGACGGTCGTCGAGCCGTTTCCAGAATTCACGACGGAGACCGCGCCGCTCTCCATTTGGGTCTGCAGCTTGAAGAAGCCGGGAACGGTGACGACCCACCGGTAGGTCTCGGTCTGCCCCGGAGCGAGATCGGTGGTTTGCGAAAACACTCCGGCGAGAGCAGGATCGGTTGCGCTCGCGGGCCAAAGGGTCCCCAGGTTATCGGCAACGCTCGGCCAGGTCGAGGACGCGACGGTCCAGGCCGCCAGCACCCCCGATGGTTCACCGGCAGCGGTCACCGGCAGGCCGGCCAGGTCGGTGAGACCACCCTGTGGGGGTATCACGAGGGAATAATGTCCTGCCGGCAGGGGCTGGTCGAAGATGAGGGTCAGACGAGCATCCGTGACCTGATACTCTTCTGCTGTCATGGGCCAGACTCGGCCGGATGAATCGACAACCTGGAGCGCGGTCTCTTGGGTATCGGGCACGAAGATCGTGCTCACATCGATGGGCCCGTTGAAGGTCAAAGTCAAACCGGTCGGGCTTGGATCGAGGCGATCCGCCCGGTCCACGGTGAAATTGACCAGGCCGGTGGATTGGACGTGCGGCTGGGCGGCCAGGCTGAGCTGGAACTCGAACGGGCCGCCGGGCTGCTTGAGACCCGCACTGCCCGGAATTCCCAAGACCGGGTCGTAGCCGTCGGACCCGTAGGGCAGGTTGCCGGCCCCAGAAACGCCGACGAAGTACGTACCCCCCGGCAATCCGGTGATGAGGAATGGATCGGTTGGGTCAGCGGGCAGTCCCGAGCCGGAATCGCGGGTCGCCAGCACATTGCCTTGCGCGTCGAAGAGGGTCAAGGCAGGCCGCAGGCCACTGCCGATACTGTGTGCGGAGACCGACAGTCCTACCTGCCAGAGATTCCCCTGGGCCAGGGTGAACTGGTAGAAATCGACAGCCGCTTGGTATTGATCGGGATTCAAGTAGCCGGTGACCGTCGTTCCCAGAGGGGTCGCACCCCCCAGCGTGGCGCCCGAGCCAAGAACCGTGAATTCACTAACCACGTGCGGTTGGTTTGGGTCCCAGAGCTCTGGGCCGGGTCCATTTGCTCCACTCGCATCGATCGAAATGCCGACGCCGGCCAACAGCTCGACCTCGTACTTCCCCGGCTGCAGGGTCAGATTGTAATACCAGTTATCAATGGGATCGACTGACTCTTGCAACAGGATGTTGAATGTCGTGACCGATGCCGATTCCGAGTTGACCACCTCTGGAGGCGGGTTGTTGGGATCGAAGACAGGCGTCAGGGTGCCGTCGCGATTGACCCTTTCGAGCTGGAAGTCGAAAGTGGTTGCGTCGATCGCGATATTGACGTTCGGCTGATTGAACGTGAGGACGAGTTCCTGAGGCGATTGAGTTAGCTGCGCGCCGTTGTAGGGCTGGACCGCGACAATGTTAGTGAGGTTCGCCGCCAGGAGGCAACGGGGCTCCAGCCATTCCAACCCATGGTGGCAGCGGCCGGACGTGGGCCGATGCTTTCGAGATGAACCGCTCATGGAGCCGCAGTAGGAATGTCGTCGCTCGCGGACGACGACGGAGGAACTGCCACCAGTATGATAATCAGATCGATTGAACATCGAGCCAGTGCTCCGTGAGAGTTCCCTCGGTTGCATCTGCAGTTTCCGTTGCATTTCCTACTGCAATCCTAGCTTGGCGTTCGCAGCAGGCCGGCCGTGATGACGAAACGACACATGAGCGGCAGCGGCAGTGCCAGGACTGATCAAGAAGTGTTGAGCTCGTTTGAGAGCGGGCAGCGACGCCGTCTCGGTGGACCGTGATCTTCCGGTCTCGGCCGGCGCCGGAAACGTCCTTGCTCGAGCAATCAGTAGATCTGCACGTTTTATGCCGCTGTCTGATCTTCCTGGGGAATCCACTGTTCGAGCGCCTCGTCCAGCGCCTGGAGGACAGTGAGCGCAGGCCCGGCGGTGAACGGCGTGGGTGTAGCCGGCGCCATGAGGTTGCTCGCACTCACGAGGGTCGTCGCCTGGGTGATTCCCTGTGCAGCCGCCCCGTCAACATTCGACGCGATCTGAACCGCCCCGAACGCCGTGGCATCTCCGGGTTGAGTCGATTGATCCGATGTGTCTACTGGCAACGAGGAGGACGAGACGTTCAGATTGTCGGTCCACCCGTTCAGATTGCCGACTAAGGTGGAAGTACCTTGGAAAAGCGTCAGCCCGTCGAAGCCGCCGCCTTGGCCGTTCTGTCCGCCGCCTTGGCCGTTCTGTCCACCGCCTTGGCCGTTCTGTCCACCGCCTTGGCCGTTCTGTCCGCCCCAGGGAGCATTGTCGTTGGTCGTACCACCTCCCTGATCGGGTTGCGAGGGCACAACCGTGTTGGGGGGTTGAATCGCCGGCTGAGATTGGGAGCCGAAGTTGGCCAGCAAGCCGTAGGCGCCGATCGCTCCGGGTCCGCCTGCCGCCAGGACCTTGATGTAATACCCCTGTCCCGCCTGCACGCTCGCCGTCACGCTGATCGTCGCTCCGAACGTGTTCGGTGCCGAAACCTGCCCGATCAGACTCAGGGACGAGCTGTAGACCTGCAGCTTGGGAGCGAGCGAGCTCAGATTGCTCGACTGAACCGTGACGGTCATCGTTCCGCTGGTCGTGGAGGGCACGTTGACGAAGAACCACTCGGAATCACCGGGTGTCGTCATGTCCAGGCTCGGTATGGCGAGCTGGGCATTGCTGCCGACGTACGAGTTGATGTTCGTCGCGGTGGAGTAGGTGTTGTCGCGATGGCCGCCGGTGTTGAACTGATCGAACTGGCGCGTGCCGTAAATTGACTGGATGCCGGCGATATCGTCGCTGACCAACGATTGCTTGATCCCGTTATAGGTGCCGTACATCACGGCTTGTGAGACCGTCGACTCGCCCAAGCCCAGTGCATGGCCGAACTCGTGAGACACGACTGTCAAGAGGTCGTAACTGGAGTTGATTTGCCAGTTGACGTTGGAGTTGAGGAGGATGTCGCCGGCGTCGGTTCCGCCGTTAATTGGCGGGGGAACAAAGGTCTCCGCCAGCGTGCCCGACGGCAGGGGAACGGCGCCGATGCGGATGTCGCCGAACCGTGGGTCGTCCTGCTGGTTGCCGGATGAGCCAACCGCCTGTCCCCCATCGGCTACCAGCGACAGGTTGACGTTGGTGACGTTTTCCCAGAGCGTCGCGGCAACTTGGAGCTGTTGCTGCCAGGTTGCCGTCGGATAGTTCGCGTTCAAAGTCTGGAACAGCGCGCTGGGAACCCCCCCGACGCTCGTTCCGTCGGGCATGAAGCTGTAAGTGATCCGGCTGTCGTACGTCCACTGACCGCCAAGTGTCGAGTAGAGCAAGAGCCGGCCTTCCAGCCCTTCCACCTTGGGTCGTACGGCGCGGTCGCGCGCGGTTTGAGAACCAGATCGATTGAATAGGTGATGAGGTCTCGGCATGGTATCACTCTGTTGTTCGTCAGGAAGGAATGGCAGGCGGCGGGTCGGGGGGATGCTTGTGGCCTGAGGCAGGTTCGTCACGTATCCGCGGTCCCTTGATGGGAGAAAACGGTGGGGATGCGCGACGCTCTTCTACTGCAACACTAGCTCGCTTCTGACGGCTGGGCAGGACGAGTACAGATTTTACGCAGGCGGTCGGCAGGTCGTTGCACGCGACGACATCGCTGGAAATGAGGCCAGCCGTTGGGGTGTCGCCTCGGGGCCTCGGACCCTCTCCAGGAAACGATCACACCCAGAAGCTGGGTCGGGGTGCAGATCGGGACTGGTACATCGGGCGGAGTCGAGCGTGTTCCCGCATCTCCGTCAGACCCCAAACGACGACGGCGGCACGTCTCCAGGGGGAGAGGCGCCGCCGTTCGTTCGGTCTCAAGAATAGCTTGTGCGACTCAGGTGGATCAGTTGTTTGCCGTGAACCCAGCCCGCGAAACGGTTGGGTCATCATTGTTGGCCCGAGGTCTTCGCCGGCGCCTGGGGAACACTCAGCGGACCGGTGGGCGCAAACTTTCCCGGAGCCTGGGGCGCGGGCAAGACTTTGGCGGGCGCTTGGGCTGCGGGCGCGATCTTGCTCGGAGCCTGAGCCGCGGGTGAGACCTTGGTCGGAGCCTGAGCCGTGGGTGAGACTTTGGCAGGGGCATAAGGCGCCGGGGCCATCTTGGCCGGAGCCTGGGGCGCGGGCGAGACCTTGGCAGGAGCATAAGGCGCCGGAGCGATCTTGCTCGGAGCCTGAGGCGCCGGCGAAACCTTGCCCGGGGCATAAGGCGCCGGAGCGATCTTGCTCGGAGCCTGAGGCGCCGGCGAAACCTTGCCCGGGGCATAAGGCGCTGGAGCGATCTTGCTCGGAGCCTGAGGCGCCGGCGAAACCTTGCCGGGCGCCTGGGGCGCCGGCGAAACCTTGCCCGGGGCATAAGGCGCTGGAGCGATCTTGCTCGGCGCCTGGGGCGCCGGCGAAATCTTGCCGGGCGCCTGGGGCGCCGGCGAAACCTTGCTCGGCGCCTGGGGCGCCGGCGAAACCTTGCTCGGCGCCTGGGGCGCCGGCGAAACCTTGGCCGGAGCCTGAGGCGCCGGCGAAACTTTGGCTGGCGCCTGGGCTTGGGGCAAGACCTTACCTGGACCTTGAGCTGCCGGCATCGCCGCTTGCGGGCTTTGGCCAGTCAGACCCAAGGCAAGAACTAGTACCGCACTGGTCATCGCGATGTCCTCTTGTGAAGAGTGAGTTTGTCGGTGACGTCTCGATTGAGTCGGTGAACGAAGATTCCCCTGATGGTTCGGCACGGCCGAAGTCGGACAACGTCCGATCGCCAACCCCACCGTCCCCAGTCGTTGGTTCACTTGCCGAACGCTCACGAGCGTCACCGAGTGAACCTGATCCCCAACCCGCGCGGGGAACTGATCACGCAGGCCTCGGCACGGTGGCGAAAGCCTCAAGCCGGTCTTCTTGGCCGACTCTCGCTCTCCACCCCAGGGGTGGCCATTGTGGTTATCGGCAGACCTCTTGCCCTCATTTACTGAACTTGAGAAAATCGAGGAACTGCCACCTTGACGAACTCTAGGGACTATGACGAGTTTCAAGAGTGTAGGGGGGAGGAGTTGGCGAATTGATATCCACCCACCGCAGCTTCGAAGCCGAACCATCATGGGTAGCCGGGAGGCGGCGCGTCTGTCACGATGAGTCAATAGGTTCGCGAGGGTCTGGATTCTCTGGCGACCCAAAGGCTCACTCGCCGTTGCACTCTCGTGAGTCAAATTCTACACCGGTATTGGGAGGCAGCATGCGTATTGGCAACTGGCTTGGCGGTTCGGTGATCTGGGCATTGGTCGCCATGAGCAATTTGGCGGCCAGCCCAGGCACCGCCGAGCACGTCACGACCGTTCCGCTGGGAGGTTCTTTGGGCAGCCAGTCCGGCGATCGTTATTACGGCGTCTACGTTCCGACGCGGTTCGGCGGCGAACTGAAGGTGAAGGCGACTGCGGGCCAGGTCGTCGATCTCAAAGGGCCCAAGGGCGCCGCGCGGATCAACGGCCAAGACCTCGGCGTCGACCAGCAGGGTTGGTATACCTTCAAGGTCGAGGGAGCCAAGACACCCTACACTGTCGAAACGAGCTTCGTTCAGGTGGGACAGAGCACGAAAAGGCCGTGGAACTTCTATTATTGGCCGACCAAGGCCGACTCGATCCACGAACCCTGGGCCGGGGGTAACGCCCGGGTTGACACGATGGCCACCAACGGCGATGACGTACAGATCGCGGCGCCCGGCTCTTACATTCCGCCGGGTCAGGACATTGTGCTTGCCGGACAAAACGGGTTGCTCGAGACGCTGCCGGCCGCAGGCGACGATGCGACCTGGTTTCCGAATATTTATGACGACCTGACGTGGGTGGGCCCCGACAAGGAGCATCCCGGTCAAATCCTGGAGTATCGAACACCGTCGCCTCTATTGAAGTACGACCAGCTCTTTGGTACGCAGGCACGGCCGTGGGAGGCGGCCTTCAGTCAGAACAAGGATATTTCGCGCTGGCCCGGCCATTGCCTGGGGGGTGCGGTGGCCTCGATCCTGCTGAATGAGCCTGTGCCCGCGGCCTGGACGGGGATGACCGCTGATGAGCTCAAGTCCCTCTGGGCTGAATTGGGTGAGAACCACTACAACCACCGCATCGGCGACTACGCCAACGAGATCCCTCCCGGCCCGCCGCGGCCTGGCTTTGACCCCTGCGATAACAAGGCACCCCGGGTGCACGCCATGCTCGAAACCCATATCCGCGGCGAGAAGAAGCCGTTGCTCGCCAACCTGCGGGCTTTTCCGCCCAGGGGGACGGTCAACGAGGTGTGGAACCACGGCGTTTACAAGTACATCGCCACCTACCAGGCGATTCCCGGCCGTGGCCCCCGCGCGGTCAAGATCTCGGTCGAGCTGCACGCCAACTCGGGCTCGATGCTCAACGGCCAGGATGACAAGGACCGGGTCATCAATTACGAATACAGCCTGGTTTACGGGCTTGACGGTCGGGTCGACGAGACCAACCCCGCCGCGGCTGACTGGATCTCGGTGACTGGTGATGCCCTCTACGCGCCGCTGAACGTCATGGAATTGGTTGAATCCCACTGGGGCGGCCACAACGGTCAAGTGACCGAGGCGAACGTGCGTGCGCTCGACCTCGCCAACGGCGGCGGCGAGCGACGCCGGCTTGCTGGTGCTCCTCCGGTATTCCGGCGGGTCCTGCAGTATGAGGCCGGCCGCCCACGTCTGGTTGCCGACAGCGACGATGGTTCACAACGCCGTTTCGGAGGGTTTTTTCGGAACTTCTTCGGTCGCTGATCGCCTCCGACCCGGTCTGTGAAATCTCATCGAGCGAAGTTCCGCTCTCCCAGACCCGGCTCTCCCTTGATCAGGCCCGACTCGGACCCTGGCCCAAGCCGGGCGACACCGAGTCGGGCCTTTTTCTATTTGATGTGGGCGGGAACCCGCCGTCGATCGTCGGAATCAAGCCACCTTCGTGCAGTCGTGTCGAGCACAGAGTGCCGTGTCGATCCGCGCGGTTATAACGGCCGTTCAACCAAATTGATCGGGCGGGCTTCCGATTTCGTCATTTTCGTCACGGCCGTTCAAGTTTGACGAGTCGCCCAGACGATGAAACAGATCGAATCGGCAGAGCCGCCGCACGTCGGCACTTGAACTCGGTGCGGGCGGCCGTTGGCTGGAAACCGGGACCGGGAGATGCGACCTGGATTGCGAGGGATGCGAGGGGTGCTGCCATGAGTCGAACCGATACTCTCCCCACCATGCCGGTGATTCGATCCGAACGAACGATTTCGCGGTCGTTCGCTGTCCTGATCGAAGTGCCGAATGTAACGGCTCATCGGATCGTACGTGCCTGTACGGGGGTGTCGCCGCGCGGGACGAGTCGGCGTCTGCGGGTCGGCCGGCCGAGGAGGAGACTCCGCCGTCAGGTTCGCCTGGCGGGATGTGCCCTGCTGGCACTTGCGCCCATGGTTTCTCTGTGCACCCTGGGGTGGTCGAACCGGCCGAGCCGGATCCTGGCCTGCTCGATCTCCGACGCGTTGGAGACAGCCGCAGGCCCCCACGGGTTCGCCGATCCGCACGACCAGCGCTCCCAAAGAGGCGTGCGAACCGGGCCTCCGATTGGCTCCGCCGGGGTGGTCGTACTCTCGATCGAGCCAGCGGCTTCCGCACCCGGCGCCGACACGGTAGTCCCGGTGATCTTCCCCGGCTATGTATTGCCCGACGACGGCCTCGAGGACAGAACGCATGAGGGAAGTTGACGAGGCCTTGGCGCGAGCCTACGCCCAGCGGGATCAAGCGGATCCACCCCAGGGTGTACCGCCGGCCCCTCATTGGCCCGCTCTCGATCGGCCGACCCGCGCCTTCAAGCCCGCGCCGGTGCCGCCGCCCGGTCCGAGACCGCTGGCCGAACTGCAATGGCCGGCGCTCGTCCTCACACTGGAACGAGAGTGGGGCGAACGGTTCGAACGGATGGGTCAGCTCCTGCTCGGTGCGCGGCAGCGACAGGACCTCAAGGTCATCCTCTTCACGAGTTGCCATCGCGCTGAGGGCCGAACGACCCTCGTGCTCACCCTGGCGCGCGCCCTCTCCCGCCAGCCCCTCCGTACCTTGGTGGTGGATGCCGACTTGACCGGCCCGATGGTGGCGCGACTGCTGGGTCTGCGGCCCGACGTGGGCCTGGACGACGTGGTCGAGCATGGGCAAGCGCTTGCCGACGCCCTGATCGATGCGCCCGACGACCACCTGGGAATCCTGCCGATGCGGTCCGCCGTGGGCCGGCCGCGCGATTTCCTCGCAAGTCCGGCCTGGACGTGCACGCTGGCGCGGTTGCGCCGTGAGTACGACTTGATCCTGGTCGACGGCGGGCCCCTCTTCACCGGCTTGAGTGCGGCCGTTCTCCATCGCTCGGTGGATGCCGCCGTACTGGTCCATCACCGAGACATGACCGGTGAGCGGGCGGTCCTCCGCGCCCGCGAGGTGCTCGAGGCAGGCGGAGTGCCACTGCTGGGATTAGCCGAAACGTTCGTCTGAGCCCGCTGGAGGCCACGTGTACGAAACGCACTTCGGCCTGGAGCAACACCCGTTCGGCGAGACGGTCAGCCCTAGGGCGTACATCGCGGTACCCAGCCGCGACGCCGTGCTGCGCCGTCTCCGTTACGCGCTCGAGCACGGCCAGGGACCGGCGGTGCTCTTCGGCCCACCAGGTGCAGGCAAGACGCTGCTGGCGCGTCGGCTGGCGAGCGAGTTACACGCCGGCGCGGTCCACGTCACCTTCCCGGCCCTCTCCGCGACCGAACTGGTGACGCACCTGGCCGAGGAGTTCGGCGGCCTGACAGCCCCACCCCGTTCTCTGACGGATGCACTGCGACAACTGCGCGGCCATCTGGCCGCGCAGGCGGCTCGCCGCGAACGCCCCCTCCTCGTCGTCGATGACGCGCACTTGATCGACGCGGTCGCCACGTTCGAAGCCCTCCGGCTCTTGCTCAACTTCGCGACCAACGGACCTCCCGATCTCTCGCTGCTCTTCGTCGGCGGCACTGAGGTCTTGCTCGAGCTTCCTTCCGGACTGGCCGACCGGCTCACCGCGCGCTGCCTGCTCGGCCCCTTCACGGAAGCGGAGTCGTCAGCGTATGTCCTCGGCCGGCTCGCCGCCGCCGGCGCGAAGTCCCCATTATTTACCCAGTCTGCCTTGACCTCGCTCCACCACTTTGCCAGTGGTCTGCCCCGTCGCCTTAACCATCTCGCCGACATGGCTTTGCTGATTGCTTATGCCCGGGACCTCCCCATCGCAGATGACCTCGCCGTCTCCAGCGCCGCCCGCGAGTTCGATCATGATGTCGCCGCCTGATCTTCGACTCTCGGGGACGCGCCATTCCCCAGGTCTCCCCATCTTCACATTTCCCGTTGCTCGCAGGTGAATCTCGGTCGAGTCAGGCAGACGAAATCTCGGTCGGAAGGTAGAATCCCGGACCTTGCAGTCAAGGCTTCGCGCCGCCGGTCGGATGCGGCGGAATCATCATCAGGCCGAGTCATGGAGGATAAAGGTGACGACTCCTCAAGTTTCGCTGCGGTTGGGGCGTGGTGGCATTGTTTTGCTAACCTTGATTTTGGCGTGGACCGTCGGGACGCCGCCCGCGCGAGGACAGGATCCTCCACCGACTCCGATTCCTGTTCAGGCTGGAGCCGATCCCCAGGGCGCACCGGCTGCGGATCCCGGTCAAACCGACCCCCAGGGTGGGCAGGTCTTGACTCGGGGACCGGTGCACGAGGCGTTCGCCGCGCCGTTGGTTCACGACACCACGTCTGCGCCGACCATTCCGAAGGAGCCGCCGGCACCGATCCAGGAAATGCCCCCCGACCAGAAGCCGGCGGGACAGAACATCCAGTGGATCCCCGGCTACTGGAGCTGGGACGTCTCACGCAACGATTACATCTGGATCAGCGGCATCTGGCGCGAGCCTCCGCCCAATAACCAGTGGGTCCCGGGCTACTGGCACCAGGTGCAGGAAGGTTTTCAGTGGGTCCCGGGGACATGGATTCCGGTCAGCACGGGACAGGGATCGAGTCAGCCGTCCTATCTGCCCGCGCCGCCGCAGAGCCTTGAGGCGGGACCGAATACGCCGCAACCGTCCGCCAACGTGAGCTGGACGCCGGGGTACTGGTCCTGGCAAGGGACGAACTACGCCTGGCGCCCCGGGTTCTGGGCGGCCGTCCAGCCCAACTGGATCTGGATCCCGGCGCACTACGTCTGGACGCCCAGCGGCTATCTCTTCGTCCCCGGGTACTGGGACCTGCCCGTAGCCAACCGCGGCCTCATGTTCGCGCCGGTCTATTACCCTCAGCCGGTCTACGCCCAGCCCAGCTTCGTCTTCACGCCCTCGATCAGTATCGTCGGCTCAGCCGTCACCGCCAACCTGTTCGTCCATCCGGCGACGAACCAGTACCTCTTCGGTGACTATTACGCTCAGAACTTCGTCGGCGTTGGCATCACCCCATGGTTCTCGTTCACGTTTGCGACGGGACGGCCGGCCTATTACGACCCGCTTTTTTCGTATTACGCGGTGATCAATGTGCGGCAGAACCCAGCGTGGATTACGCAGGTCCGCCAGTCGTACATCCTGCGGCGTGACAATGTGGCGATGCGGCCGCCGCACACGTTCGTCGAGCAGACGCGGTTGATCGAGCGAAACGTCAATATCACGAGAAACGTCACGGTCGTCGACCATCGCACGATGGCGATGCCTCTCAGCAAGCTGGCGGCCGACCCGGTCGCGGGGAAGGGATTACGGATGGTGCGGGTGACCGAAGCGGAGCGCCAGCAATTGCACCAGCAGGTGGCGCAGATGCATCAGTTCCGCGAGCAGCGGCTGCAACAAGAGAGGGAAGGGGCTCGGGCTCGGGCTGCGGGCGGTGCCGCTGCTGCCCGGCAGCCGCGCCCAATGAATCTACCTCACTCGCCGATCGCGGCACGGCCCGCGCCGCACCCAGCCGGTTCCCGCACTGAAGTGGCAGAACGAGCTGAGCATGAACATGCAGCCGGTTCCCGCACCGATGTTGCCCGGCGTTCCGAGCCCGAACGCCAGCCGAACCGCACCGCGCCGGGCGCAGAGAACACCGCCCACCGTTCGGCCCAGAATGCCGGAGGGCCCCGGCCCCAATCGCGGCCCCAGACTTCCCGTCCCGCGACTCGGGCGCCGTCCCGACAGCCGTCGTCCGAGCGCACGCGCAGCCGTCCAACCGAGGAAGAAGAACGGCGGCGCCCATCAGGCTCTTGATCCGGGCCTCTTCAGGGACATTCTCGGATCGTCCGCGACCTGGACTCCCTCTCGCGATTGAAAGGGGCGAGACAGAATGCCTCGGCTGGGGTATCATGCGTCTCTCTCGGCTGCCATGAGGCGAACGGATTGACACTCGACACCGCTGGGATGCATGCACCTTCGATCAGTCACAGTCGAATCGAACCGGGCGTTGGAGCTGCTCTCCGGCCCAGTCCGCGCCTGGTTCGAGGAGACCTTTCCGCAGGGCCCGACACCGGCGCAGGAGCATGCTTGGCCGGCGATCGCGGCGGGGGAGCACGTCCTTCTGGTCTCTCCGACCGGAACGGGTAAGACCCTGGCCGCATTCCTGGCGATCCTCGATCGGCTCTTCCGCGCTCGAGAGAAGGGGACAATCGCGCCCGGCGTAAGATGCGTTTACATTTCGCCCCTGCGGAGCCTGAACTACGACATCGAACGCAACCTGAATCTGCCGTTGGAAGGAATACGGCGGCGACTGGATCGTGACGACAGCCCGGTTCGGGTCGGCGTGCGGACCGGCGACACGTCGGCCTACCAGCGCCGCAACCTGCGGGATCATCCCCCCCACGTGTTGATCACCACGCCCGAGAGTCTGTCGCTCCTCTTGAGCCAGAACACCTGGGTGGCGCATTGGCGGGGCGTCGAGCACGTCGTTGTCGACGAGATTCACGCCCTGGCGCCGACCAAGCGAGGGGCCGACCTGGCGGTCTCGCTCGAGCGACTCGCGGCGCACGCCGAGCGCGACCCGATCCGCGTGGGCCTCTCAGCGACGTGCAATCCGGGCGAGGCAGCGGCCAGGTTTCTGGTGGGACCGTCGCGGACCTGCCGTGTCGTCGAGGCCCCCCTGCCCCCCGGTACGCCACCGGTCGAGATCAAGGTCGAGAGCCTGATCGAGCCCGGTGAATCACCGCACCGCGGCCTGAGCTACCGCCGGCTGCTGCGCCGCCTGCGCCGGGCCATCAACCGGAACCGCACCACGATCATCTTCGCCAATACCCGAGCCTTCGCCGAGAAGCTCACCCACGACCTACGGCAAGATCCACCCGGCGGCCCCGCGCCGGAATGGTCCGTGGCCGCGCACCATTCCGCGCTCGATGCGGGAAGGCGGCGCGCGATCGAGTCAGCACTCCGCGCGGGTCATCTCCGCGCGGTCGTCACCAGCACCAGCCTGGAGCTGGGTGTCGACATCGGCACGGCGGACCTGACGGTCCAGATCGGGCTGCCGGGTGGAGTGGCGCGGTGCGTGCAGCGGGTCGGCCGCGCGGGCCATCGCCTGGGGACCGGGTCGCGCGGGCTCCTGCTGGCGGCGGCGCCCGCCGAGCTGATCGGTGCTGTGATCACCGCGCGGGCCGCGCGGGCCGGCCGCGTCGAGCCGCTCCGCATGGTCAGGGCGCCGCTCGACGTCGTCTGCCAGCAGCTCGTCGGCATGGCTTGCCAGGGCGAGCAAACCAGCGACGCGGCCTTTGAGCTGCTCCGCAAGGCGGGCCCGATGGCCGAGCTGGAGCGGGCCGATTTTGACGACTGCCTGGCGTTCCTGGCCGGTGAGCTGGCCACGCCGGCCGGTGCCTTCGAGCCCGAGCCCGGGGCCGCACCCCGCTGGACGTCGCCGCGGATCTGGAAGCGGACCGGCCGGTTCGGCCTGCAGAGCCGGCGCGTGGCCCGCTGGTTCTGGAGCAACGTCGGGACCATTTACTCGGAAGAAACAGTGCGGGTCATGGAGGGAGGCGTGGCGGTCGGCACGCTTGAAGCGGCGTACGCCGAGCGGCTCGTCCCAGGCGATCGATTCGTCCTCGATGGCCGCGCATTGGAGGTCAACCGGCTGGTGAAGTCGATCCTCCTCACCCGGCCTTCCAGCGGCGAGCCGAGTCTGCCCCGCTGGACCAGCGACCGGCAGTCCTTGTCGTTCGAGCTGGCCACGGAGCTGGCTGCCTTCCGCGCCGAGGCAGCGCGATGCCTGGTCGAGGAGAGCCCGGCAGCACTTCGTGCGTGGTTGATCGAGACGTTCAAGCTCGACGACGCCTCCGCCTCGGTCTTGATCGAGCTCTTCGAGGCACAGGCGCAGTGGAGCGAGGTTCCCGGTCCTTTCGGGCTCTTGGTCGAGGAATCGCCGTCGCCCCAGGGAGAGGGGATCGTGTACACGTTTCACGCGCCGCTGCACCGAGCGGCCTGTGAGGCGCTGGGGCGAGCGACCGCGGCCCGATTGGGACGCCGCTTCGGCCGCGACCTGGCGCTCAACGTCGCCGACCTGGGCTGGTCAATTCGCCTGCCGGACGATACCGCACCCGAACTCGCGCTCGATGTGATCGCGCCGCTCCTCCAGCTCGAGGGATTCGCGGATGACGTACTGGAGGGACTGGACCGAGGCGAGCTGCTGGCTCGACGATTCCGGCACGTCGCCGCAATCGCCCTGATGGTGCTGCGTCACCCCGAGCCTGGCCGGCGCGTCCGTGTCGGCGGCTTGAACTGGGTCAGCTCCCGGCTCTACCCGCTCGTCAAGGCCGCTTGCCCCGACCACCCGGTGCTACGCGCGACCCGCCGCGAGGTGCTCGAGGAAATCCTTGACGTCCCGGCCGCGGAGCGTTGGCTCGAGGCGCGACCGCCCGTTCGATGCCGCGTGCTCCCCGGGCTTTCTCCCTTCGCCGCCGCCTGGATCGAGCGCGGCCCGGCCGAGGCCCTTTGCTTCGAGCCCCCAGGCATGGCACTGCAACGTCTGCACGCACGGTTGGCACTGTCCTCGTGAGAGACCGGGCGATGAGCAAGTCGTCGACTGGATCTGGCGTCCACTTGTTCGAGGGCTGGCAGCTCACGCCCGAAGGGGCGGCGATCCACCGAGGCGAGCGAACGGCGGTGATCGCCGACCTTCATCTGGGCTATGAATGGGCTCGAGGCGCGGCCGGTGACTGTGTGGTCGCCCACTCGCTGGATGAGACCCTGGCACGCCTCTCACTCGTGCTCGACCGCGCGGTACTGGCACGCCTGATCGTGGCGGGCGACCTCGTCGAGTCGCCCCGCCCCTGCCGTCGTACCTCCGTCGACGTTGGCCGGCTGCACGCCTGGCTCACCGCGCGAGGCGTGAGCCTTTTGGTCGTGGAGGGCAACCATGACCGCGGCCTCCTTCTGTCCTCGCGGGGCATTCCGCGACCGGCAGACCCCCTTCTCGCGACCTGCGCGGTCGCAGGCTGGACGATCGGTCATGGCCATCGTCCGCTCACCGGGACGCGGACGATCTCGGGCCATCATCACCCCGTCCTTCGGTGCGCGGGGACCGCCGCCCCATGCTTCCTGGTCGGGCCAGGACGCATCGTGCTGCCGGCGTTCTCATCGAACGCCGCGGGTTGCGACCTGGCCTCGGCTTCCGGACCCAAGGACTGGTGCACCATTCCCCTGCGCTGCATTGCCAGCACGGGATACGAGCTACTCGACTTTGGACCGATACCGGCCCTGCGGCGGCGGCTGCGCCGCCTGACGCGGTAACCCGCTTGCGGAGCCGGCGGCCGAAAATGGCGGCGTCCCCGACTTTGGGGATCGCCGCCATTCTGCTTCGACTCGATGCGATTCAACCGGGCCGGCAGATGACGTCAAGGGCACAACAGGCAGGTCGGAACCACCACCGGAACCAAGGTGGTCCGCTGGACGGCCACCTGGCGCTGGACGACTCGGGCGACGCATCGGTTGACCGTGACCGGGACTTCCTCGGGCACGCTGACGGGCACCTGGCGAGAAGCGGTCTCGGCGACCATGCGACACGTCGTCACGGGCACGCGCTCCACCCGCTGTTCGGCGACATACTCGCAGGTGGTCACGGGGATCGTCTCAACCCGCTCCTCGGCAACGTACTGGCAGGTGCGGACCTCATAAGGCTCGACCCGCTCTTCCGCCACGTATGAACACGTGGTGACGGGAATCGTCTCGCTCCGATCCTCGGCGACCATCTCGCACTTGCGGACCTCGTAGGGCTCGACGCGTTCTTCCGCCACGTACTCACAGGTGGTCACCGGGATCGTCTCGACCCGCTCCTCGGGCACATAGCGGCAGGTGCGCACCTCGTAAGGGTCGACGCGTTCCTCCGCCACGTACTGGCAGGTGGTCACCGGGGTCGTCTCGACCCGTTCTTCGGCGACGTAACGACAGCTCGTCACGGGCACCTGGCGCATCATGGTTTCGCGGACGTAGCGGGTCTCGGAGATGTTGCGCGCCACCTGCCGGGACACGAAGACGCGCTCGCTCACGATTCGCGGCGGACACTGGACCGCAACCGTGGCGGTCACTTTCCGGCGGTGGAAGCAGCGAAAGAGCCCGCACGAACCGCACGCACTGTCCTCGACGGGAACACGGACTTTTTTTTCGATGATCGGCCCGGGCACCTCTGTGTACTGCCGCTCGAAATAACCGCACTCCCTCACCTCCTGCCGGACGGTGGTGACCGGCCGGCAAACGGTATAGGGTTGATCAACCATCGACGTCTCGTAGACCGGCTTCATGACCGAGTAACGCCGCTCCTGATTGGTCGTCTGGTAGACCGGTTTCATGACCGAGTAACGCCGCTCGCGGTGCTCGGTCTGGTAGACCGCTTTCATGACTGTGTACCGCCGCTCCCGGTTGACCGTCTGGTAGACCGGCCGGCGGACTGTGTACCGCCGCTCCTGGTGCTCGGTCTTGAAAACTGGCCGGTGAACCGTGTAGCGGCGCTCGTGGTTGACTGTCTGATAGACCGGCTTCATCACCGTGTAACGGCGCTCCCGGTGCTCGGTCTGATAGACCGGTTTTGACACCGTGTAGCGGCGCTCGTGGTTGACCGTCTGGTAAACCGGCTTCCTCACCGTGTAGGGACGCTCGACGTAGGAAGTCTCGGTCACCGGCCTCATGACGGTGTAGTTCTCCGTCCTGTAGGCCATTCGGTACCGTGTCTCCATCACGGTGAGCGGTTCGTTGACATAGACGGTCTCGTAAACCGTCTGGAAGACCGTCTCTACCCGCGGAGCGAGGTACACCACGTCGAACTGGGTCGCGATCACGGGAGCGGGGGTGCAGGTGTGGCAGGCGCCACCCCCATACGTGGCCCAGGCCGGCGCGGAGAAACCCCCCAAGAGCATGAGCGCCGTGACCGCGCCGGCGATCGATCGCTCGACTTTCGTGGACCTGTACATGCATGCCTCCTCGGCGGATTCTCGGGCATCCCTGTCGCGATTCGCCAATCGTTGTTCAACACGGCCCGGAGGAGTGCGCTGTCTCGTCCCTGAGATCACCCTCCATAGACTCGTTTTCTGGAAGACTCGACTCGAGCTCAAGAAGGACCCACTCGACAGCCGAAAACAATCAGTTGCGGGCTCGACCGATGGAACTTCATCGTGAGTATAACATGGGTAAACTCGCAAATTCGGCAAAGAAACGAGATTTACCGAACCTCGAGGTCGCCTTGTGCCGATAACGATGAGTTGACCGTCGCTTTCGATGGCTCAAGACTGGTGGAGCAACCGGCGCGCCGTTTTTGAACAGCGAGCCGACAGGAGGCTAGAAGCCCGATGGGGAGCGGAGAAACCGCGAGACGTTGACGCGCGGTTCTTCAGGCCGGAATCGGCCGTGCTCACACCAACCCGACGCGTCAGCGAGGATCGCTCTCCGGACGTGTCCGAAGAGCGTTTGGTCTCGCGAGAACAGCGCCTCGCTTGCGCGTCGGGTTAGTATGATTTGAGTGTAAATCAGGGCTTGGGTTGTAGATTTTGCAATACCTCGAGCGCCTGGCTTCGGACGCTGGCCAGCCCTGACCGGGTCAGGACGGTGATTTGAGGCTGGAGCGACTTGGCCAGCTCCGGCGATCCGTTCGAGATCGAGGACCGAAGTGCCTCGATGGCCTCGAGCTGGATCGCCTCGATCTTGTTTTCCTTCTCGGTGGTGCTGGTCAACTCGATGACCCGATTCAGGTCAACGGTCGAGAGCATTTCGCGGAGAGTGCCTTCCGCGGCGGTATCTCCTCTGCGGGCGAGTGCCACGGCGGCGTTGTAGCGTACGAAACGGTCCTCGTCACCCCTGACCCGTTCGCGCAGCAGTTCGGAAGCGGTCGAACCGCCGAAGAACCCGAGGGCGTAGACGGCCATCTGACGCACTTCCGGCTCGCTGGTGGTCGCCGCCATTCCAAGGGCCTGGGCGGTGCGGGGATCGTCGAGCTGGCCGTTCATGCGGGCCGCCTGCTTCGCCAGGCTGGCGGCGGCCGCGATCTGGATCGGGCTCTTGTACTTGGGCTCCAGGGCCCGGGACAGTGGGACGAGTGGGTCGATGCTCTCGCCGCTCTTCGTCCTGGCTTCGAGTGTCCGGAAGGCCCCCAGCGTCAAGGCCACGTACTGCGTGAGCTTGGGATCCTCGTTGCGGTCCAGCTCGCTGGAGAGTAAGTCGGTCAGCTCGCCCAGCAGCAGCGGATCGCTGCCGATCTTGGGGTCGTGCTGGATCAAGCTGGCGAGCTCGAAAGCCAGGCGCCAGTTGGACGTGGGAGAGCGGAGCTGGCGGACGTACTCCATGGCGTCGCGCTCACCGCCGGCCAGCTTGCCGAACAACAGCCAGACGATGATCACAACGACAACCACCGCGGCCGGGATCACGAAAAGCTGCACCACGAACCCGGCCGAGGGAGGCTCGACCGGCGGCAGGTCGGGCAAGGTCGCGGGCTGGTCTTCGCTCGAGGCGGGGTTCGCAAACGGGTCGCTGGTGGGATTATGCACGGTCGGCGCGCTCATGGGGCGGATGGTTCGTCGTCGGAATCTCAACGGTACGAGTCGCCCTCGTACCGCCAGAGACCGCGAATCGTCTGGGTCTCGCAGGACACGGCCCCGAAGCGCTGCTCCAACTCGAGCAGCGTCTCGGCGACGGCGTCATCGGGAACGGGCTGGCCGTCATTGAACCGCAACGGCAGCAGCACCTCGTAGCGCCGGAGTGCTCTGCTCATAAGTTGCTGGTCCCTCAACGTGAAAGGGGATGGCCTCGGTGGCCAGGTAGGCCAGCGCCGCTTCGGGGACGAGCATCTCACCCGTCGCCCAACTCTTGAACGGGTATCGCCCGGCCAGGCGGCCCAATGCCCGTCTCTTGGAGTCCAGATCGGTGAAACGGATTCGGATCATAGGCTGAATTCTATCGCTCCCGATCAATCGCAACAAGCCGATCGGCCGGGTCAGCGCCCGGGGGCTCGCCCCTGCCGGCTGGCTCGGCTCTCATTCGCTCTGATGATCCGACACGGTCTCTCGATGCACCGCCGTCCTCCAGCGCGCGCCGACCTGCCAGAGGTAGTAGAACGGCACGCCGGCCAGGATGCTCAAGAGCGCATAAGACGATTCTTTGGGCCGGTTGAAGAATATCGCCACGGTCAGCAGTGCGGTCATGACGAGGTACACGGCTGGAGTCACCGGATATCCCGGCGTCCGGAACGGACGGGGCAGATCGGGACGCTTCCAGCGGAGGATGTAAATCGAGCTCATCGCCAGCATCGAGAAGATCGAGAGGCCAACACCCGCGTAAACGATGATGGTCTCGGACGTTCCGGTCCAAAGCAGGATCAGTGCCGCGCCGATCTGAAGCATGGTGGCGACCGCGGGAGTGCCCGCCTTGCGGGTCAGCCGCGCGGCCACCGCAGGAAACTGGCCGGCCTCGGCCATCGCAAACACAACCCGAGGACCGATCAAGACATAGGCGCTCAAGGTGGAAAGGAGCATCAAGCCGAAGGCGATGGAGAAGGCCGATGACCACCGGGCGCCGAACAACCGCTGTGCGGCGATCAGGGCGATCGGCGCGACGGCTTCCATGCCCACACGATTCGCGGGATCGTCGACAATCCCGCGTACGTCAGCCGCCGATAAGGCCAAGGCATAGACCACGTTGAGTGCCAGGTACAGCACCATCACCCCGGCCGTTCCAATCAGAATTGCCTGTGGTAACCGGCGCTGGGGGTTCCGGACTTCGCCCGCCAGGTAGGACGCGGAGTTCCACCCTGTATAGGCGTAGTAAATGTAAACCATTGAGGACATGAGAGTAACGGCCAGGCTGCCGTTCAAAGGGGTGCGATCGGCAAGATTGGCCCATTTCGGCCAGCCGATGGACACGCCGGCGCATGCGAAACCCACGAGACCACAGAGTTTAAGGACAGTGATCCATGCCTGTACCTTGGCCGTTCGACGCCGTCCCGAAATATGAATGGCCGCGAAAATTAGAATGGCCGCCGTCGCCAGGAGCCGCTCCACGTAAATCGGCTGCGAGACGGTACCGGTGAACGCCGTCACGATGTATTGAGCGAACGCGAATGCCGCCGCTGCACTCGGCCCGGCAAAACCGATCAGAAACGAGACCCATCCGGACAAAAACGCGGGCAAAGGCCCGTACGCTTCGAAAAGGTAGACGTAATCCCCCCCCGTCTTCGGAAGCGCAGCCGACAGCTCGGCAAGCGTCAAAGCTCCACAAACTGCCGTGATCCCCCCCACGACCCAAAGGATCAGCATCCACTGGTTGCTCCGAACTGCCGCGACCGTGTAGCCGGAGGTCGTCAGCACTCCGGCCCCCACCATGCCTGCTACCACGATAAAAATTGCCGTCGGCAAATCGAACTCGGCCGGCATGACCTGCCCGGATCCGGCGGCATTTTCGGTTTTTTTCTCTTTTTCGTTGAATTCTGACATCATTGCTACCAGCGAAAGATGGAAAAAAAACGTATAATGGATAAGATTATAGAGAAATTGGGTGAATGTTCGGTGAACATCTGGAAAGTGACAGCTTGCGACTGAAGAATGTTCTAAAGAGGATGTCGGTTACAAGACGGACGGATTTTTTCGGAACGAGGTGAGCGCGGAGCATCTGGGAGTTCTCCCGTGAGTGAGCTTCGGACCCTGAGAAGAGGCCGAGACCGGTCTCGCGTTCGGTGTGTCCAAGGAAGGCTCTCTATGCCATTTGGGGATGAGGACGAGGCCGGCCGGGTTCTGGCCGAGCCCTCGGCCGGCCCGGCGCCGAAAAATGCCGCGAGCTTACCTCCCCGTCCGGTTGAATCGAATTCTCTGTCTCCTGTCTTTCACCCGCTCGCCTATCGGAGCGTGGTGGCCGATTGGCCTGTCGAGTGGCGAGAGCAGTGGGGCCGGCGCGCCAATGCCTTGGAAGAAAGCGGCTTGTCCTGGCGGGATGCGGAAACACAGGCGTTCGTCGAGGTCTGGAACCTACGCCGCCACCAGCAAACTGCCCATTCGCCGGCTGACGCGCTGACACCGTCGAACGTGGAACGGAATTAAATTAGTCCTTGGTCCTTGGTCCTTGGTCCTTGATCCTTGGTCCTTGATCCTTGGTCCTTAGTCCTTGGTGCTTAATCCCTAGCCCGAGTTTCCTACTTAGCTTGAAGCAGTTTCCTATCTCCTTTGGTCCCAAAATCCTGCGCGCAGCTACGCCTTACCCTAACTCCTGGTGTTTCTCGCGTTCAAGGCCGAGGATCTGGAC
>JBIOJM010000027.1:0-48144 GCA_044450785.1 Isosphaerales bacterium
GCGCTCGTCCAGGCGGTGGTGGCACAGGTCCGACAGGAGAAGGCGCGCCCGTTCCTCCCCAGCATCATGCTCAATGGCTTCCAGACCCCCAACGAAATGCTCCAAGCTGGGATCTTCGGTCTCGGCCCCAATAGCAGCCTTAACCAGTGGGCGGGGCGTGACGACTTCAGCATTCAGCCCCTCTGGCAGCTTGACGCCTTTGGCCTCGGAAACCTGGCGCGGATCAAAGAGCAGCGCGGTAACCAATCGATGGCCATCATCGAGTTCTACAAGGCCCAGGACATGGTGGCGGCGGATGTGACCCGGGCTCAGGCGCGTGTCCAGTCGGCGGCGGCCCGGGTCGTTCAGGCCGACCGCGCCATGCGCACCGCCATCGTCACCTTCAACGGCAACTACGAGGGCCTGCGACAGACCACCCGCCTTGGGAATGTCTTGGTCCTGGTCAACCGGCCGCAGGAAGCGGTCTTCGCTCTCCAGCTCTTGAATGTGGCCTTCGACGAATACTTCACCACGGTCGCCGAGTACAACCGGGCGCAGTTTGAACTGTTCCACGCGCTGGGCTACCCCGCCCAGGAACTCGCACAACTCCGGCCCCCTGGCGAGGTTGTGCCGGTCGACACGACGCGGCCATCCTACCTGCCCCCGGTGGGCAATGGACCGCCCCCGGCAACCCGCTGAGCAAACGTTTTTTACGGACAATGATGTTGGTTCCAGAATCCGGCGGATTGGGAGGGGCTCGGTCCAATGCATAAACGCCCGATCACAAAGTTTCGTCCCGGCCTGGAGCGATTGGAAGAGAAGCTAACGCTCAGTGTGAGCGCGTCAACCGCTCCTTTGGTGAATCCAGACCACGCCGTCCCCCAGACCGAAAAGAAACCATTCTACGGGTATCTCCTGTACCGCATCACGAATCCAACCCCGTTCAACGACAAGCTGATCCCCCCCTTTACCCAGGTCTTGGTCCAATCCAAGCAGCCGGTGCCCGGCGAGGTTTACAACGTGCTCCAGGTCTCCGTAAGGAACGGGACGGCGCAAACGTTCGATGCGAGTAGCGGGTTTAGCGTCAGGTTCCCCGGGCAAAAAACCTCCTTTCCGATACTTACGGGGAGCGAGCAATGGAAGCCGGGGCAAATATACGTCTTCTATGTTCTGTCCAAGAAGTACTATCCGCTCCCCTCTGAGGTTCATTCCGGTTTCGAGTTCGACCTCGGCGGCGCGAGATCGGTGGGGATTCCGGGACCATCGGGAATCTTTCTCAGGTTGAAATATAATCCGGCCACGTTCGCCAAGACACTCGATTGGATCGTTGCCTACGGTCCGGGCGCGCAGGGAGGCAAGGGCCCGAAACTCGGCATGCCCGTCACGTCGATCGACGAGTTCGTCTCGGCGAAAACCAGGCGTAACGATTTCGCCGGCTACTTCTAGTCAACCTCGGCGGGAAGAGCCGATGCCCCTGACCGACTCGAGGAACCCCTGAACGGAGTCAGGCTCGTCATGAAGAAAAGCACCGCCTGGCTATCGATCCTCGCCATGGCGATGCTGCTCGCCTGGGTCGAGCCCGCCCCGTGCGCGGCCCAGCCACCGTCGTTACCGGCGACGACAGCGCCCCCGACAGTGGAGTCCGGCGAGGAGCAGGGCGGTAGTCATCCGGCTCAGTTGCCGCCGTCGTCGGTGTCACCCGCCATCAAGCGATTCGTGAGAGAGCACGGCCGGGACATACCGCCGCCCCCGATGGCGCGGCCGTCCGCCGAGTCCGACAAGATCTCGATCTCCCGCCGGTCGCCGTCGTCCGTGCCGCCACCGCGCTCCGCGGCCGCGCTCCTGGCGAACCGTGGGGTGCGGGATCTGCCGCCGGCGTTGCCGATGCCTCCCTCGGCCCCGCTCACCTCCCCGGGCGGCCGGTCGCCAACAGACGCTTCTCTGCCTGCGATTGACATGAAGCTGAAGTCCGCGCCGCTCGAGCCGACTGACCTCTCTTTCCCGATCAGCCTCGCCACCGCCCTGCGACTCTCGGACGCCAGGCCGCTGGTCGTGGCCGCCGCCCAGGCCAGAGTATGGGTGGCCGAAGCGCACCTCACGCGGGCCAAGGTCCTCTGGGTTCCAACGGTCGTGTTCGGCGTCGATTATATCCGGCATGACGGCGGCGCCCCGGACTTTAACAAGGGCATCATGACCAAGCCGAGCGTCAACTTCTTCTACGCCGGTCCTGGTCTTTGGCAATACGTCAACTTGACCGATGCGATCTTTGAACCCCTGGCTGCGCGGCAGGTCCTGAATTCCCGGCATCTGGACATCCAGACCGCGAAGAACGACGTCCTGCTCCAGACAGCCGACGCCTACTTCAAGGTGCACCAGTACCGCGGGTTGTATGCCGGCGGCCTGTACTGCGTCGAGCGGGGACACTTGCTGGTCGAGCGGGTCGCGCAACTGAGCAAGGAATTCGTCTCCAAAGTCGAAGTCGAACGGGCCAGGAACATGCTCGCCGACCTTGAGCAGCGGGCAGTCTCGGCGCGCCAGGAGTGGCGCGTCCAGAGCGCCAACCTCACCCAGGTGCTGCGGCTCGACCCCCGCACAGTGGTCGTGCCGCTGGAGCACGATCACGCCCAGATCACTTTGATCGACCCGTCCCGGACGCTCGATGACGTGATGCCGGTCGCCATAACCAACCGACCCGAGCTTGCCTCGCGCCGGTCGCTTGTCCAGGCGGCGGAGGTGAGGGTTCGTCAGGAAAAAATGCGGCCGCTGCTCCCCGTCGTCATGCTCAACGGCCTCCAGAGCGCCGGCATGTACATCCAGGGGGGGATCTTCGCCATCGGCCCCAACAGCAGCCTCAACCAGTGGGCGGGGCGTGCCGACGTCAGCGTTCAGCTCATCTGGCAGCTCGAGAATTTCGGGTTCGGCAACCTCGCGCGGATCAAGGGACAACGTGGTCAGGAGTCGCAGGCCATGATCGATCTCCGCAAGGCCCAGGACATGGTCGCGGCGGAGGTGACTCGGGCCCAGGCGCGTGTCCAGTCGGCCGCGGCCCGGGTCGCTCAGGCCGATCGCGCCTTACGCACGGGCATTATCACCTTCAACGGGCACCTGGAGGGATTACAGCAGACCAAACGGTTGGGAAATGTTCTGATCCTGACCTACAGGCCACAAGAAGCGGTTTACTCACTCGAGCTTTTGTACGTGGCATTCAGGGAGTACTTTACCACGGTCGCCGAGTACAACCGGGCGCAGTTCGAGCTGTTCCACGCCCTGGGCTACCCCGCGCGTGAGGTCGCGTTGCTGCGGCTCCCTGGCGAGGTTGTGCCGGTGGACACGGAGCGGCCGCCCTACCTGCCTCCGGTGAGCAACGGGCCGCCCCGGGCGACCCGATGAACGTCGGCCTTCTCTCATGATGACCGCCGCGTGCGACTGGAGTCGGAAACACGATCAGTTTTATGTTCGGTTTCAATACGTTTACAGGAACTCGTCCATGGTTTCGCACATTTGGGGCGGTGGCACACCCCCCCTGAGGGCGTTTGCCCTGGCATTCGGGGTCTGGGTCTTGTTCGATTCCTCGGTCGCGGCCGACGACTACGGAGTTGTCGTTACGGAACAAGGCCCAAAGGACCAAAAGGCGAGGAAGGGCGACCAGGTCCACGGTGACTCAAGCTACGGCACTCTGGGCTACGGCGCGCCCGGCCTCTACCCGGGCTTTCAAGGCTTTGGTCTCGGATACCATCTGGGTTACGGCTACGGTGGCGACGCCCTCGGCGTCGGCGCCGAGGGAGGCTTCCCCTTCTACGCGGGCCCCGGCTATCCGCACGCCGAGCCGACCCTCCGACGAATCGGGGGAATCACACCTTTCCCCTATTATGGTGGCCCTGGCTATCCCACACCCGACCACCCCAACTTCTTCGGAGGCTGCGGCCCGCTGGTCCCAGACCAACCGGTCGTCACAATCGCCACCGAGAGTGGCGAACCGATCGGAGCCACCGACTTTGGTCCCTTCACCGGCGCTGTTCCCGATCCTGAAGCCTTGTTCGCTCCGTTCGTATCCCGGGCCGCGGCCCGTGCATCATCCGCGGGTGCGGGACCTTCCTATCCCACGGCGATCCCCACAATCCCTGTTCCCACAACTCCCCCTCCGGGCGCCTCAATACCTTCCACGCCCCCAGCCACGAGCAGACCTTCCAGCTCGTCCGCTGTAGGCCGCTCTCTCGGGATCGAGGAAGTGCCGGTCGTCGATGCCAACGGCGCGCGAGGCATTAAGATCTCCAATGTCTACTCTGGGGCCGCGGCGGAGAAAGCCGGTCTCCACGCGGGCGACGTGGTCTACTCAAGCAACGGCTACCTCACCCAGGTGCGCGGCAACCTGCCGTGGATCATCAATCACGCGGCGCCGAGCAAGGTCCTCACGATGAGGGTGCGCACCGTAGGCGACAGCACGGAGCATACCATTACAGCCCAGCTCCCTTGATGGGGTGACGGCCAGTGTGGGAGTCCAGGCAGTTCGGGGGGAGCCGAGGCGTGGCAGACCAGGTCGAAGAAGACGTTTTCGCCGTCCCGACCGGGAACGATCTCGAAGGGCGCGATCGCCTGCATCCAATCGGCCGACGCCCCGACAAGGTCCCCATCCACCCGAAGCATCTGCCCGAACCGGAGGAGGCCCTGCGCGAGCTCTCTGCGATATTACGGGAGGTTTGGATGGCCGCTGACAAGCACGTCGCGCCGAGCCACCGCCCGCTCGCACCGCGCCCGTGCCAGGGCCGTCCTCCCGAGCCGGAGCAGAATGGCGGCGGTGTTGGGCCGGCAGTTAGCCAGGCTGTTCCTATACGGGGCACACCTCGCCAGTGAGATCCATGGCGGCAAGGACGCTCTCGCTGACTGCGGCATCTACGACCGATCACGCGCGTTCACCCAGAGGCGAAAGGTGCATGAACCCGACGCGAGAAGCCGCTGTCTCGGAAATGCGGCGGACGGCCCTGGACTGCTGACGCGCTCAACTGTCGCTTCGGGGGGTTGCAATTTCCGGTCCATTGTCGGCGAATGTGGTAACGGGTTTCCCTTCCTCGAGCGTCTGTGCTAGCGATCTGCCCCAGTCGGCGCACGCACGCCGGGCTCTGACGGTTCGTGGAGATACCCTTTGCGGGTCGCCTGGCGTGTCAGGATGGTATGGACAACTAGTTCCAGTTTCGCCCCGGTTGGCTCGACCAACCTGTCTTCCAGCGCGGCCACCTCGTCCGGACCGAGCGGTCGCTGGGACTTTATCTCCGCGGTTACGACGACTTTGTCCGTGGCTTGTTGAAATCTGAGGTCGATGAGTTCAGCGCTGGGATAGGCTTTGAGTGCCTGGATCAACTTCGCGCGCGTCTCGGCTTCAAACAGGTGATTTGTCAGCGTCTGGACAGCGTGCAGACCTAGCATCAGGCCAAGGATCGAGAGGATTCCGAAGCTCGACGCGTTCCGTAAGATGACGCTTCGCCCAAGTCCCAAACGCGGCGTCAGTTTGTGAAAGCCGAACAGCCACAGGACAACGGAAGAAGCAAACTGAATCGCGACGAGGTTGGTGATGAATAGTAGGAAGGCCCCGAATCCCAGGCTAGCATCACCTCGCCCAAGACAGATGCCACATGCGGACAAGGGCGGCACGAGGGCGGTGGCGATGGCGACGCCCACCAGTCCGGTACTCAGGCGCGGCGAAGCGGAGGCATAGGCCCCGGCGGCGCCGCCGGCCAGGTCAATGATCAGGTCGAGCAACGTCGGCCTGGTCCGGGAAAGGATCTCCCTGGTCAACGGCGCGTCCCGGTGAATCACACCGATCACAAGGGCCATACCGAGGACCAGAACCACACCAGTGGCCTCTGCCAACAGTGCCTTGCGAAGCAGCCCGTTGTCGCCAACGACCAGCGCCAGGGCGATGCCGGTGATCGGCCCCAGCAACGTGGCAATGACCATGGCGCCGATGACGACGGCGGCGCTGTCTTCCAGCAGCCCGTAGCAGGCGACGACGGCTGCCAGTACGTTCATTGTCAGGAAAGCTCTACTGAAGACCGCGTTGTCCTGAATGTTCTTGCGGACGGCCTCCCGGCTTGTGTAATGCTCATCCGGCGGCTCAATGGAAATAGTGCTCATCGGTGGTCAGCCCCAACTACTCGAATGCAGGGTCTTTCGTGGCCCCACGCGCGGCGACAGCAGAATTGGGAGAGACGATGTCGGACTGGATCGCCGCGGAAGGGTCTCCCTTTCCCCTGGGTGCCACCTGGGTCGGGAGCGCCCAGGCCTGGAACTTTGCATTGTATTCCAAGCACGCGCAGAGCGTTATGCTGCTGCTATATGCGGAAGCGGACCTGGTCAATCCCGTCTTTACTTACCCCCTCGACTACCTCCGGAACAAGTCAGGAGGTATCTGGCACTACCGGCTTGCTCGGGCCGACGTCCGCGGCGCTCGCTTCTACGCCTACTCGCTCGCGGGTCTCGCCCCCCAGGGCCGCTTCGAGTGGCACTGCTTCGACCCGGAGAAGATCCTCCTCGATCCCTACGCGAAGTCGGTCTTCTTTCCCCCGACATTCGATCGCGCAGCGGCCTCGCACCCGGGGTCAAACGCCGGCAAGGCGCCCCTGGGCCTGCTCGCCGAAGCCGGCGAAGTGTTCAATTGGAGCGAGGACCGACGGCCCCGGCACCAGTCGGACACCATCATTTACGAGTTGCACGTTCGGGGGTTCACGATCAACCCGAACTCCGGAGTGCGTCCCGAGCGGCGTGGCACGTTCGCGGGGCTGGTCGAGAAGATCCCGTATCTCAAAGACCTGGGCGTCACCGCGGTGGAACTTATGCCCATCTTTCAGTTCGACCCTCAGGAGGGGAACTACTGGGGTTACAGCCCACTGAGCTTTTTCGCCCCTCACCACGGCTACGGCAGCCGGCCGGACGATTGCGACCAGAACGACGCGTTCCGCGCCATGGTCAAGGCTCTCCACGCCGCGGGCATTGAGGTGATCCTCGATGTGGTCTACAACCACACGGCAGAAAGCGACCAGAGCGGGCCGGTCTACAGCTACAAGGGAATCGACAACAGCACGTATTATCTGATGTCCGGCAGGCCGGGGAACCCATACGAGAACTTCTCAGGGACCGGGAACACCCTGCACTGCTCCAACCGGTTTGTTCGCAAGATGATTGTGGACAGCCTGCGATACTGGGTCAAGGACATGCACGTCGATGGTTTTCGGTTTGACCTGGCCTCAGTCTTCGCGCGCAACGACGACGGTTCGCTCAACCTGAAGGATCCGCCTATCTTCGCCGACATCCTCTCAGACCCCGATCTGGCGGACATCCGTCTGATCGCGGAGCCGTGGGACGCCGCGGGCGCGTATCAGTTAGGCGACAGTTTCCCCGCCGCGCGGTGGTTCCAGTGGAATGGCCGGTTCCGTGACGACGTGCGCCGATTCGTGCGGGGTGATCCCGGCCTCGTACCGGCCCTCATGCAGCGCCTTTACGGCAGCGATGATCTGTTCCCGGACGACCGGATGCATGCGTTCCATCCGTACCAAAGCGTCAACTACGTCACGTCCCACGACGGCTTCACCCTGTACGACCTCGTGTCTTACGACCGGAAACGCAACCAGGCCAACGGACACAACAACACCGACGGGCCGGAGCAGAACTATAGTTGGAACTCCGGGTGGGAGGGGGACGACGGAACCCCGGCCGAGGTACTGCATCTCCGCCAACGTCAAGCCAAGAACTTCTGCTGCCTGCTGCTGCTGGCAAACGGCACGCCCATGTTCCGCGCCGGCGACGAGTTTTTGCAGACGCAGGGCGGCAGCAACAACCCGTACAACCAGGACAACGCGACGAGCTGGCTGGACTGGGACCGGCTCCGCGTCAATCAGGATCTCTTTCGGTTCTTCCGCTGCATGATCCGGTTCCGCAAGGCCCACCCTTCCCTGGGCCGGAGCCGCTTTTGGCGCGACGACGTTCGCTGGTATGGCACCGGCCCCTCGGTGGAGATGGGTCCTGGTTCACGCACGTTGGCCATTTACCTGTGCGGCGCGTCGCAGCATGACGCCGATTTTTACGTGATGATCAACGCGTCGGACAGGGACGAAACCTTTCACATCCAGGAAGGGCTGCCCGGCGAATGGCGGCAGTTCTTCGACACCGGGCTGGTCAGCCCGAACGACTTTCATGAGCCGGGGGACGGGCCCATCGTCAGCGATTCATTCTATGCCGTGCGCTCTCGCTCCGTCGTCGGACTGGTTCGCGGCGGACCGTAAGAATTCGTCGCGAACGATCGCTGCCCTCCTGGTCTGTCACTATGTTGCGCCCAGAGTTGACCCAGTGTATAATGGCCCAAACTGGGTCGACCGGACAATCCTGATTACCGAGCACTCGCGTCGCATCACCGTGGCACGCGGCCTCGACGCGAAACGGCTGCTGAACCAAGTCGAGGAGATCCGCCGGCTGAACCGAGATTTGAAGGGGATCGTCTTTCTCAAGGGGATCGTGGTGCACGTCCTGGAGAACGGCGATCTGGACCTGCCGGCTGACGTCCTCGGTCAACTCGACATCGTTGTGGGCGCGGATCACAGCCGATTCAACCTCTTTTGCGAGCGGCAAACCGCGCGGATTCTCAAGGCCATGGACCACGCCCACTGCCACGTCCCCCCCCTCGGGACGGCTTCTCATCAGGCGGGAACCCTACGTGGTGGATCGCGAGCGCATTCTCCGCCACGCGAGCGAGAGAGGTTTTTTCCGGGACTCAATGCCCACTCCGAGCGGCTGAACCTCGTCGATCTCGCCTGCCGGATGGCCAGGGATGCGGGAAAGCTCGTGAGCATCGACTCCTACGCCCATACCATCGACGACTTCAACAACCTTCGCTTCGGCATGGGCCAGGCCCGAATCCGCAGGCTGGAGAAGCCGACATTCCTGATCGCGCGGCCCCTGTGTGAGCTGCGCCCGCTGCCGGCAGGTACCATCGAGGTGACTCCATGAATCGGAATAATGATTCCGAGCCCCCGGTCTCCCTCGTCTCCGTCGCCGGTAGCGACGGCATCACTTCCAATACTCCAAACGCTTGCCCGCGCCGCTCGGATCTCTCCGACGGCTCCGCGTCCGCTCCCTCCGAGGCAATCAAGCCCCGCGGCCCAACGGCTGTTGCCACTTATCGGTTCCGCGGCCATGCGCTGACGATTACTCCTGGCTATACACATCCGCCGGGGGCTAGCGCCACGCCCGGTGGCGTAAACTTCGTCCTTATCTCCCGCCATGGTACCGCGGTGAGTCTAATCCTGTTGGAGCCCTTCAGCGGCGAGGTCGACGCCGAGATCCCCTTCGACCCGCAGATCAACCGCACCGGCGACAACTGGCACGTCCGCGTAGAGGGCCTGCCCGAGGAGTTTTGTTACGGCTACCGCGTTGACGGCCCAAAGGGCGGCGGGCATCACTTCGACTTCGCGTCGGTCCTTCTCGACCCCGCCTCTCGGGCCCTTTCGTGCGGTCGGCCTTGGGCCGGGCAGAACAGCTTGCCGAGACGAAGCCTAGTGAATCGATCGATGTCGCTGGTCGCCGACGATATCAGCCCGCGCATTCCCCGCGAGGACACGATCCTGTACGAGCTGCATATCCGCGGTTTCACGGTCGACCCCTCCTCCGGCGTGCGGCACCCCGGCACTTTCGCTGGCCTGATCGAGAAGATCGCGTACCTCAAGGAGCTGGGCATCACCACGGTCGAGCTTCTGCCAATTGGCGAATTCGACGAGCTGGACTGCCCGCTCGTCAACCCCATCTCAGGCGAACGGCTGCGCAACTTCTGGGGCTACAACACGATCGCCTTCGCGGCCCCCAAGGCAGCCTACGCCAGCAACCCAGAGCGATGCGCCCCGTGGGAAGAGTTCCGCCGGATGGTCCGTGCCTTCCACGACGCGGGAATTGAGGTGATCGTCGACGCCGTCTTCAACCACACCGCCGAGGGAGGCGAAGGGGGCACCACGTACAGTTTCCGGGGCATCGATAACTGCCTCTATTACCTGCTCGACGACCAGGGCCACTACCTAAACTTCACCGGCTGCGGCAACACACTCAACAGCAACCATCCGGTGGTCCGCAACTACTTGCTGAACTGCCTGCACGACTGGGTGGCCGAGGCTGGGGTTGATGGGTTCCGCTTCGACCTAGCCTCTCTCCTTGGGCGTGATCAGCGCGGCCAGATCATGGTCGAACCGCCGGTGGTGGAGCGAATCTCAGAAGACTCACTCTTGGCCGGCACCAAGCTGATCGCCGAGCCTTGGGACGTCGAGGCACACCGGCTCGGGCGATTTCCCAGCGGGGCGCGATGGTTGGCGTGGAATAGCCGATACCGCGACGACGTCCGCCGCTTCTGGCGCGGCGACGCGGGCATGATTTCGAGCCTGGCGACCCGACTCTGCGGTAGCGAGGATCTCTTTCCAGGCGTCGGGCCGCTGTATTCGCTCAACTTCGTGACCTGCCACGATGGATTTACGCTGTGCGATCTGGTCTCCTACGACTACAAGCACAACGAGGCCAACGGCGAGGGCAATCGGTACGGCGTGGACGACAATTTCAGTTGGAACTGCGGTGTCGAGGGGCCGACCGACGACCCCGAGATCGTGGCCCTGCGGCGGCGCCAGGCGCGCAACCTGATCGCCACGCTGCTGATATCCCAAGGTGTACCGATGCTCCCGGGAGGCGACGAGTTCCTCCGCACCCAGGCCGGTAACAATAACGCCTGGTGCCAGGACAATAAGACGTCCTGGGTCGAATGGACGCTGGCCGAGGAGAACGCGGACTTCCTGCTATTCGTCCGTCGGATGATCGCGTTGCGCAAGCGGCACCCGGCCCTGCGACGGCGGACGTTTTTTCAGGGCAGCGCCGGTGGTCATCCGCCCGACATCGTCTGGCACGGGGTCGAGCCCTGCCGGCCGGACTTCTCGCCCGAGAGCCATTCGCTGGCCTTCGCTCTCGACGGTCGCCGCGTCGACGGTCACAAAACGGTCGACCGCGACCTCTACATCGCCATGAGCGCGTGGAAAGAGCCGCTCTCGTTCACGATTCCTGGGTCGCCCTCCGGCCGCCGCTGGCGCCGGGCGGTCGACACCGCGTTGTCGTCGCCGGAGGATGCGCTCGGCTCGGATGAAGGACCCGTCATCCCCGTGCTACACGCGTACCGCGTCGAGCCACACTCGCTGATCGTCCTCGTATCCGAGGCGTGACCGGTCGACGACCGGTCACGCTCAGTTGCGGGCTGTTCGAATGGAAAGGACGGCGGATCGTCCCTCCGATCAAGAATCGACGGACCCCGATCTCGGCCCAAGACTTGCCGACATCGTCGGCCAAGCGGAAAAGTACCGTTGTACAACGGTCACTCGACCGATGCGAGGAAATGGAAAGGCAGCGCGCAGTGTACCGAGCTCACCGGCTCGAAGTGAACGACCCGAAAAAGCACGGACCGGGATTCCACTCCGCCGCAAGCTCCGTTCTCCTTTACGCCGAAATTGACGATGCATCATAGAACCAGTTACCCAGCCCATTACCGTTTCCATTTCCTCTCCCCTTTCCTCGCCACCTGTGAACATCCATTAACGATCTCGCGGGCTGACCCCTGTTTGTGCCTACACTCAAACGGAACTTGCCTTTATGCCGAATAAAGGACATTGGGTTGTATCCGAAGGGCCGAAAAGGCCCCTGGAGAGCCGTTCTGTTTGCCGGCCCTCCGGATACAACCTTCTTCATTTCTACCTTTATCGCGTCGCCGGCCCGGGCACCGACGAAGCGGCTCCGCTTGGTAATGCCGGACAGCCGTGCTAACACGGGTATTTAAAGGAGATTTTCTAGCATGACAATACACTTATAAAAAGAGCTCGAGCAGATTGTGCATAACGCGGGCCGGACGCTACGCCACCGCGGACGATGTGGTCGATGACGCCCGGACCCGGCTCAGGCAAGCGATGCGGAAGGATGCCGTGATGTCCGATCGGCGTACCAAGCTTGCAAAGCCTGCCCAGCCCAAGAAGAAACTGCTCATCGAGGCCGAACTTCAACAACGAATGCTGGAAATCGGCTTGATGAGCCAGCTCTCCGATACCGCCGCCGACCTTGACGGTCCCGACGACCAGCCGATCACCATCAAGGGGCTGATCGTCGAACTGAACTCCTCGGCATCGTGACGTGGGACAGCCGCCCTCGGCTGTCGTGGCTTGAAACAGTCGAGGGCGGCTGTTCCAAATAAAACATCAACGATCCTCAATTGTCCAAGTTGTTTTGTGAGACCGTGGGCTGCTTCGCCTCGAGAACGTCTCGCCAGAAGGCGGGCACCCCGCGGTACGCCGCCTGATAGGTCGCCTCAAGCGGGATGTTGATGTAGAAATCGGAGTCGAGGAACAAGTTGAGATGAATGATCCAGGCAGAATGAAAGTCGCGGAAAATCCCGGCATCCACGTTCGTCCAGTCGTGTACGGGCATGGCGATCGCTCCGGAAAACGCTCCAAGCGCATTATACGGGATCACGGGTACCAAAGTCCGCTGGTATCCCCAGACCGAGCATGACCGCGCGTCAGACCTCCACCCAGACCTCGTCGCCTCTCACCTCGCAGCGAAACCGGTGCACCCCCTGGCCGCGGACGGTCGTGCAGCGTCCGTCGGCCAGCTTGAATCGCCATTGGTGGAGCGGGCAGACCACCTCGCATCCCTCGATCCATCCGTGCCCCAGGGAACCTCCCGAATGAGGACAACGGCCGGAAAGGGCGACGAGGTCGTCGCCGACTCGAAAGACCGCCAGCCGCATTCCGGCGGCGTCCAGCGAACGGCCTCGCCCGACCGGGACCTCATTCAACCGGCAGACAGCGACCCACTCGGCCATGAATCCACGCCTCTCCCAAGGGGCGGGAACCTGGAAACCGAACAGCCTAGGACTTGCGTCCGAGGTGCATGATCCAGTAAATTCTACCTAAACAAGGCTTTGCTCCAAAGCTGAGACGGCGAACGAGGAACGGTCACGTGGGCTGGTCGACGGGGATAGAACGAGACTGCGGCATTCTCTTGAATCGACGTCGCCTGCTGGGTGTGACGGGGCTTTTCCTGGTTGCGCACGCGGGCTGTGATCTACCGGCCCGGTCGGCGCCGGATCTGGTCTGGGGCGTTCATGGCGTTAAACCCGGGCATTTGCACAAGCCGCGCGCCGCCACGTTTGACGCGAAGGACCACCTCTATCTTGCCGACTTGACCGATCGGATCCAGGTGTTCGACCGGGACGGCGCGTATCTCCGCGGCTGGCGGACGCCTCGGTTCAACGTGGACGGGCCGAGCGGCTTGACCATCGACCGCTTTGGCCGCTTGCTGGTGGCCGACACTCATTATTATCGCGTGCTTGTTTATTCCGGAGCGGGCGATCTCGTTTTCCAGATCGGCGACGGAGTTCAGGGTTCGACGCCGGGCCGGTTCGGATATCCGACCGACGTGGTGATCGACCGCGCGGGCAACTTTTACGTTGCCGAATATGGCGAGAACGACCGGATCCAGGTCTTTTCTCCGGAGGGGACGTGGCTGCGCCAGTGGGGAGGGCCACGGCTACGAGCCCGGTGAGTTCCTCAAGCCGCGTGCCCTGGCCATCGACGAAAAAGACCGGCTCTTCGTCGCCGATAGTTGCAACCACCGGATTCAGGTCTTCGACACGCAGGGAAAACTCCTTGACTCATGGGGGTCGCGTGGGGCACGAGCCGGCGAGATGAGTTATCCTTACGACCTGTCGATCGGCCCTGACCACTGTCTCTACGTCTGTGAGTACGGCAACCACCGCGTGCAGAAGTTCACGCTCGAAGGCAAGCCCCTGGGGCTCTGGGGGAGTGCGGGGCGGGGGCCCGGGCAGCTTTACAACCCTTATGCTCTTGCGATCGACAGCCTGTGCAGCGTGTCGGTCGTCGACTCGAACAACCATCGTGTGCAGCGTTTCCGAATGTAAGGACGGCCACGGGGAACAAGGCGATGAACCTGGGCAACTGGTCGATTTCGGTCGGCAACCCCTGGTGGCTGCTTCTGATTCCGTTGCTGTTGCCTCCCTTGATCTGGACAAGCTTTCGCAGCCTGGCCGGGTTGGGCCCGGTGCGCCGGGGGCTGGCAATCTTGTTTCGGACGGCCGTGATCACGCTGATCGTGCTGGCCCTGGCCGAGCTGCAGACGATTCGTCGCTCCGAGCGGTTGGCGACGATCTTCCTGCTCGACGCCTCGTACAGCATGCCCCGCGAACAGCAGAAGGCGGCGCTCCAGTACGTTTCGGAGGCGTCGAAGAAACGCCTCAAGGATGACCTGGCCGGCGTCGTGGTCTTCGGCAGGGAGCCACGGGTCGAGATCCCTCCCGCTCCGAGCGAGCTGAATCTGCTGGGTATCGAGAGCACGATCGACCCCGAGAACACCGACCTTGGGGCGGCCGTGAAGCTGGCCTTGGCGAGCTTTCCCGAGGACACGGCGCGGCGGATCGTGGTGCTCTCGGACGGCAACGAGAATCGGGGCAACTTGTTCGAGCAGGCGCTCTCCGCGAAGTCGCTGGGAGTGCAGGTCGACGTCGTGCCGATCGACTATTACTACGACCGCGAAGTCCTGGTCGAGAAGGTCTCGATTCCTCCGGACGTCAAGAAGGGCGAGACGGTCAACATCAACGTCGTGATTCGCGCCAGCGAGCCGACGAGCGGGACCCTGCAGATTTTTCAGAAGGCGGACAATTACCGGGCACCGGCCCTCGGCAACGAGCACCCGGAGCCGATCGAGCTGCAGCGGGGCATCAACGTCAAGACGCTCAAGCAGCTCATCACCGAGCCGAACTTCTACACGTTCTCGGCCGAGTTCATCCCCGACAAGGGGAGCGGCGATCGCCGGGCGATCAACAACGTCGCGGAAGGGTTTACCCACGCGCGGGGCAAGGCCCAGGTGCTGTTGATCGAAGGGACGCGCGGCGAGCACGCCGAGCTGGTGAAGGCCCTGCGCGAGAAGGAGATCGAGGTCAAGGTGCTGGCGGCCCCCAAGATCGACGGCACGGGGGGGGTCGGCGGCGACCCCTTGCCGACGGACCTGGCCCAGCTTCAACCGTACGACACCGTGATCCTGGGCAATGTGCCCAAGGAAGCCTTCACCGAGAGCCAGCACCAGCTCCTGGCGTCCAACTGCCACGACATGGGATCGGGGCTGGTCATGCTGGGCGGCGGCGACAGCTTCGGCGCCGGCGGCTGGATGAACACGCCGGTCGAGAAGGCGCTGCCGGTCGACATGCAGATCAAGGCGATCAAGGTGCAGGGAATCGGCGCCATGGCGCTCATCATGCACGCCAGCGAAATCCCCGAGGGGAATTACTGGCAGGCGGTCGTGGCCAAGGCCGCCATCGGCGCACTTTCAAGCTACGACTACGCCGGGCTCCTGCACTGGGAAGGGCAGGAAGCCTGGCTCTTCACGCTGCGGCCGATCGGCTCCGGGCGAGCCAGCATGCTCCGCGCCATCGACCGCATGACTCCCGGCGACATGCCGGACTTCGATCCGTCGCTCCTGATGGCGATGAAAGGCTTGAACTCGATCAAGGACGCGATGAGCAAGCACATCGTGGTCATCAGCGACGGCGACCCGACTCCGCCGAGCCCGCGGGTCGTGAAACAGCTCGCCGACAGCAAGGTCACGGTCACGACGATCCTGACCGCCGCTCACGGCAGCGATCTCGGCGCGGTCAGGGTGATGCAAAACCTGGCCAAGGCTACCAAGGGACGCTTCTACAACGTCACCAACCCCAAGGCGCTGCCCCGGATCTATCAGAAGGAAGCCCGTTCGATTTCGCGGCCGCTCATCTTCGAGCAACAGACCCCCTGGCAGCCCAAGATCAACTATCCGATCACGGAGCCGGTGATGGGTCTTTCCGAAGAAATTCCCGCGATCACGGGCGTCGTTTTGACCTCTCCCAAGGAGAACGAGCTGGTCGAGATCCCGATCGTCTCGCCGTTGCCGGCCGGCCAGCTCAATCCGGTGCTCGCGCACTGGACATACGGCCTGGGCCGCTCGGTCGCCTTCACGTCGGACGCCGGACGGCGGTGGGCCAAGACCTGGCCCGACTGGCAGAGCTACGCCGCGTTCTGGTCGCAGGTGATCCGCTGGTCGATGAGGCCGGCGGACCGCGGAAACCTCACGCTCAACGTCCGGCGGGACCAAGGGCGGATCAAGGTCGTGGTCGACGCGCTCGACAAGAACAACGAGTTCCTCAATTTTCTCCAGGTCCAGGGAAACGTCGTCGACCCCGACCTGAAGTCCGCGCCGGTCGTCCTGGAGCAGACGGCGCCGGGGCGTTACGAGGCGACGATCGAGAACGCCGAGTCGAGCGGCAACTACTTCGTGAACCTCGGGTACCGCGGTCCCGACAAGGTGCAGGGAGTGATCTCGTCCGGCGTGTCGGTCCCCTACTCCGACGAGTACCGAGAGCTGCGGTCCAACCCGACGACCCTCGAGTCATTGGCCGCGGTGACGGACGGCCAGGTCATCTCGTGGAAGCTCGGTTCGGATGGGCTGGTCGATCTCGGTCGCACGCTCCAGGGGGTGGACCATTTCCGCCGCGACCCGCGTCTCTTGAATCCCCGCGCGTTCGCGGCCCTGTGGCCGGCACTGTTGTGGCTGGCGGCCTGCTTGTTCCTGGGCGACGTGGCCGTCCGCCGGATCGCGGTGGATGTCGACTGGATCAAGCAGAGCGTCGCCAACGAGTGGAGGAAGCTGCGCGGCCAGGAGACCGCGACCGCGAGCGAATACATGGACAAGCTCAGGAGCCGCAAGGCCGAAGTCGATCTTCAGCTCGATCGCCCGCGCACCGCGCCGCGCCCGGACAGGTCCGCGCTACCCTTGCCGGACGCGGCGCCGGCCGGTCCGATCGGCGAACCGATCCTGGAAGGGGCGGAGGCCATGGCGGTCGCCGTCGCAGCGCGCGAGGCAGAGAAGGCCGGGCGCCCCAGCCTCGCCGTGGCGGCTCAAGAGACCGAGAAACAGAGCTACACCGACCGCTTGAAGAGGGCCAAGCAGCGCGTCTGGGAAGAGCGGGAAAATGAGCATGGGAAGACCTAGTGACCGATCGTGCCGGGACCACCCCCCCTGGCCCCCCCTTCGCAAGGGGGGGAAAAGGAGGTGCCCCCCCTTGACATGCGGAACTCTCAAAGAATCTCCAAGAAAGGATCGTTGTCGATGGCCTCTTTTCCAGCCGAATCGATGGAAGCACGCGCCGAGGGCTTCCGGACAGCCTACGAGCGAGTCAGGCAAGAGATCGCCAAGGTCATCGTGGGCCACGACGAGATCGTCCACGGCATCCTGACTTGCCTGTTCATCGGCGGGCATGCCTTGCTGGAAGGTGTGCCAGGCCTGGGCAAGACTTTGCTGGTGCGAACCTTGGCCGACGCGGTGGCGCTTGATTTCAACCGAATCCAGTTCACCCCCGACCTGATGCCCGCCGACATCATCGGCACCAACATGGTCATGGAGCTGCCCGACGGCCGCCGTATTTTCGAGTTCCAGCCAGGCCCGGTCTTCTCGCAGATCGTGCTTGCGGACGAGATCAATCGCGCCACGCCCAAGACCCAGTCGGCCCTGCTGGAGGCGATGCAAGAGCACTCGGTCACGGTCGGCGGACACATCCACCGGCTCAAGGAGCCGTTCTTCGTGATGGCGACCCAGAACCCGATCGAGCAGGAGGGGACCTACCCCCTGCCCGAGGCACAGCTCGACCGGTTCCTGCTCAAGCTCGTGGTCGGCTACTCGACGCGGGACGAGCTCAGCACGATCCTCGACCGGACCACTCGAGGCGAAACGCCCAGGGCCGCCAAGGTCCTGGACGGTGAGACCCTGCTCCAGCTTCAGGCCCTGGTACGCGACGTGATCATCGCGCCTCACGTGCAGGACTACGCGATCAGGCTCGCCCTGGCGACTCACCCTCAAGGGCCGTACGCCGCCGACGTGACCAACCAGTATATTCGCTGGGGAAGCAGCCCCCGCGGAGCTCAAACCTTGGTCCTGGGGGCCAAGGTCCGCTCCCTCCTCGATGGGCGATACAACGTCAGCTTCGAAGACCTGCGCCGCGTCTATCTGCCCGGCCTCCGGCATCGTGTCCTCTTGAATTTCGAGGCACAGGCCGAGGGAGTCGACCCCGATGACGTCCTGCTCAAGGTCCTCGAGTCCGTTCCCGAAGCGGCTGAAACCCGGGCTGCATGATAGTCAGTAGTCCTTGGTCCTTGGTCCTTCGTGGCTCTGTCCGAACCTGAGCCGGGGACGGGAAGGCAGGGCCGACACCAACCGGAGACGGACGGACAGGGCTCGGAGCGATACAACCAAGGACTCAGGACCAAGGACCAAGGACCAATCAATGCACGACATCTACGACCCACCGCCAGCTCCCGAGCAGGATTGGGTGCCACCCAAGCCTGAGCCCTTGATTTTCACGAAAGGCGACTTGGTCTGCCTGGTGGGTCTGTGCTCCGTGCTGTTCGCCGGGTCGATGACGGTCTGGCGCACGGAGCCCGAGCTTGCCCTGGCAACGGCGGTGGCCGGATCGCTTGTGATCCTGGAGAGCTGGTTCACGGCGCTGGGCTTCCTGCACCGGTGTCCGCCGCTTCGGCTCAAGGCACGCTGGCTGATCTTCCTGGCCGCGCTGGTTCCCTGGCTGGTCGGCCTGGGCGTGGCCGTGACCATGATGCTCTCGCTGTTCTGGGTGTTTGACCGCATCGGCTGATCTCGCTCCACGACCTCTCGAAGTCAGTCAGTCCCTCGACCGAGGAACCGCCATGGCCGCTCCTGCTCGCGTTTCCTCTGCTGGCTCACCCAGTGCGACCACGAGCACTGTTGCGGCCTCACGACCGGCGGGCTCGGCCTCACCCCCCCTGCTCGAGCCGGAATTCCTCCACAAGCTCGAGCAGCTCGAGCTGGTGAGCCGCCGGATCTTCGTCGGCCGGATGAAAGGGGAACGGAAGAGCAAACGGCGGGGCTCGTCCGTCGAATTCGCCGAGCATCGCAATTACGCCGTCGGCGACGACCTGCGGCACATCGACTGGAACGTCTACGGCCGGCTCGACAAGCTGTTCCTCAAACTCTTCCTCGAAGAGGAAGACCTGCACGTTTACACCCTGCTGGACACGAGCCTGTCGATGGATTTCGGCACGCCGACCAAGTTGCGCTACGGAAAGCAGGTCGCCGCGGCCCTGGCGTTCATCGGTTTGGTGAACCACGACCGCATTCTCATGGACACGTTCGGCGCCCGGCTCGACGCAGGGCTTCGCGGCATCCGCGGCCGTTCGCAGATGTGGCGCATCGTCCAGTACCTCGAGCAGCTCGAGGCCTCGGGCCGGAGCGACCTCACCGCCTCGGCCCGCGAGTTCGCGATCCGTCACGCCGGCAAGGGGGTCGTCGTGGTCATCTCCGATTTCCTGGACAGACGCGGCTACCAGGACGCGCTGCGGTACCTGCTGGCGCGGAACATGGATATCTACGTCATCCACGTCCTCTCGCAGGAGGAAGTCGATCCCGACCTGGTGGGCGACCTCCGCCTGGTCGATTCCGAGGATGATGATACCTCTGAAATCACCATCAGCGCGCCGCTCTTGAAGCGATACAAGGACACCCTGAACGCCTTCGTCGGCGGCATGAAAGAGTGGTGTACACAGCGCGGAATAATTTACATATTTACCACAAACGTCTATCCATTTGATAAGCTGATCCTCAATTATCTGCGGCAGCGGGGATTGGTCAAGTAACACTCATGAATCATTGGCCGGTCAGAAATCCCTGGGTTTTCTTCGGCGTGGGGGGCATGGTGGTGGTGTACATGCTCTATATGATGATCCGACGGCGCAAAGGGGAGCGGGCCGGCGGGCCGGATCGGGAGCCTGAGCTGTAGGCGTGGGGGAGGAGTGAGGTCATGTCGGGTTTGTGGAATCGAGTCAGCAGCTTGAGCTTCCCCTTCGAGTTCAACTCGCCTTTGGGAGTGCCGGCGTGGTTTGTACTGGCGGGAGTGCCGGTCGGGATCGTTGCGCTTTATTTCCTCAAGCTCCGCCGCCGGCCGGTCCGGGTGCCGAGCACGATCTTGTGGCGTCGGAGCATGGAGGACATGCACGTCAACAGTCTCTTTCAGCGCCTGAGGCGTAACCTTCTGCTGTTTCTGCAGCTCCTGGCGATGGCCCTGGCGATGCTGGCCCTGGCCGGCCCGCGGATGAAAGGGACGAGCGGACAGGGGCAGCGGTTCGTGCTCATGATCGACAACTCTGCCAGCATGGCGGCGACCGACGTGGCTCCCAGCCGGCTGGCAAAGGCCAAGGAGGCGGCCAAGAAAGTCGTCGGCGAGATGGACGCGGACGACCTGGCGATGGTGATCGCCTTTGCCGATTCGGCGCGTGTCGTTTCGAACTACACCGGTGATCGCCGCACCTTGGCGCAGCGGATCGACTCGATCATGCCGTCGCAGTCCCGGACGTCGCTGCGCGAGGGCTTGCAGGTGGCGGCGGGGCTCGCCAATCCTTCGAAGCAGATCGGCGAGGGTGTCGTCGCGTCCTCGGTCGTCACGCCGAAGCTGTTCATCTATACCGACGGCGGCTTCGCCGATGTCGAGGGCTTCAGCCTGGGCAATCTCGAGCCCGAGGTGGTGGTGATCGGGCCACCTCCGCCTCCGTATTCGCCCCCGGCCGACGGGAGCGCCCGCTCCGATGGTAAAGTCAAGGTTCGCAACCCTTCCGAAAACGTCGGTATCATGGCCCTCCAGACGAGGCGTGACGAGGACAAGCCCGACCTCTACCAGCTTTTTGGGCGTGTTCACAATTTCCGCGCCGAGGAAGTCGCGACCGAGGCGCAGCTCTACCGCCTGGAGGCCGGCAAGCCCGGCGCGGAAGGGAGACTCGTCGACGCGATCGCTCTCAAGATCGCCCCTCAGAGCGAACAGGCCTTCAAGTTCGACCTGCCCGATACCGGGCTGACGGCTTATGAGGTTCGCCTGACGGTCAAGGACGCGCTCGAAGTCGACAATCGCGCCTACACGGTCGTTGGAACCACGCGCAAGGCGCAGGTCCTGGCCATCACGGAAGAAGATCGTTACCTGATCGACACGCTCAAGACGCCGTCCGCCAAGGAGCGAGCCGACGTCACGATCCTCACTCCCCTCGAGGCCAAGAGCGAGTCCGTCGTCCGTGATCTCAAGGGAAGCCGCTACGATCTGGTCATCTTCGACGGGGTCAAGCCCGACTCGCCTCCCGCGGCCAATGCGCTTTACTTCGGCGTGTTCCCCCCGGGGCCCGCCTACGCCAAGCCCAAGGAGGTTCCTCAGCCGGTGATCCTCGACTGGGACATCGCCCACCCGCTCATGCAGTACGTCCGGGACTTGTCGCTGGTTTATGTCGCCCGGGCGAACGTCGTCGAACTCCCGGTCGGCGCCAAGAGCTTGATCGAGGGCAACCAGGGGTCGCTCGCTTTCGTGGTTCCCCGGGAAGGCTACATCGACACGGTTGTGACCTTTCCCTTGATCGACGGCACGACGCCCAACACGACCTGGTTTCGTTATATCAGCTTCCCTTTATTCATATTGAACAGCATTCAAGCCTACGGAAACGTTCATGAGGGAGCCGGAGAAGAAGTGGCCGAGCCCGGCCGGCCGATCGTGCTCCACCCCGAAACGGGAAGCCGGACGATCCAGGTGACTCCCCCGGGTGGAGGGCCTGCACTTGCCGTGACTCGCTCTCCCCAGGGGGCTTTCGTCTACAACAAGGCGGAAACGACCGGCGTTTATCTGGCACAGTGGGAGTCGGGCGGCCTGTTACCGTTCGCGGTCAACCTGTTCGACGCTCGCGAGAGCGACCTGGCCCCGCGCGGCCTGGTGCCCGAGGGGGCCCCCGCGAGCCTGGACGAAGCCTACAAGATCAAGATCGGCTACAGCCCCGTCACGGGCACCCTCAAGCCGCCTGTCGTCCAGAAGGACATCTGGTGGTATCTCGCCCTGCTGGTCCTGGGTGTGCTGCTCGTCGAGTGGTACATCTACAATCGGCGGGTTTATATCTAAAGGTGCGACACTAACGCAGCCCCTTGGATCGCAAGAGCTGATCGGCCCAGGTGGCGAGTTCGCCGTCGAGGGGCGGGCGCGGCTCGGCGCGGTAGTCGATTCGGAGGTCATAACCCGCGCGGTCGTAAGCACGATCCAGCACGGCCTGGAGGTCGAGGCGGGCGTCTGGATCCTGGGGCTTCAAGGGGATGGGGATGACCGGCAGACGCCGGGGCAAGCGGATCGGATAGAGCAGGCCCCGAGGCCTCAGGCCTCTCTTCGACACGTGGACAAGATACGAGTGCGGACCGATCTTCTTGGGATCGCGCACCATGCGTTTCCCGCGCAGCAGGTCGATCTCCACCCAATGACTCGGTGAGTACATGACCTCTCGCCGCTTCTGTTCGAAGCTCTTGCGACCCGGTGAGCCGGATACCTTGTTCGTGGGGCTCAGGATTTCGATGACGGTGACGACGCCGCTAGACTCGAGGTCGGTGATTTTCAGAAACGCCTCGTGGATCTCCTCTTCAAACCAGGTGGTCGCGACCACCGGTTCAGCAACCTCAAATTGTGAAGCTTCACCACTCAGGGCGATAGAGGTCTCTTCCCATCCCGGGCGACTTGCTATCTCGACATCCGGAATCCGCAATTGAGGCTCGAAAGTGTCGTCGGATTCGTCGCCGATATAGACCCGCTCCTCAATTCTGACGACATACTTTGGACGCAGTTGAGCGCCCAGGATCTCTTGACACCCCGAGATGAGGTTATGATGGACGTCGGGCCAGAGCCTGGGATTCTCCAGATAAGGATCCATTCCCGGGAAGGGTGAAGGCATCGTCGATCGCCTCCGAGTTGATCACGTGACGGGCGTCTATGCCATACTGTTATTGATTATAGCAGGTTGCTCGATCCCAGCCATCGTCAGCCCTGGGCCCAATCCCGTTCGATCGCTTCTCGCTTGAGCCGGGGAGCGGTCGAGCCGTTCAGTCCGAGGGGACCGGTCGCGGCATGGAGTACGAACCGGCCGATTTCCGGTGGGCAGCCGTAGCGGACCGGGTGTTTGCCGGCAACGCCCTCGCTCACGTACAGGAGCGTTCCTCCAGCGCGGAAGAACCCGCGGTCGAACCGGCGCGAGTAGCGGCTCGGCATGAAGACGGGACCGATATACGGGAGCCGGATCTGGCCCCCATGGTTGTGCCCCGCGAACATCAGGTCGACTCCCCAGCCTTGGGCCTTGTACAACTGATCGGGTGAATGGCTCAAGAGGATGCGGAAATCGGTCGGCGGCACGTCGCGCCGATGGAAGGCCGGCCCCCAGGGTGCGGATGTTCCGCCCAGGGCCAGTGTCGTCCCCTCAACGTCACGTGTGGTCCACCGACCTTCCAGCATCTCGAAACCGGCCCGGCCCAGCTCGCGGACGATGGCCCGGGGGTGGTGCTCAGTGTCGTGATTGCCCAGGATCGCAAACTTGCCCAGCCGCGCTTCGAGTTGACCGAGCAGCGGCTCGATCCAGCCGATCGTCTCGTCGTCCTCGACCAGGTCTCCGGTGATGAAGACCAGGTCGGCCTGCCAAGGGAGACAGGTGGCGAGGATCGATTCGAAGAAAAGACGCTCGTAGCAAGGAGCAAAATGGAAGTCACTGAGCTGGACGATCGAGAGGCCGTCGAGCCGCGCGGGGAGTCTGGGCACCGTCACGTCCCATTCGCGGAGACACAGGCGGAATGACTGGTTGCCGGGCAGGTGCAGCAGCCAGGAGCGCCGGCCGCCGCCGATCAGAGGCGCCGTCCCGAGGGAACATGCCAGGTCGACGGTGCGAGACGAGCCGGTGATACCGTCGGGCCGGCGCCGGTGGGCGAGTCGCCATGAGCAGAGCGGACAGAAGAGCATCCCGGAGACCACGCACAAGAAGGCGTAACTCCGGAGCGGCCATGTCCACGTCCACCACGGGTCGTGCAGGTGCTTGGCGAGCAGCAGCGCCGAGCTGGCCCAGAAGCCCGCGAAGAGGAGGGTCCGCACGCGATCCATCAGGCACTCGCGAAACCCCAGGGCGCTTCCGACATTGATGACCAGGACGAAGTGGTAGAGGTGTCCCATGGCCGGGGGGACGACGAGCGCGAGGATGACCGGCCAGGGCCAGTCAGGACTCATGGGGCGATGCCTCGATCGGTTGCGAGCCGGCGGACTCGGGTTCCGCCCTCGAGTCGGGAGAAGCGGCGGCCGGCGGCGGCGAATCGGGCGGCGATGGCGGAGTCGTCGAGGGGTTTGGTTTGCCGGCGGGGCCAGCGGCGGCCGGGCCGTCCTGGTGCGTGACGGAGGACGAACGAACCATCGGTGTGGTTCGCAGAGCTTGTTCCACGGCCTCCATCAAGCGGTCCGCCCGGAACGGCTTGTAGAGCACGGTCTGGAGTCCCTCCTGCCGGGCCTTCACGATCGAATGCGAAGGGTCCCAGCCGAAGCCGGTCATCAGGATGATCGGCACATTCGGTTGGACTTCACGGAGTCGCTTGAATGTCTCGTAGCCGTCGAGGTCCGGCAGGCGGATATCGACCAAAGCGGCCGAGTAGGGAGCCTGCCGCATCAGCGCGATCGCTTCGTGCGCGTCGCGGGCGGTCTCGACGCTCGCCCCCTGGCAGCCGAGCAAGTTGTGAGCCGATCGGCGGATCGTTTCATCGGCGTCGACCAGAAGGAGCCGCGTCCCGCCCAGGCGAGGCGCCTGGCTCGCAAGGCTCTGCTTGGGCTGGGGCGCGACGGTCGAGCCTGCCTTATGAATCAGGCTGCGAATCTCGCGCGCTCGGTAGAGCAGGTGACGCAGCCGGGCGATGATGTCTTCATCGTGGCCCGCGTAACGGTCGAGGACCGTGGTCGCATCCGTGATGATGTCGTCCAGCGGCAGGGCCAGCTCGCGGTTGATCGCCTCGACCGAGGCGCTGGTTGCTGAGACCTTCTCGGCCTGGAGCAGCTCCAGCGTGTTCAAGGCCACGGCGATGTTGCGGCCGTAGATTTCGATGAACTGCTGGTCGCGGTCGTCGAACGCGTTCGGCTGCGGACTCTCGACGTTCAGGGTGCCGATCACGGTGCCATGGATGATCAAGGGGACCGTCAGCGAGCTGCGCGCCCCCGCGGCCCCTTCGAGATAGAGTGGGTCCTTGGTCGTATCGGGGCAGACGTAAGAGAGCCCGGTCGCCGCCACGAAACCGGTCACACCGTTTCCCTCCTTGCTCGCGTACAGCTCGCGGTTCGCCGCCAGCGGGGTCATCCCTTCGGTCAAGAGCGGGATGAGCCGGTTGGTGGCACGGTCGAGCAGGCGGATCTCGATGAAGTCCAGGCCCAGCAGGTCTTTCATGTGGCGGGCGATGTTGAACTTCAGCAGGTCGGTCCGCTCCTCGACCGCCATCTCGGCGAGCTCCTCCGGAGTCAGATCGGCGAGCTCGTCGCCTGCTTTGTGGATGGCATTGACCTTGAGCTGCTGCTGCGTCTCATCGGTCGTCTCGCGGGTGAGCGCGATCAGGTGCGTCAGGGTGTTCGACCCATCGAACACCGGCGTCACCGCCAGCCGGAGGTAGCGGTTGCCGCTGATCTTGATCGCCGTGCTCGCGGGCGCTTTCGAGGCAACCGCCGTGGTGAACGGACAGGGATCCGGGCCGAGGATCTCGCATTGACCCAGCGATTGGTAGAATGGAGAGCCGACCATCGGGGTCGTCGAAACGGTCAGCAAGTGAAATTCGGGGTTGGCCCAGATGATCCTCAGATCCGGATCGACCACGGCCACTCCTTCCGAGATCGCGTCGAGGATCTCCTCGGCCTGGATCATCATCCCGACCCAACGGACCGCCGAAAGCTGCGAGGCATCGACGAAGACGGCGTCGAATTTCCGATCGCGCAGCAGGGCCAGCGCCCTGGAGACCGTGCGGACCGTCACACGCTCGAACCACTCGGATAAGCAATCAGCGCTCGACTTCCCATGCGAGCTGTCACGATCGATGACTAAAAGTCGGGGCTTTTCAGCCACACCGCTCACCCCCTGCTTGGACGATCCACGTTCGGCCCTGGCGTGAGACCACGGAGCCTGGTTTCCGCTGCCAAACCAAAACGCGGTTCAAACTGATCCTAACTCCCACCCAGCAGGGGAGCAAGACTTCCCTCGGCGGAGTTCCCTCGGCGGGCATTCAATCGTCTTGCAACGATAGGGCTTGCGGACGATGGTCCCAGGGCGGGGCCGATCAGATGGATGAAGCGACCCTGGGTTGGTGCGTTGGGTTTATCGCTACTTCCGTCGTCGAAGCTCGCCGGATCGCTGGTGAAGACTTGTCGTAACTTATTCTTGCCGTGCGGGTTTCGCCTGATATACTGATTCTGCTTGAATTAGTATGAAGTTGGTATGTCCCCTGATCGGGTTGGACCATGAGAACGCCAGTGCGACCGCCGTCACAAGGTGAAATCGGAAAACCACTTACAGCCGAGCGATTTCTAGCAATTATGAATCACGTTGAGGGGCCAACCGTTCGAGGTAGGTATTGTCATTGGGACAAGTTGCGCCACCTTACACCGCCGGCGGGGCTCACTCATCCCGAGTGGTGGTTCGGTCTGAAGCTCCGGCGCCACGGGTCGAAACCGATCCCGCTCAGGGACAAAGCTGGAGCGGCCTTCACCTTCAACATGGTCGATCCATTGCCGGAAAGCATGCATCATGTGGATTCGTTAGCTCACGGGGTCATCCAGCAACCCGAGCCTGTGACTAATCCGGAAACGAGAGATAGTTATCTCGTGCGCTCACTGATCGAGGAGTCGATAACATCGAGCCAATTGGAAGGTGCGTCCACGACGAGAGCAGTCGCGAAGAAAATGATTCGCGAAGGTCGTGCGCCACGGGACCGTAGCGAAAGAATGATCTTCAATAATTACCGGACCATGCAGCATATACTCGAAATTAAAGATGAATACATTAGCTCAGATTTACTATGTGAAATCCACAGCATGGTGACAGATGGGACGTTGAATGACCAATCGGCGGCTGGACGTTTCCGACGGTCCGATGAAGAGGTCGAGGTCACCGATGAGTACGGAGAGGTATTCCATGTCCCTCCGCCAGCCAAGGAGTTGAAAGGACGTGTCGATGAAATGTGCAAGTTCGCGAACTGCGAGACGCCTGGCGGATTCATTCACCCAGTGTTGAGATCAATGATCCTTCATTTTTGGCTTGCATACGATCACCCGTTCGTCGATGGAAACGGGAGGACCGCGCGAGCGTTATTCTACTGGTCGATGTTGAAACGGGGATATTGGCTATTTGAATATATAAGTATATCAAAAGTAATTCATAGTGGCCCGGCGAAGTACGGGGAGGCTTTTCTCTATTCCGAGACCGATGACAATGACCTGACCTATTTTCTCCTGTACCACGCGGACGTCATCAACAGAGCGATTGACGAACTGTATCAATATATCGATCGTCACACCAAACAGCTTGCCGACGCCCAGAAAGACCTTGAAGGGTTCACGATCCTCAATTATCGGCAACGCGACCTGATCAGCCACGCCCTGAGACACCCGGGCCAAAGTTTCACGACCGAGTCGCATCGCAATAGTCATCAGGTTGCCTACGAGACGGCGCGGAGCGACCTGATGGATCTCGCGGATCGAGCGTTGATCCGCAAGAGGAAGGTCGGTAGAACGTGGATTTTCACTCCAGCGGCCGATCTGGCAGAGAAACTACGGCGGCTGAATTAAGTGTTCGCTTGAGCAGACTGATTGCTTGTTCTGCTATTCAACCATCCTTCCCTTGGTTGCTTGACAGCCAGGGGAAACGAGACTTAGCATCGCTACGCCATGAGATGAGTCGTCCAAGGACGGCCCGAATGCCAAACGCCTGAAGGAGGGGTCTCTTGATGCGCCTGACTCAGCGCCTGACCGGCAAGCATGGGGCCATGCTCGTCGTCGATCTCCAGGATAAGCTGCTGGCGGCCATCGCTGGCCATGAATTGGTGGTCGCCAACGTGATCGCCTTGATCCGGGGCGCCAAGACGCTGAACCTGCCGGTGTGGGCGACCGAGCAGTATCCCAAAGGTTTGGGCCCGACCGCGGCCGCTGTCGCGGCGCTGATTCCGGAACGTCCGGCCAAGACGACGTTTCACTGCTGCGCCGTCCCCCAGCTCCTGGAGCAGCTCTACGGCCGAAACGTCCGCCATATCACGGTCGTGGGCATCGAGGCCCATGTCTGCGTCGCCCAGACCGCGCTCGAATTGCTCGATCTGGGATTCGGGGTCCAGGTTCCGGCCGACGCCGTGGCCTCACGACACAGGATCGACTGGGAATTCGCGTTGCGCCGCCTGGAGCGTGCCGGGGCCGTCGTCACGACCACCGAAGCCGCCCTTTTCGAATGGACCGAGACCGCCGAGCGTCCCGAGTTCAAGGCGATCAGCGAGCTGATCAAGACGTTGACCCGGTCCGAGGCGTGATGAGCCCACATCAGACTCGCCACTCGCCACTGGAATCTGTCAGGAGTCGATCTCATGCCGGCGGTTCCTCAGCCTCCCAGCCCGAGTCCGATGCGTCTGTCACCGCGCGTCCTCCTGGGTCCTGGTCCGAGCGACGTCCATCCGCGCGTCCTCGAGGCCATGGCCACCCCGCTCGTGGGCCATCTCGACCCCGAGTTCGCGGCCCTGATGGACGAGACCCAGGATCTGCTTCGCTACGTCTTCCAGACCAAGAATCGGCTGACGCTGGCGATTTCGGGAACGGGCTCGGCGGGAATGGAGACGGTCGTCGTCAACCTCATCGAGCCCGGCGAGCGGATGCTGATCTGCATCAACGGCGTCTTCGGCGCCCGGATGCAGGACGTCGCCGAGCGTGCCGGGGCCGACGTCGCGACGATTGAGCGGCCGTACGGCGAGGTATTCGACCCGGACGAGGTGAAGGCGGCGGTGACGCGCGTCCGGCCCAAGGTCGTCGGGATCGTGCACGCCGAGACATCGACGGGGGCCTGGCAGCCGGTCGAGGAGATCGCCAGGATCGCCCACGACGCCGGTGCATTGATCGCGCTCGATACCGTCACCTCGCTCGCGGGAGTTCCGGTCGAAATCGATGGTTGGGAGATCGACGCGGTCTACTCGGGCACGCAGAAGTGCCTGAGCTGTCCTCCGGGACTGGCGCCAGTATCGTTCGGCCCTCGGGCCGTTCTGGCGTTGAACGATCGCAAGACGAAGGTTCAAAGTTGGTACCTCGACCTGACGATGATCCAGCGCTACTGGGGGAGCGACCGGTTCTATCACCACACCGCGCCGATCAGCATGAACTATGCGTTGCGGGAGGCGTTGGCGCTGGTCGCCGAGGAAGGTTTGGAAAACCGAATCGCCCGGCACGCACTCAACGGCCGGGCTCTTCATGCGGGCCTGGCCGCGATGGGCCTGAGCCTGGCGACGGTGCCCGGCCACCGACTGCCCCAGTTGACCTGCGTCCGAATTCCCGAGGGCATTGATGATCTCACGGTTCGGCGGCGCCTGTTGAAGGAGTGGGGCATCGAGGTCGGTGGCGGGCTTGGCCCGTTCAAGGGCCTGGCCTGGCGGATTGGATTGATGGGTCACAGCTCGCGGCGGACCAATGTCACGCTCGTCCTGTCCGCTCTCGAGACCTGTCTGCGGGACCTCGGGTATCAGCCTGAGCCCGGCGCGGCTGCCGAAGCCGCGGACGAAGTTTACACGCAGTCCGCTCAACTGGAGACAGCCTGATTCTGCCGGGCGGATAACGCTGTGGGACTCGGCCCGCGTGGCCGGCCTGGGGTGATGAAAAGTTGGCCTGGACCGGCTCCTGACAGTCCTTGGCCATCCTCATCTCTTGTTGCGCTTGCCTTTGTTGGGCGCGGGTCTCCTGACCCCGCCCGGGTGACTGACCGAAGGTCTCCTTCCTCCGCGGTGTGCTCTTAGAACGCAAATTCCTTTGAAGCCAGGGCCTATGATGAGCGCGGGAGACCTTCGGTCAGGTATTCCGGCGGGGTCGTGAGACCCGCGCCGAACACTTGACGCCTTCATCAATGGAAACCGGATGAACCCCAAACCCAGTCCGCTCAACCGGTGATTGCCTGATTCTGCCGGGCGGATATTGTCGTGGGCCGCGCCCAGTGGCGGGCCCACCGGCGCGGACTCAGCGTCTGTCATTTCCGAACGGCTGGGGCGTCCGGCTGCGCGGCTGGTGCCGCGATAGCACTGGCTTTCGCACGCTCGGCCAGCACGAGCACTTGTTTGATGCGGGTAGCCCGCCGTCGCGATTGTACCCTTTGCAGTTCAAACTCCTGCATTTCGATTTTTTTGAGCTCAACCTGAACATCGGCGCCCTTGAGCTCTGACTTCGCCTTGGACACTTCGTCGTCGCTGACCGTGCCGGCTCTCCGCTCATTCAAGCGTTGATACCGTTCGACCACGCTGAGTACCACTTCCCTCTCAGCTTGGGCTTTCGCCACTTCGAGTTGCTTTTTCCGGGATTCCAAAAGGAACCGATTCTCTTGCTCGTCAAGCTCCTCCTCAAGCCCTAACAAGATTGCCGCGACGAGAAGAACCTTGCCCCTGGCCGCCTCCCTCTCTTGAAGTGAGATCGCGCCACGTTGGTGGAGTTTGTCCATGCGATCGTACGTCTCCCACGCAAGTTTGATCTCGAGTTCGAGCTCGCGGACGGACCGATGTGTCGTGTCGACCGTCATTCGTGAATCGGAGTCGAATCGAGTCAGCGCCGAAGTCGGACGGAATGGATCATTCGCGATGTTGATCGGGGCCGGAGTCTGAAAAGAGGTTGAAGACGTACCCGTGGAGGTTGGGGCCGTTTTCGCGGAGGTTCGGGACGTACTTCCGACGGACGACAAAGTCGAAGTCGAGCGTCCGAGCATCGGGCCGATGAGCTTCCGATACAAAACCTTGTTTGCGAGAGGGCCGTTCCCGGCGGGGTCGAAAGAGCCTTCTCCGAAACCGATATCTTTCAAGAGCTGGTCGATCTTGCGTTCAATCTCCTTCTCCGCATCTTCTTGGGTGCGCCGAGATACTGACGTGGCGCGAGCAGCCTTCCCTGTCAATTGCGGGCTCGACGCTTCCTGCGGGGCGACAACGCTGACCGTGGACGGATCCGGGTCGCGCCCCGCTCGCGCGGACTGCGCGCTGGCATGAGAAAACGCGACGACTCCTCCGGCCGAGAGACTGGTCGTCACGAGGGCCAGTCCGATCCATTTCAGTTGGGCGAGTTTCATGGAAGTCAGTACTCCTTGGGTCAGGGCCAGCATGGACGTGGCGAGCGCGCCGGCCTGGATGGTTGTGCACGTGCCGCTTGTGAACGCCGCCTCGACCGTCGCGGCGATCAGCGACGGCGGGACGGCTTCGGTGAGGAACTGAGCCGGCAAACTCGATCCCGTGCCCAGAACCGCGGCGGTGGGTGCAAACCCACGGCGCGTCAGGCGCCGCTTGAGCAGGTCGCGCCCCCGGGCCAGGCGGCTGCGGACCGTTCCCACGGGACACCGCAGCTCGAGGGCGGCCTGGTCATGCGTCTGCCCTTTCAGCTCGCTGTCTCCCAGCCCGACGAGCGACCCCTCGCGGAACAAGTGATCGATCTGCCGTAAGACGATTCCTCGGTTGGCGATGGCCATCGATTAGCCGCTCCCTTCGATTGTCGCTCACCCAATCTACTGCACCGTTCGAGACAACCAATCCGTCATTCTGATATCTTGCCGCGATTTTTCCGCGGCGACCACCGAAATGTTTCGGGCTGGACGGTTGCCATCACGGGGCTTCGTGAGTAAACTGGTAGCGAGTACGACGTTCGTAGGAGCATGTCGATGCAGTCAACGCGGCTCGAGCAACAAGGGGAGGCCCCCATGCGTGAACTGGAGAAGCCGGTCGCTCGGGTGTTTCGGCGGTTGCGGTACCAGCGGTTCTTGACGACGCTGGTGTGGTCGTGGGCCATCGCGCTGGCGCTTGTGGCCGGGGCGATCGCGGCCGAGAAGCTCCTCAATCGTGCCTTGCCCGGTCCCGAGTGGGTTCCGTTCGCGGTGGCTGCCATGGTGGGGATGGTGATCGCGGGCGGGGTCTCGTTGCTGACGGGCCCGAACCGGCTGGACGCCGCCGTGGCTCTTGACCGAGCGTTCCATTTGAGTGAGCGGGTCAGCTCCGCGCTCTCGTTGCCCGAGGACCTGCGCGACACACCCGCCGGCAGGGCTTTGGTCGCCGACGCCGTTCGGAAGGTGGCCGACCTCGACGTGGCCGCCGAATTCGGGCTCCGGCTGCCGCGCCGGGCGTGGCTCGTGCTGATTCCCGCAACGGCCGCCGTGCTGCTGCTGTTCGCCCCGGCCTGGATTCCGCAGAACGCTGAGGCCAAGATGAGCGCGCAGGTTGACACGAAGGCCCTGGCCAAGCAGTCCGAGCTCCTGACCAAAAAGATCGCCAGCCAGCGCCAGGCGATCGACAAGGAAAAGTTCCCCGAGGCCGACAAGCTGCTGGCCAAGATCGAAAAAAAGGCTGATGAGCTCGCCAAGGCCCCTCCCGCGGCCAAGAACAAGCTCATGGTCGAGCTCAACTCGCTGACCGATGCACTCAAGGAGCGCCAAAAACAGCTAGGCTCTCCCGAACAGGTCAATCGCCAGCTCCAGCAGCTCAAGGAGCTGGGCGCTCAGGGACCGGCCGACCAGTTCGCCAAGGACCTCGCCCGCGGTGATTTCAAGAAGGCCGCCGAGCAGCTCAAGAAGATCCAGGAGAAGCTCCAGTCGGGCAAGATGAGCGAGGCCGAGAAAAAAGCCCTCAAGGAACAGCTCGGCGAGATGGCCAAGAAGCTCCACGACCTCGCCAACCTCGAACAGCGCAAGAAGCAGCTCGAGGAAGCTCGCAAGAACGGCGGTCTGACCCAGCAACAATTCGAGCGGGAGATGGAGAAACTGCAAGACCAGGCCAAGAGCTTGAAGCAGATTCAGCAACTGGCCAGCAAGCTCGGCGACGCCCAGAAGGCGCTCCAGAGCGGCGACGCGAAGAAGGCCGCCGAGGCGATGGGCATGACTCAGCAGCAGATGCAGGAGATGGCAAAGCAGCTCGAGGAGATGCAGTCTCTTGATAGCGCCATGGCCGATGTGCAGGATGCCAAGAACGGCATGGCCAACGACGGGTCAAACCAGCTTGGCATGGATCTGAACAGCCTGGGCCTGGGAATGGGCCAGCGCAAGGGGATGGGCCAGGGATTGGGCCGCGGCCGCGGACAGGGCGATCGCCCCCTGGCTCCAGACGAGACCGCCACTTACACCAGCAAGGTCAAGCAGCAATTGAAGAAAGGAAAGGCGGTCTTCCAGGGCCTGACGACGTCGACCAAGACCGTCAAGGGCGATACCGTCATCGATATTCAGGGCGAGATCGACGCCGCCGCCGGCCTGGGCGCGGAGGCCCTCTCGAACCAGAAGATCCCCAAGAACCTCGAGAAGCACATCCGGTCGTATTACGACCAGCTCAACAAGGGGAATTGAGGCGGGATGGACCTCACTTTCGACGTCGCAGTCCTCGCCTGACTCCAGGTTTACGTGACGTGAGGGCGACGATAGAATCCAACTCGCGTCTCCGACGATTCCTTTCCGTGGATCTCGTGCGCCGATGAGCGTTTCAACCTCCTCGCAAACACGAACGAAGGTCATCTATCCCGACAGCGACGGGCAGCCGATGGCTGAGAACACCCTTCAGTTCGAATGGATCGTCACGATCAAGGAAGGGATCGAAGCCGTATTCCTCGACCGGCCGGACGTGTTCGTCGCAGGGGACCTGCTTTGGTACCCGGTGGAGGGGGATCCCAAAACCCGGATTGCCCCCGACGTCCTGGTCGCCTTCGGGCGGCCCAAGGGTTATCGGGGCTCCTACAAACAGTGGGAGGAAGGCGGCATTCCACCCCAGGTGGTCTTCGAAGTTCTCTCGCCAGGCAACCGCTTCAACGAGATGCTCCGCAAGCACCGTTTCTACGAGATGTTCGGTGTCGAGGAGTATTACCTCTACAATCCCGACGACGTGGATCTCTTCGGCTGGCTGCGACGCGGCGGGACCCTGGAGGAGATCTCCGAGATCAAGGGCTGGACCAGCCCACGGCTCGGCGTGCGGTTCGACCTGACCGAAGAAACGCTCATGATTATTGGCCCCGACGGCCGCCCATTCCTGACGTATTCCGAGCTCGTCCAGCAGCGCAATCGACTGGAAGAGCAGCGCGATCAACTGGAACAGCAGCGCGATCAACTGGAACAACAGCGCGATCAGGAAAGCCGGCGGGTCGAACGTCTGGCTGCCCAGATTCGCTCACTCGGCGCGGAGCCCGAAGCTTGAGCGGCTTTTGGAGAGCCGCTTCTGCTACGTTGCGAGGCTCTAACCAGATCACGGCGCAATCGCCAGCCCGGGCCAGTCGGCGCGCCAGAGCTTGACCTTGCCGTCATGGCTGCACGAGGCCAGGATCGATCCATCGCGTGAGAACGCCAGGGCGTTGATCTGTTTTTGGTGCCCCTCCAGGCTGAGCAGCTCTTGGCCGGTGGCGACGTCCCAGATGCGGATGACCCGTCCCTTCCCCGCGGCCACGACGCTCCGCCCGTCGGGTGTAAAGGCCAGGCAGCGGAGCTGGTCCGCCTCGCCGCGGATGGTCCGGATCAGTTCGCCGCTGACCGGGTCCCAGAGCTTGATCGCCCCCTCCTCGTTGACCGCGGCCAGCAGTGAGCCGTCGGGGGCAAACGCGACCGACAGAGTGTTTCCCACGTCTCGCAAGATGGCCCGGGCCCTGCCCGTTGCGACGTCCCAGAGCCGGACAGTGGCGTCGTTGGAAGCGGTGGCCAGCGACTGCCCATCCGCGCTGAAGGCGAGCGCAGTCAACTTCTTGGTGTGACCGGTCAGGACGGATCGCGATTTCTTCCCGGCCACGTCCCAGAGCCGCGCAGTCAGGTCATCGCAGGCGGAGGCCAGCCATCGGCCGTCCGGACTGAAGGCGACGGAACGCACTCGGTCGGTGTGACCCTCCAAGGTCGCCAGCCGCTCCAGGGATGCGGCGTCCCAGAGGATCACGTTGGCATTTCCCGGCTTTCCCGAATCCAGGCTGCCCGAGGCCAGCATGCGCCCGTCGGGGCTGAAGGCCAGCGCCGTCACGGTTGCCGTATGAGCCTTCCAGCCCGCCAGGAGCCGGCCGGTGGCTATGTCCCAGAGCTTGATCGTCTGGTGTTCCTTGGTGTCGTCGCTGCCGGTGGCCAGAATCTTGCCGTCGGGCGAGAAGGCAGCCGCCCACGCCTCGGCGGCATGGCCGGCGAGCTCGTCGGGCTCACTCGGCGGATCGAGGCGCCAGATCCGCGGCGCCGTGCCGCCCGCGAGGATCAACGATCGGCCTCCTGGAAGGAAAGCAATGCCGCCTTCTTGATTCCGGCCTGGGAAGACATGAAGCCGGCGCCCGGTGGCGACATCCCAGACCTCGGGTGGCTGTGGTCCCCCTGGAGCCGCCGTGATTCGAATGGCCAGCAGCGTCTCGTCGGGTGAGAACGCCAGGTCGTGATTCGGAGCCGTTTGTTCGCCCAAGCCCTGCGTCAGGATTCGCTTCTGCCCGTTCGCCCGGTCGAGGATGGTCACGCCGCCCGAGCCGTCCATAACGGCCACGCGCGATCCTCTCGGGCTGAGTGCGGCCCTGACGATTCCACCCACCGACTCGAATCGAGCCACTTCGCGGCCGGAGCCCGTCTCCCACACCAGGATGCGATCTCCCGGCACCTGCGCCGCAAAGTAGCGGCCGTCGCCCGAAAAAGACGAAGGTCCCATCGGCCCGGGCGGTGAGCCCGCCGGCACGACGCGAGCCGGTCCGGTCCACGGATCCACGACCGTGATTCGATTGCCCTGTTGAACAGCGAGAGACCGGCCGTCGGGTGAGAACGACGCGCGGGGAGCGTTTTTCACCACGACGCGTGAGATCAACTCTCTCGGCCCGGCGGCGAAGTCCCAGACCCTGACAACACACGCACCTGCCGGATCGGCGAGCGCAACAGCCAAGCGACGGCCGCTCGTATCGAAGGAGAGTGAAGTAAACCAGTCCTTGGGCCCAAGATTGAGCCTGGCGACATGTTGGCACGTGGCGGTCTCGAAGAGATCAATCCTCGGCGTGGACGTTCCGAGCTCCAGACCGGCCAGGAGCCGGCCGTCAGGCGAGACGGACATCAGAAATTGAGGCGAATGAGGAATCGACGAGATGGCGCGCGGCTTGTCCAGCTCCATGTTGGGCCCCAGGTCCCAAACCAGGAACTCCCCTCGCAGATCCGCAGTCGCGAGCGTCTTGCCGTCGAGTGAGACAACCATGCCCACGACAGTCGCCTCATGGCCCCAAAGCTGCGAGAATTCACGGTGAGCCTGCCGCCACAGGTAGCGCCAGGCGAAGCCGCGTGCGTCGACGCCATCATGCCCCCGCCTCATGTCGTGGAGAATATCCTGCGCCAGCTCGATTTGTCGGGCCTGGAGTGCCCGGCGAGCGAGCCTCAGGTCCTCCGCGTCGTGGTGCCGGTCGGTCTGGCGCCGGCGATCTTCGGCGTGGCTACTCTGCTTCTCAGCCTCTCGTGTCTGCCGGTCGGCTCGCTCGATTTGGATTTCGAGCTGCCGGTTGTACGATCGAAGCTGGGCGCTCCACCAGGTGTTGCCTCCGAGCAGTCCACCGGCCAGCAGGACCGCCGAGCCGAGCAGGGTGGCGATGGCCGGCCGGCGGCGGGCCCAGGCTCGGGCACGCTCCCACGGGGAAGCCGGCCGGCCGGCGATGGGGCGGCCATCGAGGAGGCGTTCCAGGTCGTCGCGCAGCGCCGCGGCCGAGGCGTACCGTCGCGCCGGCTCTTTGCGCAGGCACTTCAGGCAGATCGTCTCAAGGTCGCGCGGCAAGCTCGGGCGCAGCGAACGAGGCGACACCGGCTCGGTGTCGAGGAGGAGTCGCAAGGTTTCCGCCCCGCTCTCCCCACGGAACGGCGAGCGGCCGGTCAGGACTTCATACAGGGTCGCACCCAGAGCGTAGACGTCGGTCGCCGGACCGATCTCGCTCCTTCGGCCGGCGGCCTGCTCGGGAGCCATGTATTGGGGTGTACCCATCCTGGCTTCACTCTTCGTTTCGTCGCCGGCCTCTTCGACCAGCTTGGCCAGGCCGAAGTCGGTCAAGCGGGGGATGAAGGCCTCCGGCCCAGGACCGCCGGCCAGGATCACGTTGTCCGGCTTGATGTCGCGGTGGAGGATGCCGCGGTCGTGGGCATGCTGGACCGCGTCTGCCAGCGCAGCGATCCAATACGCCGCCAGACGGGACGCGACCGGCTCGTTCTGAGACTTCAGCCAGCGCCGCAGGCTGGGTCCCGCGCAGAACTCCGAGGCGATAAAGTAGCCCAGCGGGCCGAGCCCGCCAGCATCGTGGACCCGCACGATGTTGGGATGGTCGAGCCGGGCCGCGGCCCGGGCCTCCCGGAGGAACCCGTGGACTTCGCGCGGCGCCAGCACGCGCTCGGGCAACGGCATCTTCAAGGCCACTTCGCGGCCTAGCAGCCGATCCCGCGCCCGGACCACGAACCCAAACCCACCCGACCCGAGGTCGTCGATGACCTCGAAGCGGCCCAAGACCGCGCGATTCTCGTCACGACGCTCCCGATCGGGGACGGCATCGGTATTCCTCAGCCGCTCCGTGGCCGTTTCCGCCGCTTCCAGCATCGTGAGCAAGAGCATCAGCCGGCTCCGCGCCCGGTCGTCCGCCTCGATGGTGGAAGCCGAACCCGCGGATTCTCGAACCGGCGCGGCGGAGGAGGCGTGCAGGATGGCGTCGCAGGCCATCACGTCCTCCAGCAAGCGCTCATCGACCGGCGCGGGGCTCGTCTCATCCGGGGTCATGGCCGGGCCTCATCGATTCGCGGAGCTTCGCGAGCGCCCGGCCGAAGAGCATTCGCGCGGCGTCTTCCGAGAGACTCAGCCTCGTGCCGATCTGCGCGAATGAGCATTGATCCCAGATCCGCAGGTGAATGATCGTGCGGTAGCGTTCCGACAGTCCGCCGAGCGCCGCGTCGAGTGCCTCCCGGGAGGCATTCTTCTGAGCGGCCTGGCTGGGAGACGTCGTCGTGCCGGGGGCAACTCCAGCCTCGCCGCCGGAACCGATCCGGGCCTCGCGCGGTCGTCGCCGGGCATTGAGCGAGGCATGGACCACGATTGCCTTGAGCCAGGCCCGAAGCTGACCGGGCGATCGGCCTTCGAATTGGGCGAACCCGCGCCACCCATCCAGGATCGTGTTCTGGACGAGGTCGGACGTCGCCGGCTGGCCCGCTCCATTCGACCAGCGACCCCTCCGGACCACCAGCCGGAGGTAATCGCGGCATGCCTCCAGCGCACGCCACCGCGCCGCCGGGTCACCCACCATCGCTGCTGTGAACTCCGCCTTGAGCGGCTCCGGATCCGATTCGATGTGGCCAGCCGATGAGATCGTCGTCGGCACCTCCCGTCAATTCCTGGCGACCATCCACGCATAGTTGATCGACCCCATCTAGTATGCCGGGGGGAGCCGACACAAATCAAGGTGGCATGCCTGGAATTACGGAAAACCTGACGTCAGAGGATGTTCGGGTTGGAGATTCGTTTGATCCGCTGGGATTTTGGAATCTTTTCCAAAAAGAGCGCCCGAGGCGCGTTCGCTTTTTCGTTCCCATGTTCCTATTGGGCAGAGCGAAGTCGTCACTGGACGGCGAGACGGCTCGGTGCCGAGTCCCCGCAGTACGACACCGGCGCGCTGGGACATTGCGACGGCCTCTCGGTTGTCGCCGTGCGACACACCGATCGCCAGTCTCGAAGGGCAGCGGGCTGAATCAAGAACGATCGTTTTCGACCATTCCGGTAGCCAGGAACCAGCAGCAAAGAAGGGACCATCGCCACGGCACATCCTGGATCGAGGTACGGACAGAACGAGCACGGCAAGGAACGGTCGGGAAATCGTCAAGGCGCGCGGGGGCCCCGCCGCCGACCGCGCCAAATGTTGAGGGTCGAAGTGCTGGAGCAGCGCGCCTTGCTGTCGGCCGCCGTCTGGACCGGAGCAGGCGGAGATGGCCAGTGGGACAACCCTTTGAACTGGGTCGTCTCCACCGAGAACGGGCCGGTTAAAGAAGTGCCGGGAGTCGGCGACGACGCAACCATTGGCCCGGACCAGGGCACAATTACAACGGGCGTCGCCGAGAACATTGTCAATAGTCTGGTTTGCAGCTCCGATCTCAGTGTCACGGGTGACCTCCGTATCCTAGCCGGGATGACACTTGACGGAACCGCTTCTGTGAGCGTGGGTGGCGACCTCGAGGCCTTTGGGACAGCGACAATCAGCGGGACCGCTACCCTGAGTGGAGGCTCTATCTATTGTGGTGGCATCAGCCGCACTGGGACAACGGACGGCACTGGCCAGATCATCCTCGGGTCGGAGGGTGGAGTTCTCGGCGCAGGGACCATCGGGCCGGGAATCACGGTCACGGGAGGTAACGGCACGATCCTCGCCGGAGTCAACGAGGGCACCATCGTTTCCAGCGGAGGCAACGTCGGAGTCAGCGTCAACGTCGGGGTCAACGAGGGCACCATCGTTTCCAGCGGAGGCACACTGACTCTCGTGGGCTTGACCCTTACTAACGAAGGGACCATTGAGGCCGCCGGTGGAACGGTCATTGTCGGAGCAGACACAAGCTTCTCCTTCACGCCGGGGCCGGGCAATTCCTTGTAAACCTGCCCGCGCTGCTCATGAACAACGACGGGGAGATTGACTTCAGAGGAACGCTGAAGAATACCGGCAACTCGATCGCTCTCGATACCAGCGGCGGCGTGTTCCTCCTCGACGGCGGAGTGATTGACGGAGGCACGATCGACGGCACAACGGCAGGTTCCGTGATCACCTGCGTGAATTCGCCAGCAGAGAACGTACTCGACGGCGTGACCCTCAATATCGGTCTGGTCAGCTTGCCCTCGCCGATTCCGACTCCGGTCCCATTTCTGACGGTGGTCGATGGCCTGACGCTCAACGGTACGGCGACGCTGAGCGACGGCTCCGCCCTGGAATTCACCGGCACGGAAACGCTGGGTGGCGCCGGCCAATTCGTGTTCGGGAAAGCTGTCCAATCGTTCGGGACCACGATCGACAACCAGATCGAATCGGTAGGCTACAACCCGGACGGCTCCGTCGCGACGTTGACCATCGGGCCATCAATCACCATCACGGGTCAGAGCCTTTCGATTGTCCACCAGAATTACTTCGGCGGCGGGGGGGCGATCATCAACCAGGGCCTGATCTCGAGCGGTGGCTCGATCGTCACCTACGGCAACCTGGACAATCAGGGCACACTGCGGGCCACGAGCGGGAGCACGCTGGATTTCTCCGGCTTGACGAACGAGGGGACCATTGAAGCTCAGGGCGGGACCGTACATTTGCTCGGGTATATCGCGCTCCATGCGGGAAGTTCCTTGATGATGAGTGGCAACGGCGAGATCGACGTCAGGGGAACGCTTGATAACACCGGCAGTACGATCAACCTCGATACCAGCGGTGGCCGCTTCGTGGTTCAGGGCGGCACGCTCCAGGGGGGGACGATCACGGCTTCGAGTGGTTCGAAAATCGTTTTCGCGGGGTATAGCCAGATCCTCGGCGGTCATTCCGTCCCCGAGGGCCTCCAGAGCACGCTCAACGGCGTGACGATCAACGTCGACCTCGACGTGACGTACGCGGGGGAAACCGTGACGGTTCTCAACGGCTTGACCTTGAACGGCACCGCCACGCTGGACAACGGCGGTCAGCTCTACTTCACGGGCACGCAGGAGCTGGCCGGCGCCGCCACGATTGCCTTCGGGCCGGATTCCGCCAAGAACAATCAGGTCATCATCGGAAACCAGTCCAGCGCGAACGTGGCGACCTTGACTCTCGGTCCCTCGGTCAGGGTGACCGGTCGAAATGAGGGGTTTTACCAGCCGCCACCGGGCCCTCCGGGGTCTCCGGCGGGGGTCGGCGCGCTGGTCAACCTGGGAACGATCGAGCCGGATTCGGGCGGCTCGATCACGATGGCCCTGAAAAGCTTCGACAACGCAGGGACCGTGTATGTCAACCCGGCCACCCTCAATGTCAGCGGCGACTTCACCCAGGAAAGCACGGGCAGTCTCACGGTCGGCATCGGCGGGCTCGTGGCTGGCAGCCAGCTCGGCCAGGTGAACGTCAAGGGCCGGGCGACCCTCGGCGGCACCCTCAACACGAGCCTTTTGCGAAGCGAAAGCGGGACAGGTTCGATATTGATAAACAAGGTAGTCTCGTCTCTCCGCTCACAGAACGATTTGGGCGCGCGGCGCATGGCGCACAGTCAGATGACATGGATAGCCCGCAGGTCCGGAGATGGGCGCGCGGCGCATTGAGAGCGACATACCAAGCCACAACCCAGAAGTGCTTTCCACAGCGAACGATTTATGCCGACACTGGTACGCGTGCCCCAGCCCCACATATCTCCCGCGCTGTTGTCATCGCCGCACGTGGGGATCGTCAGTCGCTGCATGAAGGCCGCTAGCCCACCATCGTGCTCTGGCCAGAGCAGCAGATGCCAGTGGGTGGGCATCAGCGAGTGGGCACAAATCCGCGTCGGCGATCTATCGAGCGTTTCCCGCGAGACCGCTCGAACGCTTGGCAGTCCGCCGGCTTCTCGAACAACTGCATTCTCGCAACGCCACGATTCAAAACGTGAAAAACCATCCCACCCGGGAGCGACCAGTGCTAGTCGTGGCATCGCGGAACAAGCAGCAAAAACACCCCAGCGTGTCAATAGCGGACCTGTCCCGCTTTCCGCCCCCAGGTAATCGAATTGTCATAATACAGAATCCCCTTCACTTACCAGCCTACCATGGCCGTCCAGTCTTGCCAAGTCGGCCCGTTCACGCCCTGCTTATCACCGAGGCGTGGAGACGAAGCCCAATGACGTCGTGTCGGAGGCGAGGATCAGGGGGGAAATTGGGCCGGGTCACCCGGGGCGGTTGCCTGCCCCGGGTTCCCACGGATCCGGACTTGCCCAATTGACGCCCGCGTTGAGCCATTTGCCGATCAGTCGTAGCAGCACCCCATCCCGTATCCGACGCTTGAGAAAGTTCCGACGCTGGCCGTGATCAATCGGATCGAACGACCCGGTCTGATCCGCGCCGATCCGCGTCGATCCGCGGCCGATTTCTCGCCGTGCCTCTGGCTCTTCCGCAAGGTTTTGGCTATTAAATAGCCAGTATGCGATTTGAGACCGTTCTGTTCCGGAAAGCTGTCAGGGACTTGCGTCGCTTGAGCGCATCCGAACGAGCCGGGTGCGTGACGCGATTGAGGTCCATTTGCGGCACCGGCCGACCAGAATCAGCAAGAGCCGCATCAAGCGCCTTCGGGAGTTGACCCATCCGCAGTATCGGTTAAAGGTCGGTGACCTGCCGGTCTTCTATGACGTCAGGGGCGAGGAGGTTCAAGTCCTCGCAATCGTTGCGAAAGCCGATGCGGATGCATGGCTCGAACACGTGGGGCAAGGCGATGAAGACAGTTCCGCTCTCGGAACTGAAGGATGATCTCTCGAAGTTCCTGCGTCTCGCCGAGACCGAGCAGATCGTGATAACCCGGCACGGGAAGCCGGCCGGGGTGCTGATCGGCTTCGGATCCGAAGACGATTGGTTCGAGTATCGCCTCGTGAATGATCCCAGGTTCCTCCGGCGTATCGAGGCAGCCCGGCAAGGCATTCGCGAGGGACGAGGCATCCGTCTGGAGGATGTCGAGGATTGAGGGGCGCCAAGATCCCTCCCCTCCAGACACGTGGGCCTGCCCTCTGTGGACGCTCCACCGGTCCCTCGGCCCTCGACTCTGGGTCTGCACCGGACCAGATCGTTCAAGCCAAGGTGATCTGGCCCTTCTGGAAGTCGACTGTGAGAATCTGGTTCCGAAAAAAGTCCAATCCGAGCAGGCCGTCGACAGCGGCACCTGCGGGCAGGTCGTGAGCGACCACAGGGAAGCCGAAGCGGTACTGCCCCAGAGCAGTCAATCTCGTCAGGATCACCTTCGCGACCTGCTCGACCGAACTCCCGGTCGTCATTGTACCAGCACCATGTCTTCGGGAATTTCACCGAGGAATCGGAAGCCATAGCGTCCCGGCGGATATTCCAATATCTTGTCATAGACCGCATCGCGGTCGGGGCTGTGAAACAATACCTTGCCCGCGAGAAGTCGTTGGCTTTCGTCGATCAAAGGCTCGCCGATCAGCACCCAGTCCGGGGCATACCGGGCTTTTATCTCATCGATGGTCAGAACCTCATCCATCGCAACGCTCCTCCCACTCGGGGTCGTGTTGCTTCCATCCTCGCCGAGACGCCAAACTTCGTCAACCTGACCTCAGAGCGAGTCGGCGTTGCGGCCCCAGGGCTTCTGGATGTCGGTGATCAGGCGGCCTTCCTTGAAGATCGAGACCGTCCCGGTCGATTGGGAGATGCAAAGCGCGATCGCCTGGGTCATGGCCGTGATGCTGGCCGCGGCCTCGTGGCGCGTGCCCAGGCCCTGCGGCAATCGCCCGTCGAGCTTGCTCCGCGGAGCCAGGTAGCGGCCCGCGGCCAGGATCACTCCGTCGCCCCGGACGATGAACGCTCCGTCGATCGCCGAGAACTCCTTGATCGTTTCCTCCAACCGAGGGTCGAGGATATTTCGTTCGGACTCGGGGTAGCCGTGGAACGGGTTGATCACGAGCTGGTGGCTCTGCACCAGGACCTGGTCGCTGTCGCCGATCACGAACAGGGTGCCGACCGGGCGCCCCTCCCGCCCCTCCACGCCGAGCTCGCCGGCCAGGGTGAGGACGCGTTCGAACACGGTCGGCGTCACATCGCCGGGCAGCGGGTCCGCGGTCGAGGCCGAGAACAGCTCGATCTCGGTCCCCATGTCGAGCACCATGATTGTGTCGATCGTCTCCGAGCGGTCGACGCCCGCGAGGCAGAGAATGCGGTCGCCGGCCTGGATCAACCGCTCGGCCGCCGCGACCAGGATGGCGACCTTGATCTGTCCGGCGCGGGTCATGGCGATATCGGGCAACTTAAGGACCGTGCAGAGGTCTTTCCACTCATCAGGCGCGCGAAAGCTCGGCCGGCGCGACACCAGGATGATCCGGAAACCGACGTCTTCGATCAGCGCCGACAAGTCGGAGCCGGCGTCGACGACGTCGGCATGCAGCAGGATGACCTTGGCGGCGACTTCGCGGGCGATCGCGTGTGCGTGCAGGACCATGCTTCGTGTCAGCGTTTTCACTGTCGTTCGCTTCACGGGGGGCTTGGCTGAGACGGTCGAAGGTCACGATTCGGCGTGGAGGTGAACTCGATCGCGATCTGAAGAACGCCGAGATCGTCGAGTTCCCTGGCCTTTCTGGCCATGCCCGTCAATTCCAGGCGGACCGTGTTCTTGCCGGCATGCAGCAGGCCCGCGGGGATCGGGATCGCGACCCGTTCGGCAGTCTCGTTTCGCGTCTTGATGTATCGGTTCAGGTAATCGATGCGCTGTCCGTTGACGACGATGTAGGTCCTGAGCTCACCCTTGCGCACCAAGTGCGAGTAGTTCGGGTCGTTGTCTTCACCCACGACCTGGACGACGTCGAGCACGAGAGCACAGGGACGGTCGGGAACTTCGGCCAGATCGATCGTCCGGTCGAGCGAGCTCCCTTCTGGTTGGGGAGGGTCGAGCACCGGCGCGGTCGTGGACATCTCATCCCCCAGGTGATGGGCCGCCGGGTCGATCAAGAGCCGGCGTCCCTGCCCGCGCACGAGGAGCGTCCGGACGTGTTCGCGAGGAATCGACAGGATGCCGGAATAGGGCGTCGCCAGGGTCACGGCCTGATCCGAGAGCGCGGTGAGCGCCCCTTCCGCGAAATCCAGGTTCTCGGGGTCGTCGCCGGGCGCGGAACGCCACTGAGCTCGCACCAGGAGCCCCTCGACCGGGGTGCCCGCGGCCGGTGAACGGCGGAAATAAACACCGGAGACGTCACTCCACGACAGGGAGATCGGCTCCCCCACGACGGTCATGCTCAGGCGCTCGCCGTTGGCCTGTCCAATGTCCCCGTAAAGTTGATCGCCGACGACCAGCCGTGCCTCGTCCTGGGCGACATCGAGCTCGATGCTGGCTGGCGGTTCCGCGAACCGGATCAGGTGCAGGTCGTCGAAGTGGCCGGCCAGGGTCTGGGGTGGCGACCCTGGTGCTCCTGATCCTTGCGCCGCCGCCGAGCTTGCCAGCCGGATGGCGGTCAGCGGGCCCTCGGGGCCCTTGCCGTGCGCCAGCTCCTTACCGTCGACGGAGATCTCGGTCTGATCGGGGCCGAACCGGAGGGCGAAGCGGTGCCAGCCCGGCGTGCGAGCCAGCCGCTGGACGGCCAGGGCGGGACCGCTCGGGGACTCGACAGCCAGGCTCTCTTCCGACCAACCCAGCACGACGCGCCAGACCGACTTGCCGGTTGGTCCTTGGTAGGTCAGCTCGATGAACCACTGCTGACCGGCGACGACCGCCCCGTCGTCGAGGAAAGCGAGGTCGAACCGGCCCGTCGCCAGCGGCTCTTCCAGCCGGTGGACAAGCGAAGCTCCCCCGGCGGGTAAGCGCAGACTGCGCCGGTCGGAGAGATGCGGCCGCTCGACCAGGCTGGGTTTGCCGGAGAGTGACCACCGTGACGCGTCGAGCGTCTCGAAACCGTCGACCAGGACTCTCGCCTCGCCGGGGCGCTGAACCACCGCCTGCACGCCGGGCCGAGGCAGCGTCACCTCGCCGGCTTGCCAGCTCACTCCGAGACGGACCGTCGTTCGACTGATGCTCCGAAGCGAGCCCGATAGCCGCAAGGCGTCCCCGACAAGGACCCGGAACGGAGGGATGTTGGCCAGAGAATCCGGACCGGACCCGTTGAAATGGATGACCGAGCCCGGTTCCAGGACTCGTGGCGCAGATGCATCGGTCGGGATGAATCCGAAGCCGGTCCGAGCATCCCCCGTCAGCCGCCCCTGGACCCGCTGGCCGCCGGGACGTTCGAGCGACTCCACCCTGGATTGACCCAGTCCGCGGTTGGCCGGCACCGCCAGCAGCACGGCCCACGCACCGGCTGCGGCGACAATGGCTCGCATGATCCGCGGCTGCTTCCTGATTGACTGCGTATTCATGGCCCTGATTGTACGGCGTCATTCGATCGCGGGGCAAGGCGGCCAATCCTTGTCGCGAGGCCGGCATCGATCATAGGCTGGAGAGGTGATCGTCCATTACCTGAGGATTCGCGGGTGCGCGAGCTTCGGGCTCGGCGCCGCCAAATTCGAACAAAAGGGGAGCACAATTTCATGCACGGGAGCCGATCGGGTTTTTTATCGCCACGGATCTGGCCTGCCATCCTGGCGATCTACGTGGGTCTGGCGTCGACGACTGCCCGGGCGGCCGATCCGCCGAACGAGGCCAACCGTCCATTGCGGATCATCGTTTTCGGTGCTCACCCCGACGATTGCGAGCTGGAAGCCGGCGGGACGGCCGCTCGATGGTCGAGGCTGGGCCATAAGGTCAAGTTCGTCAGCGTGACCAACGGCGACATCGGCCACTACCAGATGGCCGGTGCCATCCTGGCGCGCCGCCGTACGAGTGAGGTCAAAAAGTGCGCGGAGATTCTGGGCATCGAGACCGAGGTGCTGGACATTCACGACGGCGAACTACTCCCGACCCTGGAAAACCGCCGGATCATCACCCGCAAGATCCGCGAGTGGCAGGCCGACGTCGTGATCGCGCACCGGCCCAACGATTATCACCCCGACCACCGCTACACGGGAATCCTGGTCCAGGACGCGGCCTTCATGGTGATCGTTCCGAGCTTCTGCCCCGACGTGCCGGCCCTGCGCAGAAACCCGGTTTTCCTCTACACCGAGGACGATTTCAAAAAGCCGAACCCGTTCGCTCCCGACGTCGTGGTGCCCATCGATTCGGTTTTCGACCTCAAGGTTGCGTGCATCGACGCTCTCGAGTCGCAGTTCTACGAATGGAACCCCTGGCTCTTCGGATATCTCGCCGAGGTGCCCAAGGATAAGGCCGCCCGGCTCGAATGGACCCGCAATCGGGCCGCCAAGCGCTACGCCAGCCTTGCCGACCGCTTCCGCCCCAAGCTCATCGAGCTATTGGGAGCCGAAAAGGGAAATGCGGTCAAGTATGCCGAGAGCTTCGAGATCTGCGAGTACGGCACTCAGCCGGCGCGGGCGGAGCTGATGAGAATATTCCCGTTCTTTGATATTACCAGGCACTAACCTCCGGACGTTTGAACGCGAACGGGCATGAGGGAAACACCGAGGACGTAAGGCGCATACGAGTGTGTTGGGGAAAAACCGCTCGCAGGTGCCACCGCCTTACGGGCATTGGAGTTACGTCTAATGGCGATCTTTGCTCGTCGAACGTATCCGCGAAGCAACGTCCTATCAGATTGTTACTTCGCGCGTGACGGGAGATTTTCCGGGCGCTTCGTCTTCGTGAGCGTGATCAGACGCCCCATCCTCTGGGCGGCCCTGACCATTGGTATTACCGGCTGGTTGCCCGTAGGTTGGCGACGGTACAATGCCCTTGGAATGTCGCGGTGGTGATGGAGTCGGTGGGGTGAAGCGGGCAGATTGGCAGAAGTTGGCCGAAGAGCGGGTGAAGGATGCCAAGGTGCTGCTCGACGGCGGCCAGTGGGCGGGGGCGTACTACCTAGCCGGATACGCGATCGAATGCGGCCTGAAGTCTTGTGTGCTGGCTTATGTCGAGAAGAATGCCGACGTCATCTACCGCGAGAAGAAATATTCCGAGAATTGCTGGACGCATGATATCGGCACTTTGGTCAAAGCCAGCGGACTGGACGCCATCCGTCTCGCCGAGTCCAACGCCAATCCGGCCTTCGGCGTGAACTGGGGGCATGCCCAGAAGTGGAGCGAGACGATGCGCTACCAGTTCACGCCCGAGTCGGATGCAAAGCGGCTCTACGAAGCCGTCACTCATCACGTCAACGGGGTGCTTCCATGGATACGAATCCACTGGTGATCGAGGAAACGGATGCCGGGGCGGCGCTGATCCGAAGGTTTCAGGAATACATGCCGGTCGAAGCGGCATTTTGGCTCAATCCCGCCGAGGAGGGCGGA
>JBIOJM010000028.1:0-47896 GCA_044450785.1 Isosphaerales bacterium
GCACCGACGGCAGTCGTGGATGCGGGCTCGGTTGCCGTTTCTTGCAATGTCAGCTCACAGAGCCAGGCGTCGGGGCGCTCGCAGGTCTCGAGCGGGCTGTTTTCATCATCTTCAACGACGATCTGGCCCCGGGCGTAGGTAGGCATCAGTGAGACTCCGGAAACAGCGTGGGGCACTCACGGTCGAGACCATGTCCGCAATGACAGTAATGGACAAAAGTATCAAATCGTCAGCCCATGTCAAGTACCCCACGGAAAAAGATCGCCCGCGCGGCGCTGGCTTGAACGTCGTGGCCTCACGGGGAACATGGGTGTCTGAAAGCCCTGAAAGCCCGCTCGCTGATCGCCGGCCGGCTCGCCGCCGATGGACCGCCGGGAGAACGGTCCGTGACCGAGCCCTTCGACGGCGCGGCCGCCACGGCCTTACCGACGGCCGCCGCCAACGGCCCCCCGGCCAGTGCCGACTCCTCCCCGGCGATCCTGCCGGGCTCCTCCGAGCTGTCGGCGTCGTCCGACCCTGACCGCCAGGAACGGTTGAAGAAGCTGGCGCCGGTAGTGCCGCGCGACCTGGAGACGATCGTGGCCAAGGCGACGGCGCGAGACCCGGCGGGGCGCTATGCGACCGCGGTGGTGCCGGCGGAACAAACTGCTGGCGGCCTCTCCCGAGGTGCCGATCCGGCTGGCCGAGGCCGCCGTCCGTGGCGCGACGGAACCCGCGAAGGCCTTCTGCTTGACCACGCTCGGGGCCGCGCTGTTCCGCGGCGGCCGGTACGACGACGCGATTCGCCGGCTCGAGGAAGGCATCCGTCTCAGGGGCGGGGTGAGTCAGGACGACGAGTGGGTGTTTTTGGCAATGGTCCACCACCGACTGGGGCATCGCGACGAGGCAAGGCGCTGGCTCGAGCGGCTGCGAAACCATCAGCCCAGCGCGGACCCGACCCAGTTCTGGACCGAGCTGGAAATTCACCTGCTACGTAGCGAGGCCGAGGCGGTGATCCTCTACGATCCGGTGTTCCCGGCCGACCCGTTCGCGCACTGAGTCAAGGGGTGAGCCGATCCACCTTGGCGGCCCGGCCATCGGGTTGCTTCTCTTTCGTAAACGGCTTCGCGCCCACAACGAACGAACCCTTCACGATGATGAGCTCGCCCAGAAAGATCGGCGAACTGTTCAGATCGAGGGCCCATCCGTGTATCTTATCAAGGGGCTCCAGAACAGGACTCCGGTTACTGGGTTCTAGACCGGGAATTGATGAGCAAAGAAAAGGAGATGGATGCATGACCACTCACGAGTCGAAGAGCGAAATGGTCGGTACGCAGTTCAATCCCGACCGCAGAGAATTTGGCAGGATGGCGCTCAGCGGTACGTTGGGCGCTCTTGCGTTCGTTGGTTCGGCGGGCAAGAGCTCGGCCGCAGTGCATCAAATTCCGCCCGGGATCAAGCTGTGCGCGCAGTCTTCCCCCAAACCGACGGACGACCAGTTGCTCTTTCTCAAACAGATCGGCGCCGAATATGTCAGCGTTTCGACGTCGCCCGACGTGCGAACCGTTGACGGTTTCATGCAGATCAAGAAACGCTATGCGGATGCGGGCATCACGGTGTGGAACATCGGCAACATCGCGAATCGTAACATAGCGGAAGTCACGTTGAACCTTCCCGGACGGGACGAGAAGATCGAGCAGTACAAGCAGTATCTTCGCAACCTTGGGAAGGCGGGTATTTATTATACGACGTACGCTCATATGGCCAACGGAATCTGGAGCAGCGGCCGCGCGGACATCCGGGGCGCTTCCGCCAGAGAGTTCGACCTGTCGAGCCCGGACAAGAAGGGTGTCTGGGGCGACAAGACCTGGAAGGAGCCTCTCTCCCACGGCCGTGCGTTCACGAAGGAAGAGATCTGGGAGAATTACACCTATTTCATCAAGCAGGTGGCTCCGGTCGCTGACGAGGCTGGTGTCCGGATCGTGATTCACCCGGACGACCCGCCGGTGCCCGTGCTCGCCGGCGTTCCCCGTTGCATCTTCAGTACCTTTGACGGCTACAAGCGAGCCCTCGAAATCGCCAGCAGCCCGAGCGTCGGCATCTGTCTGTGCTGTGGTACCTGGCTCGAAGGCGGCCGCCGGCTCACGGGTAAGGATCCGGAGGAGATGATCCGCTATTTCGGTGCCCAGAAGATCTGGAAAATCCACTTCCGCAACGTCAGTGCACCGCTGCCACACTTTGTGGAGACCTTCATGGATAACGGGTACTACGACATGTACAAGATCATGAAGGCTCTGCGTGACGTCAACTTCGACGGCATCGTGATTCTCGATCACAGCCCGAGTCTGGTGGGTGGCAACTACGCGCAGACGGCGCACGGCTTCGCTTACATGAAGGCCCTCTTGAACCGCGCGAATGCCGAGGCGAGAGGCTAATGGACCAACTGGTAGCTCACGAACGCAATCCTTCGGCCGTCGGGGGACCAGCACGGGACATTGATCGTCCCCTGGCCCCCGAAGAACCGGCCCAGCACGTCAATCTTCTTGGTTGCGAGCGACATCATCCGCAGGGTGACGTCCTTGTTTTCAGGGTGGCCCGAGACATCCTTCTCGTACGAGAGGAACACCATCCGACGGCCGTCGGGCGAGATGTGGGGGAACCAATTGTTGAATTCGTCGAAGGTGAGCTGCTCTTGCTCGCTGCCATCCGTCTTCATGCGCCAAATCTGCATCGAGCCAGTGCGGACCGAGTTGAAGTAGATGAATCGGCCGTCGGGCGCGTATTCCGGGCCGTCGTCCAAGCCCGTGGCCGTCGTCAGGCGAGTCTCCTGGCCGCCGGCGGCCGGGATGTGGTGTAGATGTCGAACTCGCCGCCACGCTCGCCACAAAAGGCCAGCGTCTTGCCGTCGGGCGACCAGCCGTGCCAGTAGGACGGACCTGACTCCGTGACGAGCCTGGGAGCGCCACCGGCGATCGGCAGCGTATAGATGAGCGACTGCCGCCGTCCTTGCGACTGGTCGCTGATGGCCAGCAGGGTGCCGTCCGGAGAAACACCGTGGTCGTTGTTGCACCGCGCGGCGAAGCCGGTGTCGATGACTTGCGGCTTCCCACCAGCCACGGGCATGCGGACAATCCGGCCTGCGCTGTTATAGATCAACGAATTGCCGTCGCGCAGCCAGTTGGGCGCTTCGATCCGCGTGGGCGTCACGTGAACCACACGGCGATCGGTCGACGAGATCGTCTGCGTCTCCAGACTGCTGTACAAGACCGGCCGGCCGGTGGAGACGGCCAGAGGCGCGGCCGTTTCCACGTTCGAGAACACCGCCGTTTCCATCACGTCCTTGTTGTGCGCGCAGACGCCCAGGCCGACGTAGAACGGCTCCTGGAACTCGATGCGCACCGCGGCTCCGGAGAAGCCCAGCTCTCCGCCGACGGGTGCCAGGTACATCAAGACATACTTGCCCCTCTTCTCGATACGCAGCCGCCCGGGGGCCCTGACGCTCGCCTGCACCTCGTGAGTGGCGGCACCCCTGGCCTCGCGAAACTGCAGCGACGTCAGGCCGTCGCCGTGCAGCGCGGCGTCGACGTATGCCGAGTCGGCTTCAAGACCCTGGCGGATCACCAGGCACGCCTTGCGATGGGGTTCCCGGCCGGCCCCGACAAAAGTGACGTCGGCCGCCAGGCCAAGATCTCCGGAAGCCTTCTTCCAAAGGTAGTGAAACCCGTCCTGGGTGGACCACATGTTCTCTCCACTGCCGGCGAGCGTGTAGCTTTGCTTGGCCGCGTCGTATGTGGCTCTTCCGGGATGCAGCACGGCGCCCACGTCCTCATGGTTTTCAAAGACGCCGATCGGCGCGGCAGTGGCGGCGGCGCCCACCCGCGCGGGCGGTGGTGCCGCGGAGGGCGGCGGCGTGTAAGGGGGCAGAGTACCGAGGAGTGCCTGCTTGACCCACTTGCCGAAGCTGGGCGTCGGCGTGTATTTCCAGTCGGAGATCAGGCGGGGCCCTGCCCTCGGATGCAGGTCCCAGGCGGTCCATGCCCAATCGTGGTCGTGAAGGACTTGCAGCACGTGGCGCACCCATTGCTCACCCGTCTGGCCTCGGGCGCCTGGAGCGCCCCTCGACTCGGCGCCGAATTCGCTGACGATGATCGGGAGCACCTTGGTTGCCTTCTCCATCTTGGCGATCCAGCGCTCCACGGTGTCGCCCTTGAACGGATACGCGTGATTGGCATAGATCACGCCGTTTCCCGTCGGATCGGCAAGCTGCTTGTCCCCGAGAAAGCCCGACATGTCATAGGCCCAGTCCAGGCCGCCCGCGATCACGACGTTCTTCGCGCCCGTGTCGCGCACGGCATCGAGAAGCGCCTGCATCCCGACGGCCTGGAACGTCTTCTGCGGGTTCCGTCGAGATGCCTTTTCCGTGACCTCGCCGCCTTTCTGCCAGATTTCCCAGCTCACGTTATGCGGCTCGTTGTACAAGTCGAAGATCACGGCGGGATGATTCTTGTAGGTACTCGCGCAGCTCTTCCAGAATTCCAGGCTGTTCTGGTCGGGCATCACGTGCTGTCCGATTTGCTTGCCCCACTCGCCGGCATCCGACCAGTGTAGATCGAGGATGATGTAGCAGCCCTGTAGGGCGCAGACGTCCACGACCTTTTCAACGAGCGCTCGATAGGCCTTGCCCTCGTCCTTCTGTTCGGAGGCCTTGCCGAACCAGCGGTCCTGAGCCAACGGCAAGCGAATCACGTTGACATGCCAATCCTTGATGGCCGTCTTGACCGTGTCGAGGATGTGCCCCTCGCCGTCGCTCGTCCATTCGAGGCAGGCCGTGTTGACGCCGCGCAGCCGCACGGGCTCGTTGCGACTATTCAACACTTGCGTCTTCTTGACCTTGAGCGGGAGCGGCCTTGACGATGGTTCCGCCTGGTCCAGAACGAACCCGCCCTCCGCCGCCACCGTGATCGTGTTGTCCGCGCCGACAGGAAGCGCGGCCTGGGTGAGTACGCACACCGCGACTCCGAGCGCAATCATGATGCGGACCATGGGATAGTCTCCGATTCGAGCGGCCTCGCGACCGCCCGAGGAATCCATCAAACGCGAATGCCTGCCCCCAAGGGAAACGACGAGGTATTTCGACGCCTGATCCTCGAGATCGTATCGAGGAGCCACGCGCATGTCCGCAATTCTCAAGCCTGGTCCCGACAAGTTCAAGGTACGCGTTCGGCCGTCGTCCCTGGTGGTAGGACGGCGAAGAGGTCCAGATTGATCCAGCCATTCCTTGTTTGATAGGTGGAAAGCGTAACCGACTCAGTGAGGGCGAGCGAGCGGATCGGCCGGCATGGCCATGTCCAGCTCGAGCATCTGGTAATCGGGGCGCGACCGGATCGGGTCAAGGTCGGTGTCAGCCCTCGTGTGGGCAAGGTTTTTCCAACCGGCGGCGAAGGCCCGGCGCAGGGTCTTGACCGCGCTGTCGGCCTCGGTCCGGGCGGCGGCGGTCGTCATGCCCGAGCCGGTCTCGGAGGCGATGCCGGCAAGCAGCGATTGGTTGCAGGCGAGGTCGTAGAGGTTGCCGGCTGTCGGGCTCGCCAGCCCTTGGAGGAGGCTGATCGCCTCGCGGAAGGCCGCGACCGCCTCGGCGGGCCGGCCGCACTTCTGGAGCGCGATCCCGCGGCGCCTGATGCCGTCGGCAAGAGAGGGCCGGTAGCGGGCCGGTTCGGCCTCGACCATCTTGCGCTGGATGGCCAGCACCTTTTCGTGCCACGGCAGTGCTTCGGAAGGCTTGCCGGTCGTGGTGAGGAGGTCAGCGATGTCCAGGTAGGCCCAGGTGAGCTCGGCCTGGATGCCGAGGTCGCCGTGGTGGGCATCGGCGAGCCTCTTAGCGACTGCCAGCGCCGGTTCACGAGAGGCCAGCGCCTGGGAGGTCCGCCCGGCCCGGGCGTGGATCCCCGCGATCTGGCTGTGGATACGGATGAGCTGCGTCTGGTCTCGGATGAGGGAGGTTCCCGCCTTCACCAGGGACTCCCGGGCCTTCCGGGCGTGCTCGAGCAATGGGAGGGCCTCGGCATCCCGTGCATTCTGGATCAGGATTCCAGCGGTCATCGCGTCGATCCAGGCGCGATCGCGGGTCACGGACAGGAGGGTCGGGTTGGCGTCCCCGATCATTTCGAGCACCTCGCGCGCCCGATCGTGGGCGGCGAGCGCCTCGTTCCGACGGCCGGCGCCATCCAGCGCAATCGCCAGGTTGCCGAGGGTCCGGGGCACCTCATGGGCGATCCGGGCATCGGTCGGGTTCGCCCGGAACAGCCCCTCGACCAGGTCGCGCGCCCGGCCGTAGATCGCCAGCGCCTCATCCGTCCGGCCCGACGCTTCCAGTTGCATGGCCAGGTCGTCGCATGTCTTGGCGAGATCGAGTTGGAACTGCTCGTCCGAGGGGCTGCTCCGGATCAGGTCCTCCTGGGACGCCCGCGCCCGCTCGAGCGCATCCAGCCCCTCGCCGACTCGAGAGTTGTCAAAGAGAAATATTCCATGAAGATGTTCGGCCCGCGCCAGCTCGCTTCGGCGCCCGATATCGGCGGGGTCGGCCGCGGCCAGGTCCTGGGCGATTGCGCAAGCCCGCTCGGTGGCAACCAGGGCCGCGGCCTTTTGCCCGAGCGACGAGAGCCGCAGTGCGATAGCGGAGTAGCTCCGTTCGATCTCGCGGCGCAGCTTCGCGTCAGCCGGGGCTTCGCTCGCCAGGTCTTCAAACAGGGCCAGGGCACGGTAGTACATCGCCAGCGCATCCTTCATGGAGTCGAGTTGGCTCGTGAGCTCGCCCACCTCGTAGTAGGCGCGCCCCAGCCCCAACCGCGAGTCTCGGTCCGCCTGCCCCCCCAGCAGCCCCTCCAGCTTGCGGTAGAACTCCTGTGCCCCGCGCAACAGCTTGGTGCGCAGCGCGCCGAATTCCTTCTGTTTGAGCAGGAGATCCTCGCTGACTCCCGTGTGGAACACGCGGATCGCCTCCTGGGCCAGCTCGAATCGTGCCCGCTCCCGCTGGTTGGAGGCCGCCAGATCGGTGTTGGCGCGGGTCACCTTCACGTTGGCGACAGCCAGGTCGGCGTTGGCCGCCTTCAGGTCAGCATTCGCCCGGGTCTGGACCGCCAGCACCGCGGCCGTCCCGACCAGCGCCACCAGGACCGCGGCGCCAGCGGCCGTCACCGCCGTTCGGTTGCGCCGGGCCCACCGCCGCGCTGTCCGCGCCCAGGGCTCGCGCCAGGCGGTGACCGGCTCGTCGGCCATCCACCGCTCGATGTCGTCGGCCAGCGCCTTGGGCGAAGCAAAGCGATCATCAGGCTTGTGAGCCATTGCCTTGAGGCAGACCGCCTCCAGCGCCCGGTCGATCGATGGATCGACCGCCCGCGGCGGCCGGAATCCGCCTTTCTGCACGCCGCGGATGATTTCGGCGGCATCCCCCTCGAACGGCGGCTTGTCGGTGAGCAGGCAGTAGAGCGTCGCGCCCAGGCTGTAGACGTCCGAGCGCGGACCCAGGTGCTCGAGGTCACCCTCGGCCTGCTCGGGGCTCATGTAGGCCGGCGTCCCCAGAGCGCTGCCGGGCAGCGTGTCCGTACTGCCGCTGGCCGAGCTCGGCACCAGCGTCCGCTCGCCCGATTCGGACCTCGGCTCGACCCGGCCCAGGGGCTTGGCCAGTCCCCAGTCGACGACCAGCGTCTCACCGTGCTTGCCCACGATGATGTTGCCCGGCTTGATGTCGCGGTGCAGCACACCTCGGCTGTGCGCATAATCGATGGCGTTGCAGACGTCCGTGAACCGGCGCAGGAGCGTCCGCAACCCCAGCGAGCGGCGGCCGGGGTCCTTTTTCAAATCGGCGTCGGCATGGAACTGGTCGATGGCCTCCTTGAGCGAGTCGCCGCGGATGAACCGCATGGCGTAGTAGGGCCGGCCGTCGGCGTAGCTGCCCAGCCCGTAGACCGGCACGATCCCGGGGTGCTCCAGCCCACCGGTCACCTCCGCCTCCAGCAGGAAGCGTGCGCGACTTGTCGAGTCGTCGGCATGCCTGTCGAGGATCTGCTTGAGGGCCACCTCGCGATGCAGCTCGGTGTCCAGCGCCACGAAGACGGCACCCAGGCCGCCCCGCGCATGGGGACGCAGGACGCGGAACCGCTGCCCGTCGGACGTGGCCGAGCCGACGGAGTAGGTGTCAGTGTGGTCGGGGTCGGCACTGGACCGGCTCGAAGCCGGATCGGAGCCGACGCGAGCCAGAGTTCCGTCGATCTCGGGGTCGCCGAGTGCGGCGAGGCTTTCGCGGGTCGATCGTCCGGCGGGAATGGCGGCCAGGCTCTTCTCGGTGCTACCCCCATGTTTCTTCTCGTGGAGCCCTACCATCGCCTGGACCACACCGCGCTGGTCGGCGTCCAGGTCGCCGCGGTCGACCAAGTATTCAGCGAGCTGGCGGCCCTTGTCGCGACTCCAGGCCCGGAAGGCAGCGACGAGCTGGTCCTGATCGATCAGCCCGTTCTGGAGGGCCAGCAATCCAAAGAGGAGGTTGCGGTCAGCTTCGACGGCGGCCATGGGGCAGATCTCCTGGAGGTTGGGCGGCGACGGTGGTCTCTCGGTCCACGACGACGAAAGCGTTCGACCGGGCTACGACCGGCATCGGTTGGATTATCCCATGACTGACCAGCACACGCACTCCCGTCCCGGCCGATTGGGCCTCCCGCGCGTCCGACCGGCGCTGACTACGACAAACCTGCTCTGTCTTCGTCATTTCGGAATGGCCCGTGCCGGAACAGTGACACGAACCGACCGGCCAGCTCCTCCCCTCCAGGAACCCACACCGGGGTCCATGGGGCGAACGGGATGAGCTGAACGAACCCGCGACCCAGGCTACGGACCGACGCCCACGGGCCCAGGCACAGCGCTGCCAATGTGAGCAGCGCCGCACACCCGGATGCCGCGATGACGACTCGCTTGAGCGGGTGAAGGTCACAAAAGCCGGGCGGCTCCATGTCGGCCGCGAACAGAATCTCCTCCGCGCTCTTGAGCTTGTCCCGATCCATTGCTTGTGCCGATCCGCGGTCCCAGGTCAATCAACCGGCTCGGTCGAGAGCAGGTAGACGGCGAACGAGGCCAGCCAGTGCTCGCCCGCATAGTCCCCGCTGGCCACGTGCTCGAGCGCCGACTCGGCGTGACGGGCCGCGGACGAGACCAGGACCGCCCGGGCCGGGTCGCCGGCCGGCAGGGCCGTTGCGACGCTCCGCATGCACCACGCCCGGCTCAGGTTCAGGCCGTCCAGGTGGACGAGCTGCGGGTCGGACCGGTCCGTCACCGTGGCAGGCTGGAACAGCACCTTCGGCTCGCCCTTGGCCGCCCCCGGCAGAAACGTGCGGAACCACGCCCGGAACGCGGTCGGGGACAGCACGCGCCGCATCAGGTCGGCCTCCATCAGGCTCGGCGAGAAGAAGTCCGCCCCGCCCGGCTCCCACGCGGCAGGGACATCGGCGTCAGCGCCGAAGTAGGCTCTCGCCCGGTCCTCGACCAGCGCGATTAGCGCCCTGTCGCCGACCGCCCGGGCGTAGTCGTGGGCGAACGAGAGTCCGAACGCCGTGTTCGGGTGCACCCCGGTTCGGATCGCGTACGTCTGTTTCGGGAAGAACTCCAGATACCTGGCGACCACCACGTCCGCGAGCGGCCGGAGGTTCTTCGCCCACACCTTCGCGTCCGGGTCATCCCAGCCGTTCAGTTCCTCGGCCAGCTTGAGGAGCCATGCCCATCCGTATGGCCGCTCGAACGGCTTACTGTTCGGGCGGGCAAAGTAGTCGGCCTCGGCCTTGAGGTTGTCGGTCGTGAGGTGGGCCCCGATCACGGCCCGGACCTCGGCCGCCTCCCGCAGGTCGGGGAACCGGCGGAGCAATCGCACCAGCATCCAGTGGCCGTGCACGGACGAGTGCCAGTCGTATGATCCGTAGAACGCCGGATGGAGGGCCTGCGGGCCCTTCACGTCGGCCGGCCCGCCGAGGATGTGCTCGGGCTTGTTCGGGTACTCTTTCGTGATCCCCTTGAGCGCGAGTCGGGCGAACGCCGACGCCCGCTCTCTGGTCAGGGCCGGCGACGGCTCACTTGCGTGACTTGAATGGGACATGACGAGTAAGATCAGTAAGGTGAACGGGGCCAGGAAACAGGTCGTCATATGCGTTCGCTTCATGGATTCGGGCCTCTTCCCGTTGCCGCGCGTCCGGTCGGTTCTCCCCTCCGTGGCCGCAAAATGGGGACAGGCGTAGCCTTTGTGCCGGAGCCGGTCCTCACGAGGTTGGCTCAGAGTCCGGCGAGTCTCGTGGCGGCGTCGCCGAAATGATTCAGCTTCACTCCCATGCGGTCCATGATTGAAAGATAGAGGCTGCAGAGCTTGCGGCTCTCGTCGCCGCTCTTGGTGAAGTCCAGGACGCGGCCGGTCTCCAGCGCACCTCCCAGGCCGCCGACCAGGAGGGCCGGCACCTTGGTCGAGTCGTGCCGGGTTCCCGACCACATGTTGGAGATGAAGAGCAGGCACGAGTTGTCGAGGACGGAGTGCTCGCCCTCGGGCATCGCGTCCAGACGGCCGGCCAGGTAGGCGAGCTGGCTGACGTAATACCGCGACACACGCTCGTAGGCATCGGACTGGTCGTCGTGCGAGGCCGGATGGTGCGCGGTGCGCACGTCGAGAAACGGGTAGAATAGGCCGGAGAGATCGCGGCACAAGAGCAGCGTGGCAACCCGCGTCTTGTCGGTCTGGAACGCCAGTGCAATGATGTCGCACATCAGCCGCATGTGCTCGCGGATGTCCTCGGGCAAGCCGTTGTCGGGGCGCCGCATTGTGAGCGCGGGGCGCCCGCGGTCGCGGGCTCGGTCGTCTGCCCGGTCCTTCATCGCCCGCGTGAGCTCGATTCGTCTTTCCACCTCACGGACGCTCGTCAGGTACTCATCAAGCTTCGCCTGGTCGGCTCGGCTGACCTGCCGGTTCAGTTCCGCGGCCTGCTCCTTGACGCGGTCAAGGATGGAGAGCGTGCGCCGGCTCCCCTGGTTGTCGAAGAGGCTGTCGAAGGCCAGCGAGGGGTAAACCTCCATCGGGACCGGCGAGAGCGCGTCCCGCCACGAGATGTACGAGCTGTAGGCCATCGAGAAGTTGGTCTCGTGGTAGCCGGTGATGGGCTGTTCGCAGCCAAGGACCAGGCTGGGCAGCGACGTTTCCTCGCCCAAGCGGCTGGCGAGCAACTGGTCCATGCTGACGCCTCCCTTGAGCACCGCGCCCTTCTGGAGCGCCGCGCCCGAGAGGATGTTGCCCGTCTGACCCGGGTGGATGCCGACCCCGGTGGCGTGCTTGTTGAACAGACCGGAAACGACGTTCAGCTTGGCTTTCAGCGGCGCCAGGCACTGGAGAGTCTTGCTCAGCTCCATCTCCCCGCCGGCACCTTTCGCCCACCAGTGATTCGGATTGATCCCGTTGCCCATGAACAGTGCGGCGAAGCGTCTGGGGAACGCCGTCGCCGCGGCGGCAGGTGCGGTTTCGCCGCCCCAGACCGGAACGGATTCGAGCCAGGGGAGGGCCATTGCAACGCCGGCGCCGCGGAGCACCGTGCGCCGGTTCATCCTGGTGTCATGGGCTTTCATGGGTCGGTTCCCGGGATTGGCAAAGTCGCTTCGGGTCGTTTAATCGCGCGCAACCTACACATCATTCGCGCGGGTCGTCTCTGGCCCGTTTGTCGAGAAACTGGGGGCTGGTGACAATCGACTCGATCAGGCTGTCGAACCGGTTGCCGGAGGCCGCAAGCCGGCCGCGCATGTTTTTGATGGTCGTCTCGTCCGAAGGCAACAGCCCGCGTCCGAGAGCGTAGACCAGCAACTTGCGGCAGAGGTTCTCGACGAACTCGTCTCCTCGCCGCTCGGAAAGGTATCGACGCAGACCGTCGAGCCCCGTTCCCTCGCTGCCGTCGGGGAAGGTCGCCCTCGCATCGACCGGACGACCGCCGAGGTCCCGATCGCGCCGTTCGCCGATCGGGCCGTAACCCTCGAATACCAGGCCGATCGAGTCGAACCGCTGGTGACATCCCGCGCAGCTCTTGCTTTCCCGGTGCCGGGCCAGGAGCTGCCGCATGGTCAGGTCGCCCGTCTTCGCTTCATCCTTGGGGAGCTCGGGCACATCCGGCGGCGGAGCGGGGATTCGCTCGCCGAGCAACCTGCGGACGACCCAGTATCCTCGCTTCACGGGACTGGTGCGCAGGCCGGGCGAGCTCGCGGTCAGGAACACCGACATCGGCGGGAGGCCCCCCCGGCCGAAGCGGTGCGCGTCGTCCACCCGGACCCACTCGTCGGGGCCGACCTCGGGTACGGGCATGCCGTAGTGTTTGGCCAGGACGGGGTTGACGAACGTGTGATCGGCATGGAGGACGTCGAGCACGGAACGATCCCTGCTCACAACGTCGACAAAGAAGCGGATGGGTTCCTCGTACATCGCCCGGCGGAGCTCGTTCGTGAAGCTTGCGAATCGCTGGCGATCGACGCCGTTGTGCTCTTCGAAGCGGCGAAAGCCGAGCCAGTTGCCGGCGAATTCCACCGCCAAGCCGCGGACGCGGTCGTCGCGGAGCATGCGCCGGGTCTCTCCAAGCAGCACGGCCGATTCGTGCAGGTCACGGGCAGCGGCATGGGCCAGCAGCTCGTCATCCGGCATGCTCGACCAGAGGAAGTAACTCAGCCGGCTGGCCAGGGCGTAGCTCGACAACGGCCGCGCGGTCTGGCCCGGCTCGGCCCGATCGATGCGGTAACAGAAGTGGGGTGACATCAGCAAACTCGTGACCGTGTCACGGATCGCGTCCTCGTGGCCCAGCCCTTCCTTCTGGCGCGACGCGCGATAAAACGCGAGCACCTCCTCGTTCTCGGCTTGCGACAGCGGCCTGCGATAGGCACGTTCGGCGAACTTCTGAAGTGCCACAAGCTGTGTCGGTTCCGCGGCCCGCCGCGCTTCCTCGACCTGGCGGATTTGTGCGGAGATGTTCGCGAAGTACGTCTTGATGGCCTCGAGGGCTTCGTTGTTTGCCCCGTTCTTGCGCGCCTTGGCGAGGTAAGCCACGCCGAGTTGCGCGATCTTGCCTGGCGACGTCGCGTCCTTGTCTTCGGAGCGGGCGAAGTCGAACTCGGCCTCCCCCATGAACCGCGGCGGCTCCGCGCGCTCGAAGAAGATGAAATCCTTGAACTGACGCATCGGGACCAGCGTCACGAAATCCAGCTCCCGCCAGAGTGTGTCCAGCTCCCGCCGGCCCGCCTCGTCCAGGATCAACTCGTAAAGTGGTGCATCATCGCGGAAGTAGCCCTGCATCAGGTGGAAGCCGGCCGTCAACGGACGTGCACTTCCGCCGGCTTGAGGGTACAAGGAGGAGGCGCGATCGGAGACGAAGAACGAGTCGGGGAAGACTCGACAGAATTCCTCCAGCTCGCGTGTGGAACCGTCCCCCGGATAGCGCATGTGCATCGCGGCGACCTGCCGATTCCGCCACAGGACGAGCGGCTGGCTGCCCTTGGAAATGCCGCGCACACGCAACTCACCGACGCGCGGCTCGAAATCCTGCCGTAACCGGATGACGAGGTCGCGCATCCGCTCGCAATCGCGCCGGGCCTCGGCTCGCTGCTGCACGTCGGCTGGCAATTTGCGCCACAAGGCCTGCACCTGGGCCGGCGGACTGGCTGCCGACCAGGACGCCGCCAGGAACGTCCAGACCGTCGCTAAGTACCTGGCGCTCAGCCGGGCTTCGCCGGCGAAGTCGTGGAGGGACAACTGCGGCTTGCCCAGGGCCTCGCGGTGACGAAACCGCCAGGCGGCCAGGAAGTAGTCGGCATAGTCGACGCGGTGCCGCTGGTAGAATCCGATGATGCGCTGGACGCAGTATTTGTCCCGTTCCGGATCGGAGACTGCCGGGTCCGGCGCGAAGCCGAAGCCGTCCGGCTTCAGGACCAGATGATCGGCGACCCGCCTCGCCGCCGCCAGGTATTTTTTCACGAGGTCCGGCGACATCGTCAGAGACTCGCCCGAGTTGTCGAACCCGGCTTCGTTGGCCGGATCGACCGGGAACTCCCGCGTCGGCCGGATGTCGACCCGCGTCAAATCGCGGATGGTGTAGTCGAATTCGGCGTTGGAGAGCCGCCGCGCCAGGACGCGGCCGGGGTCGCCCGCATTCCGGCGGGCCTCGCGGTCGCGAACGGCCTCGATCCACTCGATGACGGCCTGCCGCTCGTGCGGCGTCGGCTGCCGCGGTGCTTTCTCGGGCGGCATCTCCTCCGCCTCCAGCCGCTCCAGCACGACGTCCCAGACACGGTGATCCTTGACGACTGCCGCGATCGACGCGTAGATGCCCAGGTCCAGCTTGGCCTTGGGCTTCTCAGCGCCGTGGCAGGCCAGGCAGTGGTTCTTCACGAACGGACGCACGACCTCTTCCAGGCGGCGTTCCAGCGACGGCTCAACGGGTCCGGCCGCGGTCGTCGCGACGGCGATCGATCCGACGAGCAGGACACAGATCGCAACCACTGTTCGCCATACCATCAATCGCGCCTTCGTGTCAAGCGAGAGGCCCGCTTTCGCTGGCCGCGCTAGCCGGTCGCGCCTCGTCGCAGGGAGGGCTGAAGAAGACGACCGCACCGAACAAGGAGAAGGAGTCTCGCGGCATGGCTGAAGAGGCTGGTGCTGTGGGAAGGAATCGGAGCGGGCGGTCAACTTTCCTTCACTAGCGTTCCCACCCTGAGATTATGACCGCGTTGGGGAAGAATGGCAACATTGGCAAGACCTGCAGCCGCCATATGATCGACGAGGCAGCCCTCGGTCGCTCGGTGAGGTCGACTCAACGAATCAAGTTGAGCGAGAGGATTCGTCCACGGTCAAGAACGGCTCTTGACCCCTTTGGGTCGGCCACGGTCAAAAACGGCTCCTGACCCCTTTTACTCGGCCGCCTTGACAAACCTATACAGAACGTCGGGGCTCGGGCGAGTACAATCGTCGCCATGTGGAGTCTGGGAGTCCAGAGTCCGGGGCAACATTGGTTTGACGAAATCTTTGCCATGAGGAGGTTTTTTGATGAGTCTTCCGATTTCCCGCCGACACCGTCGTGCCTTCCTCGGCACCCTGGCGACCGGCGCGGCATTCTTCACCACGCGCGGCCTGTTCGCCGACCAGCTCGCCGCCACTCCGGAGCGAGAGGAAGGGCCGTTCTACCCCGACAAGCTGCCGCTGGACACCGACAACGACCTGATCATCGTCAACGAGAATCTCACGCCCGCGGTCGGCGAGATCACCCACCTCACCGGCCGGGTGCTCGACGCGACCGGCAGCCCGATCCGCAACGCGACCGTCGAGATCTGGCAGTGCGACGCCAACCAAGTCTACTACCACACCAGGGACAGCGACGGTAAGAAGGACCAGCAGGACAAGAACTTTCAAGGGTTCGGCCGATTCACCACCGGCTCGACCGGCGCGTACTATTTCCGCACCATCAAGCCCGTCCCGTACCCCGGACGGCCCGCCCCACACATCCACTTCAAGGTCAAGAAGGGAGACCGGGAGCTGCTCACCACCCAGATGAACATCGCCGGGCACCCGGGCAACGAGGTTGACGGGGTCGCCAGCGGCGGGCTCGGCGTGTTCGACCGGGAGTTGCTCCGGGTCGATTTCAAGCCCTTGAAGGGATCGAAGATCGGCGAGCTGGCCGCGAATTTCGTGATCGTCCTCGGCCGGACCCCGGACGATCGGACGTTACAGTCGAACCGAAAGCCGAATCGCTGATCGCGAGGCATCGGGAATTTTCGCGAAACTCTCACATGTTCGAGGTGACGCATGCGTACATTGATCGGGATGACCATGTTCTGCGGGTTGTTGGTCGCGGTCTCAGTCGCGACGGCGCAGCGGCCGGGCGGCGGACCGGGAACGGCCCCGGCGAAGCCGGCCAGCGCCGATGATCTCGTGACTCGGATGATGCAGTTCGACAAGGACAAGGACGGGAAGCTGACCAAGACGGAGCTGACCGACGAGCGGCTGCACCGTCTGTTCGATCGGGCCGACGTCAACGAGGACGGGATCGTCACGAAAGAGGAGCTGTCCGCCCTGGCGGCCAGGGAGCCGGCGAGCGACCGCCGCGGACCACCGGGATTCGGCCCCCCCGGCGGCGGTTTCGGCGGAGGGCCGGGCGGACCGATGATGGGAATGCCCCGACCGGGCGAGATCCTCCCGCAGATGCTCCAGCAGCGCCTCAATCTCAGCTCCGAGCAGAAGACGCAGCTCGCAGCCCTGCAGAAGGACGTGGACGCCAAGCTCGAGAAGATCCTGAACGACGAGCAGAAGCAGCAGCTCAAGGCGATGCGGAATCGTGGCCCGGGCGGGCGCGGGCCAGGCGGGCGCGGCCCAGGCGGGCGCGGGCCTCGCGGTGGTGGCGGCCCTCCCGGCGGCGGCGGCTTTCCTCCAGACGGTGGCCCTCCTGATGGCGGCCCTCCCGGGCGTGACGGCCCTCCCGGCGGTGATGGCCCTCCACCACCTGATCGGCCGCGGTGACGGCGAATGAACCAGGAAGCGGGTCTGTGCTCATGCCCGGCGTGTTCCCCGTCCCCCATCCGCGGTACGATCGAAGGAAACCTCGAATCGGACCAACAGGTGGCGAGGGAACCGCGGGCGAATTCACGTGGGGCGCGTCAATGGCACATCGGCCCGATCGGAACGACGAGGCGACTCAGCCGGGCTGCTCGCTCTTGCTCGTTGACGACGACGTTGAACTTTGCGAGCTGTTGCAGGAATTCTTCGCCCAGCGCGGCTACCAGGTGGAGGTCGCGCACGACGGCCGCCGGGGCCTGGCCCGAGCACTCGCGGGCGGCCACGATCTGATCTTGCTCGATGTGATGATGCCCGATCTGGACGGCTTCGAAGTGCTTCGCCTGGTACGGCGGAGGAGCGAGGTCCCGGTCATCATGCTGACCGCTCGCACCACGCAGAACGACCGGGTCGCCGGCCTGGACGCCGGCGCGGACGATTACCTGCCCAAGCCGTTCGGCACGGCGGAGCTGCTGGCGCGGATCCGCGCCGTCCTCCGCCGGGCCGGCCTGGCCACCAAGGAGGCTGAAGTCCTGGAGGCCGGTGGGGTCAGGCTCATCCCTGGGGCGCGCGAGGCCCTGACCGGCGGGTCGCCCGTGGCCCTGACCACGGTCGAGTACGACATCCTCGAGTATCTCGTGCACGCCGCGGGGCGGGTCGTCCCACGCGACGAGCTGATGGCCGCCCTCTACCGGCGCAGATCGACGCCGTTCGACCGGACCCTCGACATGCACGTCTGCAACCTGCGCAAGAAGCTCGGCCGGCACGGGACCCTGATCCGGACGGTCCGGAGCGTCGGCTACCTGTTCCGCGTCGGGCCCGAGTCCGACGAGGGCCCCTGACATGCGGTCGATCTTCGCCAAGCTGGTGCTGTGGTCGCTCGGCACGTTCGCCCTCTCGCTGGTGGTTTACTGGTCGATCGCGCGGACCCTCGAACGGCGGGGTCCCGGCGAGCGCGACCCGTTCCACCGCGTGAACGCGATGGTCGAGGACGATGTTTGCCGCGCCTATCAAGAGGGCGGTTCCGAGCGGCTGGCGGCGCAACTGCGGAAGCTCGACGCCTACCTCCCCGGTGAGCACCTCTTGACGGACGACCACGGCCGCGACCTGGTCAGCGGCGCCGATCGGTCCGACCTGCTCAGACATGGACATCCCGCCGGAGGACCGCCCCGCCTGTCCGACGGCCGCCTGATCCTCATTCCCCCGCGGCGGGGCGGCGGCGGTCGCTATCGGCTCATCACCCTCGTCCGACCGTGGTTCGATCCGCCGAACATCCTGCCCTATTACGGAGCGATCGTGCTGGTCATCACCGGGATGGGAGCGATCCTGGCCGTGCACCTGGCAGCGCCGCTGCGGAGCCTTCAGCGGGTGATGGACCGGTTCGGACGGGGCGACCTGGCGGCACGGGTTCGCTCGACGCGTCGAGACGAGATCGGCGAGCTGTCGCGGGCTTTTGACGAGATGGCGGGCCGGATCGAGACGCTGCTGGCGGCCGAGCGACGGCTCCTGCAGGACGTCTCGCACGAGCTGCGCTCACCCCTGACCCGGCTCGACGTCGCCGTCGACCTGGCCAGCACGAGCGAAGACCCCTGGGTGCCGCTGGGTCGCATCAAGCGCGACGTCGGCCGGCTCTCCGTGCTCGTGAACGAATTGCTCCAACTGACGCGGGCCGAAGGGGACCACTCGGTCCTCGACCTGGAGGAGGTCCGCCTGGATGACCTGCTGCGGGGCCTGGTTGATGATTGCGCGGTGGAGGCCGAGGCGAATGGCTGCCGGCTTGACCTCCGCGCCCGTGAGTCCTGTTCGGTTCGCGGAGAACAGGAGCTCTTGCGCCGAGCCATCGAGAACGTCGTCCGCAACGCCATCCGCCACGCGCCGCCGGAGACTGCCGTCGAGGTCGGCCTGGAGCTCGAGGGCGACGTGGCCAAGATCGTCGTACGCGATCACGGCCCCGGCGTCCCGGAGAACCTGCTTGGGTCGATCTTCGAGCCGTTCTTCCGGGTCGATGGCCACCGCAGCCGGGCGAGTGGCGGCGTCGGCCTGGGGCTGGCCATCGCCCGCCGCGCCGTCGACCTGCACCGGGGCCGGATCAACGCCCGCAACGCGGGCCCGGGTCTCGTCGTGGTGATCGAGCTGCCGCTCGCACGTGAAAAGGTGCCAGCCGCCAAAATCGGGTAAACTACACTGTTTGCGATAAACTGATTTCGTGGCCGTTGCCTTCCTCAATTCTGTATATTACTCATATTTGGTGGCTGGCACCTTTTCTAGCAGATCCGCGGCAATTGTTCACCCGACAGCAGGGTGACGACCCGCTCGCCTCCCACGAGCGACCTCATTGTGACCATGCCGGGGTGCTCGGCCACGACCGCGCCGATCAAGGCGGCGTCACGGCCGAGCGGGTGCGTTCGCATGACCGCGACGAGCCGTTCGGCGTCCCCTGGTGGGACGACGGCGATCAGCTTTCCTTCACTCGCCACGTAGAGCGGGTCGAGCCCGAGCATCTCGCACGCGCCTCGGACCTCGGCGCGGACCGGGATCGAGGCCTCATCGAGCGTGACGCCGACGCGTGAGGCATCCGCCAGCTCGTTGACGGCGCTCGATAAACCACCGCGGGTTGGGTCGCGCATCGCGCGGATTGCGGGACATGCGTCCAGCATGACTCGAACCAGGTCGGTGAGCGGCGCGCTATCGCTTAAGAGCACGGTCTCGAACTCGATGCCCTCGCGCACCGACATGATGGCGATTCCGTGGTCGCCGATCGTTCCCGAGACGACGATACGGTCACCGGGCCGCGCGGATCGGATCGAGAGCGCACGGCCATCGGGGACGAGGCCGATCCCCGAGGTCGTGATGAAGACCTGATCGCCTTTGCCGCGATCGACGACCTTGGTGTCGCCGGTGACCAGCGAGACGCCGGCCTCGGCGCAGGCGTCGCGCATCGAGGCGACGATTCGTTTCAGGTCGGAGAGCGGCAGTCCTTCCTCGAGGATGAACGCCGCCGCGAGGAAGAGGGGACGAGCGCCGCCGACGGCCAGGTCGTTCACGGTCCCGTGGATTGCCAGCCGGCCGATGTCGCCGCCCGGAAAGAAAAGGGGTTTTACAACGAATGAGTCGGTGGTGAAGGCGATCCTGGGCGCCATCTTACCGTTGTCGCCGCCCAAGCTCACGGTCGCCTGATCCTCGAGCGCCGCCAGAACGTCGTTGCCGAACGCGGGCACGAACAGCCGCCCGATGAGCTCGGCCGTCAGCAGACCGCCGCCGCCGTGCCCGAGCACGATCCGGTCGTAGCGCGACTGTGGGAGTGGGCAGGCGCCGAATGACTCGGAATCAATCGCCCTACGGGGCTCGATCATCGGATCACGTTCTCCTCGCCTCGACTGAGGAGGACCAGATCGTCGAGAGGAGGCCCGCCACCCGCAGGGGGCGAGGTCGTCGTGCTGGCCTCCAGATGACGACCGTAGGCGAAATAGGCGGCGCAGGCGCCTTCCGATGACACCATGGTCGCGCCGAGCGGATCTTGCGGCGTGCACTCCCTGCCGAACGCCGGGCAGTCGTGGGGCTTCTTCAGTCCCTTCAAGATCTCGCCACTGATGCACACCGGCGATTCCTCCGTCTGGATATCCTCCACCCTGAAGCGCCGCTCGGCGTCGTGGTCGTGGTACTCGGGGCGGAGCCTGTATCCGCTCGCCGGGATCAGGCCGATCCCACGCCACTTGCGGTCGCAGACCTCGAAGACGTCTTCGATCAGGGCCCTGGACGCGGAGTTCCCCTCGGGCCGGACGGCGCGGCCGTACTGGTTCTCGACCTCGGCGCGGCCCTGCTCGAGCTGACGGAGCGCGCGCAACAAGCCTTCGAGCAGGTCGAGCGGCTCGAACCCCGTGATGACGATCGGCACGCCAAAAAGGCGGGCGATCGACTCGTATTCACCGTACCCCATCACGGTGCAGACGTGACCCGGCCCCAAGAACCCCTGGACGCGATTGCCGGGCGCCTGCAGGATGGCGGTCATGGCGGGCGGCACGAGCACGTGCGAGACCAGGACGCTGAAGTTCGCCAGCCGCCGCTGCCGCGCCTGCCGCACGGCCATCGCATTGGCCGGCGCGGTCGTCTCGAACCCGATGGCGAAGAAGACAACTTCCCGCGCCGGGTTGGCCGCGGCCAGGCTCACGGCGTCGAGCGGTGAGTAGACGATCCTCACGTCGCTCCCCTGCGACTTCATCTGCAGCAGGTCGCCGCGCGAGCCGGGGACGCGGAGCATATCGCCGAACGAGCAGAAGATGACGTCCGGCCGCGCGGCGATCGCGTGCGCCCGATCGATCGTCTCGAGCGCGGTCACGCAGACGGGGCATCCCGGCCCGTGCACCAGCTCGACCGCCGGAGGCATCATCCTGTCGAGCCCGTACTTGACGATGGAATGCGTCTGACCGCCGCAGACCTCCATGATGGTCCACGGCCGCGTCACGGCGCGCGCGATTGCGGCCGCCAGCCTGGCCGCCGCCGCGCCGTCACGATATTCGTCGAGGAATTTCATGGTGAGGGAACTTTCAAGTCGTCGAGCTGGTCCATGCTCTCGAGCAGCTCGAACACCCGCTGCGCCTCGGCCTCGTCGATTCGCGACAGGGCGAAGCCGACGTGGACAAGCACATAATCATTGATAGAAACATCAGGTACGCATTCCAGGCAGACTCGCTTGGAGATCCCGCCGAAACTGACCTTGCCCATCAGCATGTTGTGCTCACGGTAGGTCTCGACCACTTTACCGGGTATCGCAAGGCACATCAGCAAGTCCTCATTAGGGGATCGATTCCGACCTCTGCCATGCCGCCGCGACGGCGAGCTGACCCAGGCAAAGGCCGCCGTCGCCGGGGGGGACCCGCCGATGGCGGTACACCCGGAACCCGTCCCGCGTCAGCCGTGCAGTCGTTTCGCAGCTCAGCAGAGCGTTCTGGAACACCCCGCCGCTCAAGACGACCGTGGCCAGCCCGGTCTGCTCGGCGAGCCGGGCACAGACCTGGGCGACGATCTCGACCAGGGTCGTGTGGAACCGGCGGCCGATCAACGCCTCGCAGACGCGCCGCACCTGCGAGGCCACCTCGGCGATCAGCGGCCGCGTGTCGATGACAAGGGTGGTCGCCGGCGGGTCTCCCCGCCGGACCGTCACGATCTCGAAGGGATACGCTCCGGCGTCGACGGCTTCCGAGGCGAGCGATTCGAGCTCCATCGCCGCCTGGCCGTCGAAGCTGACGTGGTGCCGAACGCCGGCCAGGGCCGCCACCGCGTCGAACAGCCGCCCGACACTCGAGGTCAGCGGTGCGTTGAAGTGCCGCTCGATCTGTCGATGGGCGGCCATGAGCGCCGCGGCCGAGACGTGGTCCCGCAACGGAGCGGGGTCCTGCCCGGCGTCGGCTAGGTGCGCCGCCGCCATCCGCCACGGCTCTCGGATTGCCTGCTCGCCCCCGGGCATGGCCACGTAGCGCAGATGCGCCGCGCGCTGGAATGCACCGTAATCGCCCGTGAGGAACTCGCCCCCCCAGATCGCGCCGTCGCTGCCGTAGCCGGTGCCATCGAAAACCACGCCGATCACCGGCTCGTCCAGGCCGTGCTCGGCCATGCAACTAGCCATGTGGGCGTGGTGGTGCTGCACGGGCACCAGCGGGACGGATGGAGTGCGCTCTCGCGCGTAACGCGTCGAGGCGTAGTCCGGGTGCAGGTCGTGCGCGACCAGCTTGGGGTCGATTGCGAAGAGGCGCTCGTAATGTGCAATAGCCAGGGCGTAGGCACGAAAGGCTTCGTAGTGGTCGAGATCGCCGATGTGGTGGCTCAGGAAAGCGTGCCGGCCGCGGCCGAGGGCGAACGTCACCTTGGCCTGGCCGCCCAACGCCAGCGCCGGGCGGCCGCACGGCACGGGCAAGTCGAGCGGTTGCGGCGCCTGACCGCGTGAGCGGCGCAGCGGCAGCTCGCAACCGCCAACCACGCGCGTCACCGAGTCGTCACAGCGGACGTGAATGGGTCGATCGTGCGTCAGAAAGAGGTCGGCGATACCGGTCAGCCGGGCCAGTGCGTCGCGGTCGTCGTAGGCGATCGGCTCGTCGGACCGGTTGCCACTGGTCATCACGAGCGGCATCGAGTCGCATGCGTGCAGCAGCAGGTGGTGCAACGGAGTATACGGCAGCATCACGCCGAGGTGTGGGTTTGCGGGCGCGACCGCGGCAGCAACGCCGGCATCCGCTCGCCTGCGCAACAAGACGATCGGGCGAGGCGGCGAGGCCAGCAAGGACTCCTCGGCCGGAGATACCTCCGCGATTCGCCGGGCTTCCGCGAGATCGCCCACCATCAGGGCAAACGGTTTCTCGTCGCGGTGCTTGCGCCGCCTCAGCTCCGCCACGGCCGTGTCGTCGCCTGCGATGCAAACCAGGTGATAACCCCCCAGGCCCTTGAGGGCGATGATCCTTCCCCTCCGTAACGAAGCGACGGCCTCCGCCAGTGGATCATCGGAGGCGATCGGTTCGCCGGCGGCACTCAGGGCCCGCAATCGAGGCCCGCACGATGGGCAGGCAATCGGTTGGGCGTGGAAACGACGGTTCCGCGGATCCTCGTATTCCGCGCGGCACGCCGCGCACATGACGAACGACGCCATGGTCGTCCGCTCGCGGTCATAGGGAAACTCCCGAATGATCGTCAAGCGGGGGCCGCAGTTGATGCAATTGAGGAAAGGATAACGATATCGTCGATCGGCGGGATCGAACAGCTCGGCGAGGCAGTCGTCGCAGGTGGCGACGTCGGGCGACGGGAAGATCAAGGTGGTCGCGGCGGCCGTGCTGGTCTCGATCCGAAAGCAACGGTCACCCTGCGGCCGGCGAGACACCCAGCTCACGTCATCAATCTGTGCCAGGGGGGGCGGCCGGTTCGTGAGCTCGGCGAAGAATTGGTCCAGGGTGCGAACATCCCCTTCCACTTCGATCAGGACGCCGCCCGTCTGATTCTTGACGAAGCCGTGCAGACCGAAGCGCGACGCGAGCCGGTGGACGAAGGGGCGGAACCCGACTCCCTGGACGATCCCGCTGACAGCGATCGCCCGGCGTTCCATCCAAGCGCTCCCCGACCAGGCGCCCGTCATTCACGCGCTCAGTATGTGGCTCGCCCAGGTGGTTGTCAACAACGGAGCCGGGTTCAGCCCGCGACCCAAGCAGAATAAAGCAGACGGTAGGTCAGGCCTTCCTGCCCGGCCTACACGGATGGGAAAAGGTGCCAGCCACCAAAATTGGGTAAAATACACTGTGTGCGATGAACTGATTTCGTGGCCGTTGCCTTTCTGAATTCTGTCTATTGTCCATATTTGGTGGCTGGCACCTTTTCACGTTCGGTCAGCGGGACGACACATGAGCGGTCGTGTCGAGGTGGAGGATCCTCTTGGACTCCTCGAGGTCCTCGATGGAAGCCTCGAATCCGGCGGGACGATCGGAGGGTGGGTCGAGCGCGATCCAGCTTCCGGAGGTCGTGGACTGCGTACGGGACAGCTCGCGCCCGATCGCGGTTGCGATGGAGCGGCTCAGGGCGATCCCGCCGCCGCCGCTCAAGTGGGTCGCGTCGATGAACAACTTGGGAGGATAGGCCGCGCGGCGGGCGTCGAGCACGGTCATGACCTGGGGATAGCGCACCTGAATGGTCCGGACGAACTGCTCGTACTTGGCCTCGGCGCCGCTCCGGTCCCGGAGAGCTTGGAGGTTGGGAGATAGCGGTGCCATCAGCCAGAAGACCGGGATCTTCCGCTTTTCGGCCAGTTTCAAGAGCCGCTCGATGGCTTCGGCGTTGGTCCGCTCGACATGGAAGCGGCTGGTGTGCAACTGTCTCTCGACCTCGGGAGCGACCTCGCCTTGATAGGGGGAATTCGCGGCCGTCACGTTGGCGCCGGCGTTGACCGTCCAGTTGCGCCAGAGGACCCGATTGATCGCATGGAGCGGGTCGGTCTCGCCGCGCAGGGCCGCCAGCAGGTTCGATCGGACTTCCAGCCGCGAGCGGAACGACGGCAAGAGCCGGCCGAGGAGCGTCGAGACCATGAAAGGAACCCGGCGGGTCATCTGCAAGAGCTCCAGGCCCTCGCGCAGCGTCAGCACTTCCTGCCAGTACCGGGCGTCATAATCGGGGCCGCCGATCAGCACGGCGGGTTTGGCGTTGAGGATGACGGCGGACGGACGGGCACCGGCGTCGAGCGCTCGCCGGAACAGGAAATAGCTCATCAGCGTTGGACCGCGCGCGGCCGACAGGTTCACGGCCCGCCGGCCCGTCTCCCGCTCGATCAACGCGGGGAACAACCCATGCTTGACCAGGCTGTCCCCCAGGCAGACGACGTCGCAGCCGGGTGCGCGGGTCGTGGCGGCCTCCGCGCTGAACCGCCAGCTCAGGCTGACCGGGTCGGAGAAGTCGAGCCGGTTCCGCGCCACCCAGCACTCGACCGCCAGGATCAACCCGACCATGCCGGCGACACCCCAGGGCATCGCACTCCGCGGTCGACTGGAAAGGCGCGCGCGATCCAGGTCGCCCACAGTTGAACGATCGATTCGAAGCGCCCGGTGCGCGACCCGCAATCGTTTCGGATTGAGCCTGGAAGAGATCGACAATCCGACAGCTCCGGGAGGCCAGCGTGTCCCTCGGTGTGGTATGAGCACCAGCCGCCGACCGGGGACGCCGGCATCTTGGGCAAAATCGCCGGTCCTGGCAAGGGCTATCGACTAATTGCCGTCACGCTTGCATTGCGAAGTGATCGCGGAGCCGCCCTTCTCGAACAAGCGCCTATTCGGGGCCGTTCCTGTCGTAGGGGACGATATTCTCCCACTCGCTCGCGTCGGACCGGGCCACCACGGCGACGACCGGCTCGCTCTGGCTGAGGTTGAACACCTCGTGCGGGACGCCCGGCTCGATGTAGATGAAGTCACCCGCTTCGTTCTCGATCGACTCCGTGAGGCCGGGCCCATACTCATGACGTACCCGGCCTTGGAGAATGTAAAGCATGAGCTCGAAGCCGACGTGAATGTGGGCGTAGGCCACGCCGCCAGGCGGGATCGTCGCCACGTTCATCGACAGCTTCGTCGAGCCGACGTTCCGGGCGCTCAAGCCGACCTTGTACTGGATATTGTTCCAGCTCCGGCAGTTGCCACCGCCCCGGATCACACGAATCCCGTCCCCCCCTTCGACGTGCTCGCAAAGGTCGACCTCGGTACCGCGAGAGAGAGGTGGCATCGGCGTTTCGTCTCCGTCTCAATTGAACCTGATCGGAGCCGGCAGCGAGGCGTTCGAGCCCCGCGGCCCAGCCCGATCGATTGAGCCAGCAGATTGATTCTAACGGCCGGGCTCCGTGGAGACCAGCGGTTCACGATGCCAGCGACTCACGACGTTCTGATGAACGACAACCCGGGGTCGCCGGGCCCGCCGCCCATCACCTTGAAGCTAAAGTGGGTCTCGTCCGTCCAGCGCACGTTGCCCACCATCGTGTTGTTGTTCTGGTCCTGGACCAAGGTCAGGATGCCATTCTCGTAGCTGGATTTTCCAGCGAACTGCTGGGCTTTGCCTTGCCGGTCGACATTCCAGGTGAAGCGTCCCTCGCCCTGGAAGCTGACGGTAATCTTCATCTCATTGCTCGGCTGAGCCGTCCAGGTCCCCTCCATTTTCCCTTCCTTGCCGGCGGGGGCCGTGTCTGCCGCCTGGACGGCGGGCGGCGCGGGAGCGGGAGTCTGTCCCGGGCCGACTCCGGTTGCGGAAGCTTGCTGGTCTTTGTGCTCGAGCTGCTGAATCAACTGCACCGAGAGCGTGTCCTTGGGCTGAAGGGCCGACACGATCTTCAACTGCTGGACCGCCGTATCGGCGTGCTCGATCGTGAGATACTCGTATGCCAGCACGAAATGCGCCGGCGCCGAATTTGGGTTCTGTACCGTGAAGGCCTCCAGGGCTCGGAGCTGCTGAGTGTAAGTTTCCGGGTCGCCGTACAGACTGATCAGCGTCGTCCAATCCCAGCCGGGCCCGACCGACAGCACGGCATAAAGCGGCGCCGCGGCCTCGTCGTACCGCTTGAGAGCGAAGAGGGTCAGGGCGCGAAACTCATGCAGGGTCGGGTCGTTGGGCGTCGACTTGAGCGCCTGGTCGACCAGCTCGATGGCCCGGGGATAATCGCCCCCTTTGAAGGCCTCGCGCGCCGCGTCGAAGGTTGTCACGGCCTGATCGGTCACGGCTTGCTCCGGCGGCGCGGTCTGCGCATCGATCGGCTGGGAATAGTCATAGACGATTGGCTGCTGGACGACGACCGTGTTACCGCCGTAGCCCCCGCCATAGTAGGGGTTGTAATAATTCGAGTAGCCCCAGCCGTAGAGCATGGGGCCGTACATCCAGGACGAAAGCCCCCAGCCCAGGCCCATCCCCATGCCCATGCCGAGCCCGTAACCGAGCCCGCCGCCGAAACCGTAACCCGGATAGCCGTAGCCGTACCCGTAAGGACGCCAGCCGAAGCCGCCGGGATAGTGGCCATTCCAGTAGCCGTGGACCCATCCCTGGTGGGCCCCCATGTAGGGATTGTGCCAGCCGACGCCCATCCGGTTCACGTTTGCATTATTGAACGTGTTGACACGATTGACATTGTTGACCGAGTTGACTCGATTCACATTATTGAATCGATTGACGTTTCCGACCTGGTTGCGAGCGGCTTGCGGCATGGTGCGAGCCGCTTGCGGCATGGTCCGGGGTGTGCTGAATGACGGGGTGCGATTGAACGCCGGGGCGGGGGCACCGCCGCGAAAGCCGCCGCCACCACCGCCACGAAAACCGCCACCGCCACGGAAGCCGCCACCACCACCGCCACCGTGCCCGCCACGTTGGAAGGCGTAAGCCGGGACGGCCGGGTTGAGCGTCATGAGTCCGACGAGTATGGAGCAAAAAACCTGTTTGGTCATGGCATCCTCCGCCTGGTTTTCGCTGGCAAGATTCCGGATGGTTTCGGTTGATTCATTTGGCCTGGGGATGGGGCGGCTTTCGCACCATGACGTACTCGGCCGCTTCGGCGACGCCCTCGGCCCCCAGGGTCTGTTCCTTGGACGTCCAGCGCGCCGTGTTGGGGCCGACCCGGGTCAGGACGTTGGTCGCCGTGGCGATCCGGCCATCGGGCAGGACGCCCGAGGACTTGATGACCCACCGATCCCCGTTGCGGGCCCAAAGTGCATCGCCATAGCCCCCCTCGGAGTCGAAGACCCACGACTTGACCTGTTTGGTGAGCGGGTCCCATCCGATGCGCTGCGAGACCGTCATCACGGGCTGGCCCTGGACGTGGATCGTGAAATCGCGGAGCAGGAAGTTCTTGTCTTCCGACCAGCGGCAAGTGAGGTGGACGGTCGAGTCGGAGCTCTGGTCGAGCCATTCGCCGACCAGCCACTCCAGGTCCTTGAGACGCTCGTGATGCAGCAGGCCCGTCTCGTGCTCCTCGCGAACGCTCGAATGCAACCATTGCCCCCCCTGCTTGACGTAGAGAACCGTGTAGCGGCGCAGGGTTTCGGGCTCGTTACCACGCGGTTTGACGCGAGTCTGCCCCTCCTCCTTGGCGACATCAGGGCACAGGAAGCGGAGCGAATCGATCGAGATTCGAATGGTGGCGCCCGGGCGTTCCTGGAAGATCGAGGAATACAAGTCCTGGATCATCGGGCGGCCCTGGATGCGATCGCCATGCTCGTCGATCGATTCGGCATCCTCGGTGTAGAGGGCCGCCACGGCCTTCGAATCACCCGCGTTGTACGCGCGCGTAAAAGTCTCCGCCGCGGACCGGATCGCTTTTTCATCCTCGGGTCGATCGGTCAATGGGGCCCGGGCCGGCGACGTCGCGCCGGCCTCGGACTTCTGGTTCGCAGCCTGCGGCGCCGCCGCCGCCCGATTCTCACTCGCGACCTGGGCACCGGCACTCGCCACGATACCCAGCCATCCCCAGGTCAGCATTATTGCCGGGAGCGTGATCTTTGTTCTCATGGTTGGAATCCCGTTGCTCGAGACGCATCGAAGCTCGACACGGCCCTGCGATCATCATGCCAAGGTCGAGGACCCTATGCATTATACAGTATCCACTGCTAATCTTGCGCGATCCAGCACCCCCGGGGTCGAAAAAAGGACGACCCAGGCCGTAAGCCCGCCGCGAAACCGCCATGCGGACGATACTCGAGGAGCATGCCATGAGCAACGAACCGATCCGTGTGGTGAATGCCGGCCCTTCCGGGCAAGAGCAGCCAGCCGATCCCCTGCTGATCTATCGCGAGCGGTTTCCGATCCTGGCGAGTACGAACTATCTGATCAGTAACTCGCTGGGAGCGGCGCCCGCGGCCGTTGGTCCGAGCCTGCAGAGTTACTACGCCCTCTGGGCGACGCGGGGCGTCCGAGCGTGGGAAGAAAGCTGGTGGACCCTGGCCGCCGACCTGGGCGACCTCGTTGCACCCTTGATCGGAGCGCGGCAAGGGGAAGTCGTTTTCCAGCCGAACGTGACCCTGGCCCATGCGGTCGTCTTCAGCGCCTTCGACTTCTCCACGCACCGGCCCAAGATCGTCACCGATGCCATGCATTTCCCATCGATCCTTTACCTGATCGACCAGCAGCGCCGGAGCTCGGCCGAGGTCACCGTCGTTCCCTCGCGAGATGGCATCGAGGTTGACACGCAGCGGTTGATCGAGGCGATCGACGAGCAGACCGCGATTGTGAGCCTATCGCACGTGCTCTTCAAATCGGCCTTCATCCACGACGTGGCCGCGATCGCCGAGCAGGCGCGCCGGGTCGGAGCCATCACGGTGATCGACGGCTACCAGGCCGTCGGAGTGATCCCCGTGGACGTCCGTGGCCTGGGTATCGACGTCTACATCGGCGGCTGCTTGAAATGGCTGTGCGGGGGCCCCGGCGCGGCCTTCTTGTGGGTTGACCCGCGGCATCGCCGGAGCCTGGAGCCGAAGCTCACCGGCTGGTTGTCCCACCGGCAGCCGTTCGCCTTCGAGACCCGCCTGGAGCGCCGCGACGATGCGTGGCGCTTTCTCAATGGGACGCCCAGCATCCCCGCCCTCCACGCGGCGCAACCGGGCCTGGAGATCATCAACCAGGCCGGAATCGACGCAATTCGCGGCAAGTCGCTGCGGCAGACCGAACGGCTGCTCGAGCTCGCCGGCCAGGAAGGATACCGCTGCACGACTCCGCTCGATAGATCGCGGCGCGGTGGGACCATCGCGATCGACATCGAGAACGGCTATGAGATCTCCAGGAGCCTGATCGCTCTCGACATCCTCTGCGATTACCGCCCCGGCGCGGGGATCCGGCTCTCACCCCACTTCTACAATCGCGACGACGAGCTCGACGCGGCCATCGGCACGATCCGCGAGATCCGCGCCACCGGCGCCTGGCGCGCCTTCACGACCGGGAAGTCGACGGTTACGTGAAGACGAGATTCGCACGAACTCGGAAGCCTTGCGTGGACAACTCGGAGGTCGATCGGTGAAAATGGCGAGGTGAACCTCGACGCACCGATGGGACGATTGAGGGCGAGGCTGGAAATAAATGAGCAGGTTGACGAGTCTCCCGAAGCCCAAGCTCGGCCTGGCATCAGCCGGCACATTGATGACGCCCGAAGAGTTCGACGCCGCCACCGACTACGATGAGCGTGAAGCATCGTGGTCGAGTTCGTGTCCAAGTCACTGCGCGATCGAGTACGGGACTACGACCAGAAGCGCCGCCAGTACCTGGACCTTGGAGTGACCGAATACTGGGTCATCGATCGGTTTCGGCGAACCATGACCGTCTTCCGCCGGAATCCGCCCAAGACGGGCGCCGAAGACGTGCTCGTCATCCACGAGACCGAGACATTCCGGACCGATCTGTTGCCAGGTTTCGAGCTGACGATCGGGCAGCTACTCGCCGTTGCCGACAAGTGGCGGTGACGGAGTCTCCGATCCATCGTCCTCATACGGAATCCTCCTCGGGCTTGCCGATCGGGGGGCGCCCAGATACTCTAGGTAAAGATACTTGTTCCTACCAAACGTCCGAGACATGGATCCCTAATCCGGTATGACATTTTATTGAATGATCACTCTATTATTTTGGAATGTCGGAGCAGCATCGCGTCCAGTACAAATCTCGGACCTGGCTACAAGATACGATGTCGATGTCGTTTTGCTCGCCGAAGTGGTCGATGAGCCGAGCGAGTTGTTGCTGGCTCTAAACAAAACAGTCGTGGCGTATAGCTATGCACCGGGGATAGAGAATACAAAGATACATGTTTTCGCAAGATTTTCTGAAACTTTTGCTGCGCCAATCTATGAGACCGATCGGTTGACGGTTCGAAGACTCAATCCACCGGGGATAGAGGAGATCCTGCTTGCCGTTGTGCACTTCCCCAGCAAGTATGCTTGGAGCGATGAGAGTCAGAGTATGGAATGCACGACACTGGCGAACGACATCAGAAGGATCGAAGAAAGCGCTGGTCACCATAAGACTGTTCTGGTGGGTGACTTCAATATGAATCCGTTCGAGACCGGTGTCGTCAGTGCGGCAGGGATGCATGCAGTGATGGACTAGAGAGTCGCACAACGTGGGACTCGCATCGTCCAGGAACGCGAGTACCCTTTTTTCTACAACCCGATGTGGAGCCTATTCGGTGACGGCACCCCTGGCCCAGCAGGGACATTCTATCACCCTCGCGCTGAACAGAAGGTCTACTTTTGGAATATGTTCGATCAGGTGCTAGTCCGCCCCGCCCTCCTCGACCGATTTCGATTGGATGATTTGGCCATTATTGATCATACTGGAGAGCAGTCGCTCTTGACGGACACAGGGATACCAAATCGGAAACTGGGATCGGACCACTTACCGATCCTGTTTCGATTAAGTTTATAGGTGCGAAAATGACTGACCTCTGGCCCACCGACCTTGGCACTGTCACCACGAAGTCTCCTCTGACAATCCTCAAGGAGCAAGCCTCATTGCTGGGAGCAAAGACAAAGAACATCGTGAAAGCCACGGTTAAGAACGCGGGACAGGTCTTCGTACCTATCATGCCATTCAGCTATGACTTCATCCTCAATGCCCCGGCCCTCGATAACTACAGGTACCGCCTGTTCGCAGTCGCTTACGATGTTGATCTTTATCCCGTGAGATTCCGGGTGGACGACGCGATCGCCAAGGAGATTGGAATCAAGCCTGGGGAGGAGTTCTTCGCAACCGGAGAGGAACAATTCATCGAGATTCTCGCTCGCATCCTTGGATCGCAGAAAACCCGCCACGTTATCCATGCGATCCTTTCGCAGAGCACCGATCTGGTGGAGATCGACGGGGGTTCTTCCGATTGAAGGGCAGGTTTCGCCGCGATTGTGTTCCCTCATGTCCAACGATTGATTCCATCCGACTCTCACGCCTCCGCCACGGACGTGTCGATCCAGGTCCGCTTCGCATGTGACTCGAGCACGGCGTCGGCGACGAGCTGGGCGTTCAAGCCGTCGTGGAAGCTGGGCACGGCCGGGCGGCGCTCGACGATCGCCGAGATGAATTCCCACATCAAGTCGTAGCGGAAGACGGTCGCAGGCGGGCCGTCGCCGGGATCGCGCGGACTGCCGGCCGGCTTGAGGAACTCGGCCGGCACGGGCACCGCGGCCAGGTCTTGACCCGTCTTGCCCAGCAAGATGGTATTGGGCTCGTGCAGCCGATAGACGGCCGAGCCCTCCGAGCCGTTGACCTCGGCCCACTCATGGCCGAAGCCGTCGCGGTGATAGCCCTTGGCCAGGGTCGTCCCTTCCCACACGCCGGTCGCGCCACAGGCGAACTCGCCGATCAGGCACGACCAGTCGTCGACGTCCGAGGGAGGGCACGGCCGACCGTCGACCGTCCGGTCGCGGGGTGCGAATCGCGCGACCGCGCCACAGACCCGCGCGATCGGGCCGAGCAGGTCGATGGCGAAATCAATGCGATGGATCGTCATGTCGAACAGGTCGCCCGCGCCCGCTCGGGCCTGGTATTGCCGCCAGCCCCAGCTCGTCTCGGGCCAGTCGAGAAAGCGCTGGGAACGGAAGTGGCGGGGCGTCCCGAGTGCCCCTGACTTGAGCAGGTGCCGCAGGTAGCGCATCGCCGGCGCGAATCGGTAGGTGAACGCGGTCATGTGCACGACCCCGGCGTCACGGGCCGCCTCGTACATCTGACGGACCTCGAGCGCGCTCAAGCCCAGCGGCTTCTCGCACATGACGTGCTTGCCGGCCCGGGCCGCGGCCACGGCGATCGGTCGATGCGTGTCGTTCGGCGTGGCGATCACCACCGCGTCGACCGAATCGAGGCGGCACACGGCGTCGGGATCGGTCGTGGCGTGCGCGACGTTCCACTCAGCCCGGCACCGCTCGAGAACGCCGGGCTCGGTGTCGCAGATCGCAACCAGCTCGGCGCGGGGGTCCAGCCGCAAGCCGGGCAGGTGGTGATAGGCCGTCACCGCGCCCGTGCCGATGAAGGCCACTCGCACTTTCTTGACCGTGGAAGATTCCGGCATGTCTGCTGTCCTCTCAAGGTGCTTGCCTTCGCTCGCACGTCCTCATATCCTGCACGGTACTTCACAGCGGAAGTCACCCTCAGTCAAGGAGAAACCAACATGGCGGGCGAGAAGCCGATCCGCGTGGCCATCATCGGGCTGGGCTTTGGGGCCGAGTTCATACCGATCTATCAGAAATACCCTGGCGCGGAAATCTATGCAATCTGCCGCCGCGACCGCAAGGGGCTTGACGAATGTGGGAACCGTTATGGGATCAAGAACCGCTCGAGCGACTACCGCGAGCTCTTAAAGGACCCGAACATCGACGCCGTCCACATCAACTCACCGATCCCCGACCACGCCTGGATGTCGGTCGAAGCGCTCAAGGCCGGCAAGCACGTTGCGTGCACCGTGCCGATGGGGACGTCCATCGACGAATGCCGCCAGATCGTCCAGGCCCAGCGCGCCAGCGGCAAGCTCTACATGATGATGGAGACGGTCGTCTACAGCCGCGAGTACCTGTTCGTGAAGGAGCTGTATGACAAGGGCGAGCTGGGCCGGCTCCAGTTCCTGCGAGGGAGCCACCAGCAAGACATGGACGGCTGGCCCGACTACTGGCCGGGCCTGCCGCCGATGTGGTACGCCACGCACTGCGTCAGCCCCTGCCTGGCGATCCTGGGCAAGCTTGCCCAGAGCGTCGTCTGCCACGGGTCGGGCCGGATCCGCGAGGAGCTCATCAGCCGTTACGGCAGCCCGTTCGCGCTCGAGACGGCCACGTTCACGATCAAGGATTCAGACGTGGTCGCCGAGGTGACCCGCAGCCTGTTCGACACCGCCCGCCAGTACCGGGAGAGCTTCGACGCCACCGGCAGCAAGAAGAGCTTCGAATGGCAGCAGGTCGAGAATGAAGACCCGGTCATCCACACCAAGAGCACGCCCGAGCATCTGCTGGCCGAGCCCGAGATCACCCGGCGGGTGAAGGTCCCAGACTATGCCCGGCTCCTGCCCGAGCCCATCCGCCGGTTCACGCAGCCGTCGGCCATCCAGGACGCCGAGCACCTCTCGTTTCTTCAGGGGGGAGGCCACGGCGGGTCACATCCGCACCTGGTCCATGCCTTCCTGAGCGCAGTCAAGGGAGATCGACCCGCCTTGCCGGACGCCGTCACCTCCGCCAACTGGACCATGGTCGGCCTGTGCGCCCATGAGTCGGCCATGAATGGCGGACGGCGGATCGACATCCCTGCCCTCACTGAATAAACAGGTTTTTGTGTAAATCCCCATGCCGGTTGAAATCCCGTGGAGGGTCCCACGCGGTCTGGTAGAACGACGCCAGGCAGGGATAGGCGAGGACCAGGACCAGGACGGTTACGTAACCAATCCTGGCTCGACCGGTCGCCAGATCGCGAAGCCGTTCGGTGCCCGCGGCGATCAAGAGAAAGAACGCCGGCACCAGCTCGAGGATCAACCGCCCGTGGAACGGGTACCGCTTCATCCCCGAGGCAAGCATGGCCAGGGCGATTGGCAAGACCAGGATCGCCCAGGCCGGCCACGACCGCCGCGCGAGTGAGATGCCGCCGGCCAGCACGAGCGATAACGGGAGGGCCACGCCCACCCAGGGCCAGGTCGGACCGACCACGTTCAGGGGATTGACGAAGATCTCGAGCAGGATCCCGGCCGCACGCGAAAGATGGTCGAGGCTCGGGGGCCAGATGGGCAGGAATGCGAACCACCAGAACTTGTACATCGACGTGTAAGGGGTGAGGACCGCTTGTGACGCTTGATAGGCGAGTGTGAAGCTCGCTCCCCAGCCGGTTGAGATTGCGACCCAGACGGCGGCATCGCGGTATCGCCGGCAGAGCAGGCTGAAGAGGATCAAGGTCGCGCCGCTGCCCGCGACGACGAACGCCGAGGCAAACGAGCACCAAGGGGCGACAAGGGCGGCGATGCCCATCGCCGCGGCGCGGCGGAACGACAGCGGCATCTCGAGGGCGCCGAGCGCCGCCAGGCTGAGAGCCAGCCCGACCGCCAGGTCGAGCGAGTACGGCTTCATCTCGCTCGAGTAATAGACCAGGTCGTCCGAAATCGCGAACAGGATCAGGGCCACGAGCGCTCCTCGTCGCGGCAGGGTGCGGCGAGCCAGGCGCGCCAACAGGCCGAGCGCGACAATCCCGCTAACCAGCGGGATCAACCGCGCGACGTACCTTGATGTGCCCAGCACCCGTACCAGCGCCCGCTGCGCGATCAAGAAACCAAGGGGCGCCAACTGATCGCCCGCGAGCGGCTCCGAGAAATCGAGGATCGGCTTGCCCTTGATATTGCCCCACAACGAGGCTTCATCCATCCAGAATGTTCGGTTCTCGCCGTAGGTCGTGCAGCGGAGGAGAACACCCAAGGCGAGCACGACGAACTCGGGATTGTCGCGCACCAGGCGCCAGACTCGCGCGAGGTCCCGCTCGATCCGCCGCGAGAAGAGCCACGAGCCGATGATCGACAGCCAGCGCATCCTTGATCCATCCTGAAACCATGAAGGAGGGCCTGACGCGCCGCGCGCACCTGCCCCCCAGGTCCAGCGACGATCCGCCGCTTCAAGTAGGGCCCCGATCGATGGTCCACCGACGCTCAAGCGGTTTCCTTGACGGTACGCGCCAGCGCGTCGACCGCGCGGACCGCCTTGAAGGCGGCCATGGGGTCGCCCTTCGGACTCATCTCCATGCCGATCGGGTCGCGGTAGCCGACGTCGTGGATAGTCCGCAGCACGAACGCATAGTTGATCTCGCCGGTCGTGGGCTCGTGGCGGCCGGGATGGTCGGCCATCTGGAAATAGCCGATCAGGTCGTGATATTTGCGAATATTGCCCGTGAGGTTTCCCTCGCTGATCTGCTGGTGGTAGATGTCGAAGAGCATCTTGACATTGGGTGAGCCGACGGCCTTGAGGATCAGGGCAGCGTGCGCCGAGTGGACGACGAGCTGACGGGGATGATCGACCAGGATGTTGAGCGGCTCGAGGATGATCGTGATCCCCTCGGGCTCGACGATTTTCGCTCCCGCCTTGAGCGCGGCGATGACGGCCTGGGTCTGGTCGTCGCGCGAATAACCCTTGGTCTCTTCACCGGCGACGACACAGATCTTCTTGACGCCGAGCTTCCTGGCCGCGGGAAGCGCCGACCGGATCTCTTCTTCGAATTCCTCACGGCGAGCCGGATCGGGGTTGGTGATCCCGTGTCCGAATCCCTTGACGGGCGACGCCGAGAACTGGGCCGGCGTCAGCCCCAGCTCCTGATTGAGCTTGAGGAACGCATCGATGTCCTTGCCGCGCCACGGCCAGAATTCATAATGCGAGAAGCCGGCCTCCTTGACTTTGCGAATGCGGTCAAGGTAGGGCAGCTTGTTCCAGGTCATCTCGATGTTGACGGCATAGGTCAGCCAGGTGCCGTCGGCAGACGGCTCGGCTCGCTCGGGGGCCGCGGCGAGCGGGCTCGATCCCGGAGCGAGGAGGGTCATCGCGGCCCCGGCGCTCGCGCCGGCGGTGACGCTCAGGAAATGGCGGCGGCTAGGCATCGGTGTCTCCTTTGGTGGCGACTCAAGAGGCAAACGTCGGGCTGGCCATTCGGCGGAGGTCAGCCATCAAGCAACGACGAAGAAAATGCGATCGGCCGATATGGTAACACAATGGTGCGAGGCCAGGTTATGATCGAGAGTGGACAACACGGATTTTTGGTGACGGTTCCGTGACGTGCGAGAGGGGGGCTGGGAGTGTTTTCCTCGCTCGGGCTCGCGGGCGTGCAACTCGAGCGAGAACCGCCCTGAGTGGCCTCAAACCGCGCCGGCCGGGACTGGCGGGCCTTCTGAATCCCACCGCTGGCCGCGCAGGAATCGAAAAGACACTATGTCCACCGTGCTGATCACCGCCGAGTCCTTGTACCGTACGGACGGTCCTCATATTCCCCTGTTGCGCGCGGCGGGGTTCGAGGTCGTCTACCCTCCTCGGTTGCCGATCACGACCGAGGACGAGACGATCGCAGCCTTGCGGGGGTTCGCCGCGGTCATCGCGGGGAGCGAGCCGTACACCGAGCGGGTCCTGGCCGGGCTCCCTGAGCTGCGGATCATCTCGCGCTGCGGGGTCGGTTGCGATTGCATCGACCTCGGGGCCGCGGAGCGCTGCCGTGTCACCGTCGCGATCACACCCGACGCCAACTGCGAGGCGGTCGCGGAGCATGCGCTGGCGCTGCTCCTGGCGCTGGCGCGGTCGCTCGTGCCCAACGACCGCGACGCGCGGCGGGGCCTCTGGCTGAAGACGCCGCTCGTACCCCTTCGCGGCAACACGATCGGGCTCGTCGGGCTCGGGCGGATCGGCCGGAGCGTGGCCCGCCGCGCGGCGGCGTTTGGGATGACGGTCCTGGGGTGCGACCCCAAAGTGAGCCCGGGACTCGCTCGCGAGTACGGCGTCGAGCTGATGGACTTGAATACGCTCCTGGCGCGCTCCGACTTCGTCTCCCTCCACCTCCCCTTGACCGCGGAGACTCGGGGGATGTTTGATCGAGACGCGCTCTTGCGGATCAAGCCGGGTGCGTTCCTGATCAACACGTCGCGGGGCGGCCTGATCGTCGAGGCCGACCTGGTCGACGTGTTGCGGTCCGGTCACCTCGCCGGCGCGGGGCTCGACGTGCTGGTCGACGAGCCCCCATCTCCCGACAACCCACTCCTGGCTCTCGACACCGTTCTCGTGAGCCCACATGTCGCCGCCAACGACCTTCAGGCGATCGAGGACATGGCCGTAGGCGCCGCGCGGAACATCATCGATCTGTTCCAGGGCAAGATTTCGCCGGCATCCCTGGTCACCTCCGAAAAAAGAGGATGAGCCATGCGGATCACGTGGTACGGCCACGCGGCATTCCTGATCGAGACGCAGAACTTGCGGATCATCCTCGACCCCTACCGTTCGCCGGACTCGGGGGGATACGAGCCGATCAACGAGCCGGCCGATCTCGTGGTCGTGAGCCATGAAAACGACCGCTACCACAGCCACCTTGGCCAGATCATCCCGCCTTTCGAGACGGTTCGGGCGCTCGAGCTGCCGGCCGAAGGAAAGGTCATCCGGGGCATCCGGTTCGAGTCGGTCCACGTCTTCGAGACGCCCGAGCGGTTGCCCGAAGACGAGGTCACGCTCGTCCATTTCCACTCCGAGGATCTGCACCTCGTGTTCCTGGGCGACCTCGGTCATCCGCTTGCCGAGATCGAGCTGGCGCCGGTGCGCGGAGCCGAAATCGTCCTGGCGGCCGCCGGCGGCCCGCCCACGATCGACTATCCCGAGATCCCCGCGCTGCTCGACGCCATCGCTCCGCGGATCGTCGTGCCGATGCACTTCAAGACGCCCAAGATCAACCTCAACATCCAGCCGCTGGAACGATTTCTGGAAGTGCTGCCCGGCGACCCGATCGAACGGCGAGGGACCAGCTCGATTGAGATCACGCGCGCGACGCTCCCCGCGCAGCGGACGATCGTCGTCCTCGAGCACGCACGGTAAAGCGCGGGGAAGAGGGTATCACTTTGCTCTCGTCGTCCTGAGACGCTTGGCCACTGGGACCGGCTCGAAGCGAATGCCGTTGTCACCGGGATAGGGTTGGCGGTGGTCATGCCGGTTCTTGAGGATCATCACCGGTATCTTTTCAGGGAAAGCGGCGCAGTGCATCGGCTTGCCGGTTTCATGAGGAAAGCGGTGCTTGCAATCAAGGCATTGAGGTATCATGATCATTGTCGCGGCCCTCTTAGTTTTTCATTTCCGTGCCGAAGCAATGCCGTAATTGGCGGCGATCTGAGAGGTTCGCTGGGTGGCGGCTTCGGAGTGACTCTTCATCATCGCTCGCGCAGCGCCGAGGAGAAGAGTGAATCACTTCGCTCTCGTCTTCCTGCGAGGCTTGGCCACTGGGACTGGCTCGAAGCGAATGCCGTTGTCACCGGGATAAGCTTCTCGGTGGTTATGAAGATTTTTTAGGATTGCCGATGGGATCTCTTCAGGAAATGCCGAGCAATGCATCAGCTCGGAAGGGGCTCTCGGCAGAAGATGTCTGCATCTGAGACACTGAGGCAACATCATCGGAGTGCATCCTGAGGATATCACCATCGAACTTCTGCCAGAGTAGTTGCTCTGATTCATGCAAGGGAGCCGAAGCAATACCGTATCGCGCGGCGATCTGTGCGGCTCGCTTGAGGGCGGGCTCGACATGGTGTTTCATTATAGCTCGCGCAAGGCCGAGATGACATCCAGCCGCACCGCCCGCAGGGCGGGGAGCATGCCGCCGAAGAGGCCCATGGCCAGGGTCATCAAGAGCGCGACGCCGATGACCAGCGGTCCGAAGCGGAACGCGACGGTGATCGAGGCAAAGCTATTGAAGTCGCTGGTCTCGTAGGTCAAGGCATTGAGAGGAATCGTCGCCAGCAGGCCGGCTGCTCCACCGAGCCCGCAGAGGAGGAGCGACTCGCCCATGAAGCTGATCAGGATGTCGAGCTGAGAGAACCCCAGCGCCCGCATGGTTCCAATCTCGCGGGTCCGCGCGCTGACGGCGGCGAACATGGTATTGGCCGACGAGAACATCGCGCCGAAGGTTAAAAGCACGGCGATCATCGTGCCGGCGACCTTGAGAAAAATGCCCGAGCGACTCTGGGTCTCGAAGTAGACCGCCTCGGGGGTCGCCGCCAGCCTGAACCGGACGTCGTCGTTGATGGTCTTCTGGAGAGTGTCGTAATCCGCTGAGCTGGCCGCTCGGAGCTGAACGCAGGAGACGGAGCCTTCGCGGCCGGTATTCTTCTCGACGTCCTTCAGATCGGCCCACACTTCGCTCTCGGCCGCGCTGCCGCCGGCGGTGAACGTGCCGACGACCCGATAGATTTCCTTGTCGCCGAAGTTGAGGATGCCGCCGACCTGCGCTCCTTTGAAGCGCATCGACATCTTCTTGCTGACAATGCACTCTCCCCTGCCGTCGACGAAGTCCGCGCCGTCGACGATCTTGAAATCAGGCCGCAGCTTGCGCGAAGCCTGCTGCACGCCGCGAATGATGATGTTGGTCTTCGTCCCGTTCTGCCGCTCGGCGATCGGGATGTTCAGCAGCTCCTTGGCGGCCAGCGGATGGCCTTCGTTGTCGCGGGCGATGCCCGGCAGCGTGAGGATCTCGTCGGCCTTGACGGTTTCGAACCCGCCAGTGGTTTCGGTCGAGGACCCCTTGCGCATCACGATCAGGTCGAGCGGTTCGCCGGAGATCGTCAGGCTGTGCTCCAGGCCATCCACCAGGCCGAAGAGGATGCACGACGACCACACGACCAGGCCGGTGCCCAGGACGGTCATGAGGGTCGTCTTCCAGCGGACGCGCAGGTTCCGGACGTTGTATTTGAGCGGGATCATGGCGGCTCAGATCACCCTCCTCAAGCCGTCGACGACCGAGAGATTGGCAGCCCGCACGGCCGGATACAGGCCACTGGCCAACCCGATCAGGAGCGAGACCGTCACGCCCTCTAGGGCAATGTCCCAGGGAACGTAGTAGAAGGGGAGAAAGCCGGCGGTGAACCGCGAAAGATCGACCACATCGCACAAGGCCTTGCTACCCAGCGAACCGATGATGCCTCCAAATCCCGCGACCAGGACGGCCTCGGCCAGGACCATGAACAGCACTAACCGCCGACTGAAGCCGATCGCCTTGAGCACGGCCACCTCGCAGGTCCGCTCGCGCATCGCCATGGCCATCGAATTGCCCGCGACGCAGAGGAGCGAGACGATCACCGCCAGGCTGATGATGCGGATCATCCCTTTCATGTCGCCGAGCATCTCCTCGAACATCTTGCCGAAGGCTTCCTCGGTCTGCGTTCGCATCGGAAAGTCGCTGTTCCGGTACATTCCATCAATTTTCTTGCACAAGGGCGCCATGTCGTCGCCGGTCTTGCACTTGATGAAAATCATGCCCGCGTTGCCCGAGATGCGGGCGCTCGCGGGCGTCGAGGACGAGCCTCGGAACACGACTCGCTTCAAGACTTCGTCGAAGTAGTCCCAGCGCACCAGGCACATCCGCAGGTCAGTGTGGCCCGGCCCGTCGTAGATTCCGCGGATCGTGAGGCTCAGGTCCACCGGATAGGCGTCGCCCTTCAGCGGCAAGACATCGTTCACCTTGAGCTTCTTCTCGGTGGCGAGCTTGCGTCCGATCACACAGCCGTCCTTGTTCTCCTGGAACGCCTTGAGCTGCTCCGGGGGAATTGTCAACTCGTCCATGATCGTGAAGACCGTGTCGGCATCGACCCCAAACTGCGCAAATGGCATTATCTCGTCCTGATACTTGCCGCCGATCCAGCAGAACGGCGACGCGGCGATGATGCCGTCGAGCTGAGCGATCTCCTTGACTCGCGAGATCGGAATCATGCCGGCGAACCCGTTGGCGTTGAGCGACGCAATGCGGTTATGGATCCGCGCCGCGGCGGTCGCTTCGTCGTTGATCGCGAAGAACGACAGCAGGATCATCATCAAGAACAGGCAGATGCCGGTCGAGGCAACCGTCAGCATCGACCGCACGGGGTTGCGCCTGGCATTACGGAGGATGTAGGTGAAGTATTTCATGAGGCGGCCGAGATCGGGCTCCCGGGCACGGCTTGATCCACCAGCCGGCCTTTATCGAGATGGAGCGTGGTGGTGGCGCGCTGCGCGGCCAGCGGGTCATGCGTGACCATGATGATGGTTTTTTGAAAGTCCTTGTCGCGGTTGAGCTGTTCCATCAGTTGAAGGATCTCGCCGCCGGTGGTGCGGTCGAGATCACCGGTCGGCTCGTCGGCGACCAGCAGAAAAGGGTCGGTGACGATGGCGCGCGCGATGCAAACGCGCTGCTCCTGGCCGCCGGAGAGCTGGCGGGGGTAGTGATGCTCGCGGCCGGTGAGCCCGACGATATTGAGGGCCGACGTGACGTGCTGGCGCCGCTCGCGGCGCGAAAGATGGGTCAAGAGGAGCGGCAGCTCGACGTTCTCGAAAGCCGTGAGCACCGGGATCAAGTTGTAGGTCTGGAAGATGAATCCGACATTATGGGCCCGCCAGCGCGTGATCCGCGACTCGGAGAGCTCGCCCAGGTCCTGACCATGGACGATCACCTTGCCACGGGTCGCGCGGTCGAGGCCGGCGATCAGGTTCAAGAGGGTGGTCTTGCCCGAACCCGAGGGGCCCATCAAGGCCAGGAATTCACCTTGCTCGACGGTGAGATCGAGGCCGACCAGGACCGGTATCACGAACTCGTCGCGCCGGTATTCCTTGTCGACGGAACGCAAGACGATCGAGGGCATATCGGCCATGGATCAGAAACCTTTCGCTATCGGCGTCCCAGCACCCTTAATCGGCGAGCCGGACGATTTCGTTCTCGTGGAGAGTTTTGATGGGGCTCAAGACAACGGACTCGCCCGGCTCGAGGCCCGACTCGACCCGCGCCAGTGCGTCGGTGGTCGTCGCCACCTCCACCCGTCGCTTGCGGAGCACATTCTTCGGGCCCGCGACCCAGACATGGTCGTGCCCGTTCTCCTGGAAAACGGCCGATTTGGGAACGAACACATACGAGCGGTTTCCATCCCGGCTCGCCCCAGTCCGGTTGGGAAGGAAATGGACCGTGGCGGCCAGCTCGGGGAAGAGCTTGTCGTCGGGGTCGAGGATCTCAACCTTGACCTTGACCGTGCCGCGAGTCCGGTCGCCCATCGGGAGCACTTGCCTGAGCCTGCCGCGGTATCGCTTCGAGGGAATTGCGCTCACCGACACTTCGGCCGGCTGATCCGTGGTGATCCGCGAGAGCATGCCCTCGGAGATGTCGGTCTCGACATCCATTTTCTCAAGGTTGGCGATGGTCACAACGGCCGTCCGACCCAGCGACGAGCTCATCGCCATCGGGCTGATGATCTCACCCTCCTCGCCCTGCTTTTCCACGACCGTGCCGTCGAACGGGGCGTAAAGGTGCATCGTGACGATCGTGGCCTTGATCTCCTCGACGTTGGATTTCATCAGCTTGACGCCGGCTTCCAGGGCCATCACCCGCGCTGCCGCTTTCTTGTGCGCCGCCTGCGCTTTCTCGGAGTCCTCCGTGGTGATTTTCTTGAGAGCATAGAGCCGGGCCACCCGCCGATCCTCGCGCTCCTTTTCCCACACGTCAGCCCGGGCTTCTTCCAGCTCAGCCTCGGTGCGCAGCGTCTGCGCTTCCCGCGAGGCCAGCATCGCCTTGAGATCATTGTGTTCGATGACGGCGAGTGTGTCGCCTTTCTTGACCTTCATCCCCTCCTCGACGCACATCCGCTCGACCCGGCCGGCGAGCTTCGTGCCGATCATCGCTTGATACCGCGACTTCAAGTATCCCTTGGCGGTGAGCAGCTTCTCCGCTTCCCCCGTCGTCATCCGCTGGACCAGCCCCACGGTGACCACCGGTCGAGACCGCATTTGATCGTACTGACGAAGAGCGTAGACGCCGGCGGCCGCCAAAATTCCCAGAGGGATCATCCACAATAACCAGGAGAGGAAACGCAGTCCGCCACCGCGGCGGCGCGGCGTTTTCCCTTGCCCCTTTTGCTGGAATTCCTCCCAGCCGGGACGATCGATCTTCAGCGAGGCGAGTTCCTCGCGCAGCGTGCTCGCCATGGAATACCTCGAGCCTGGCGGTTCGATTCACGTCACTCGCGAATCAGCAAGAGTGATACATTGTGAAAATTATAACGATGCGGCGGCATGACGTCGAGTCGGATGGGCGTGTCCCCGCCTGTCGCAGCGAGGTATTCGATCGCTCCGGGGGATTATTGGGCCGGCTCAAGGCGATAGGTCGGAGTCGGGGGCCGGAACCGATGACTTGCCGGGGACGGGGTCGACTTTGAGCGTGTAAATCTTGCTCCGTTCATTGAGCGCACTGAACTTGCCGTGGTGGACAGTCACCTTGCCGTCGTGCTTGACGCGGACCTGCCAGTGGGTCGGCCTGGCGATACCGCCGAAGCCTCCCCAGTAAACGACATACCACTTGTAGGTTCCCGAAGGACCGGGGCCCTTGATCTTTTTGGAGCCCGGCCCTTCCGACTCGACCAGCCAGTAAATATTCTCGGGCCCGAATCCCTTCGTATTGTCGACGTCGAGCTCGCCCCCCTGCCTGCCCTTGGGGTCTTCCCAGTAAATCTCCTTGCCGCCCGGCTCGAGGACATGAAGGTCGAGGTCGACGTTGTCGGTGTTCCAGATCAAGGTGAACTGAGGGTCGCCGACCTTGACGGTGACGCCGTGGATCAGCTCGCCGCCTTCACCGAAGCGGGCCAGGCCGAAACCGTCACCATCGCCGGCGCCGGGGTTGTTGTTGGGTGCGCCTCCACCGCCGGTTGGTTTCTTGGCGGTCCGAAACCGGATCTCGGGCTCGATCGTCTTGAGCTCGAGCTGAGCCAGAGAGAGCGAATCCGCGGCGAGCTCGGTATCGACCAGCGGCGGGGCCGGCATGGGCAAAGGCGTATTCAGGCCACCCGTCAACGTCTCACCTTCGATGACACCGTTCGGCGAGCCGGCCAGCCGCGAGTCGAATTTCACGGGTTCGTTCAGGCGGGGCGCGAAATACCAGAAGGCCAGGATGACCAGCAGGATCGCGTGCATGGTCACCGAGCCGGCCCAGCTCTTGAGGATTTCGGCATCCCTCCAATCCCATTCCGGGGGAGGGCCCGGCACGTCCACCGGCAACGCGGGCGCGGGGCGCTCCGGCAACCGGGCGATCGGCACTTGCAAGCCGGCCGCTTTCGCCGATCGAACTTGTGTTGGGCTCGCCGACATCGCCACACTCGATTCCCGGCGCCATGGGGCCGGTCCGGAACGCCGACGTCACATTCGGCCGTGTGATCCGAACCGTCCGGAGACGGGCCAGACCCATTCGATCAGAATGACAGTTTACCATGCGTCGTCGAGAACTCGAAAGCTCAAATCAGTTGCGGATCAGGACCTCGGCGGTTACAAGAGGGAAGGGCGGAGGACGGAGGGCGGAGAGCGGAAGGGAACACCGGGGCACTAAGGACCGGAGACCGTCGATGGATTCGTACGAGCTCAAACAGTTGCTCGACGCCGTTCGAGACGGTCGCGTGCCGCCGGACGAGGCGGCGCACCAGATCCACATTCAGCCGTTCCAGGACGCCGGGGGGTTCGCGAAGGTCGACCTGCACCGCCCGATGCGGTGCGGATTTCCCGAGGTCGTTTTCGGCCAGGGGAAGACGGCGGCTCAGATCGAACTCATTCTCAGAACGTTGCTGCAGCACGAGCAAGGGGGATTGGTCACGCGGCTCGATCCCCAGGCCGCAGCCCATCTCATGACCGTGTTTCCGAATGGGGAGCATAACGCGGTCGGGCGAACGTTCCGGGTCCGAGGCCCGCGCGAGGACGGGCCCAAGCTCGGCCGGGTCGTGATCGTGACGGCAGGCACCAGCGACTTGCCTGTGGCCGAGGAGGCGCGGGTGAGCGCCGAGGCCTGGAACTGCGAGGTCTCGCTCGTGGCCGACGTGGGCGTGGCCGGCCTGCACCGGCTCTTGCACCAGCTCCCTCAGTTGAAAAACGCCGATGCCCTGGTGGTCGTGGCCGGAATGGAGGGAGCCCTGCCGAGCGTCGTCGGCGGATTGGTCGACTGCCCGGTCATCGCCGTTCCGACCAGCATCGGCTACGGAGCCAACTTCCATGGTCTGGCGCCGCTCCTGGGAATGCTCAACAGTTGCGCCTCCAACGTCGCGGTCGTGAACATCGACGCCGGCTTCAGCGGCGGCCACTTCGCCAGTCTGATTGCGCGGCGAATGGGTCAAGCGCGGCAGACTGCCGGGGCGAGCTGACCGGCCGTCGTTTCGACGCCGCATCAAGCTTCAGTAGGCAGGCTCGAACGGATGAAGGATGAAGGATGAATAAAACACATCCTTTCCGACTCATCCTTCATCCTTCCGCCTTCATCCTTTCAGAGAGTCCCCATGCCGCTCGAACCGATCGAAACGATCCCGATCCTGCCACCACGTCCCCGCGATAGTCACAAGGGTCGCTTCGGCCACGTGCTGGTCGTGGCGGGCTCGCGCGGGATGGCCGGCGCGGCCGCCCTCTGCGGAGCCTCGGCCCTTCGGTCCGGAGCCGGGCTGGTCCGGGTCGCCAGCCCCGCCGAAATCGCGCCGACCGTCGCCAGCTTTGAGCCGTCCTACATGACCTATCCCTTGCCCTGCGACGAGAATGGGTTGATCCAACTCGAGCCTTCTCAACCCGTTCTCGAGCGACTGATCGAACCCGCGGACGTGATCGTGGTCGGGCCGGGGTTGGGCCAGTCGGATGACATTCGACGACTCGTGCGGTTCTTGATCACCGGCACCAGCAAACCACTGATCATCGACGCCGACGGCCTGAACGCCCTCGCCGGCCAGATCGACCTCCTGTCCGGGCTGAACCGCCCGCTGGTCCTGACGCCTCACCCGGGCGAGTTCGCCCGGCTCACCGGCACGTCGATCGCCGACGTTCAGGCGGGCCGCATCGAGCGGGCCGCGGCACTCGCCGCGCTCTCCGTTCCGCTCGTCGTCGTGCTCAAGGGGGCCGGCACCGTCGTGTCCGACGGCAGGCGGTACTACATCAATACGTCAGGGAATCCCGGCATGGCCACCGCCGGCGCGGGTGACGTTCTCGCCGGCGTGATCGGTGCTCTCATGGGGCAGAAGCTACCCGCCTTCGAAGCGGCCCAGCTTGGTGTTTTCATTCACGGATTGGCCGGCGATGTCGCCCGCGACCAGAACGGTGAGATCGGCCTGATCGCCGGCGACATCGTCGACGCCCTCCCCGACGCGTTCGTGCATGCGATGCCCGACCCCGACGAGAAAGGATGAAGGATGAAGGATGAAGGATGAAGGATGAGTCAGACAGACCAGTCCGGCTTCATCCTTCGTCCTTTCGAAAAGTGGCAATAGATGGCCTATGCCGGAACGACGTGCTAGCGTAGAATAGTCCAATCGTCGGGATCGGCAGCCAGGTCGGAATCATCACCCCAGTAGACGAGAATCGTCGCTTTTCCCCTTGGGAAAAGTGAAGGAGGTAGGAGTGGCAGCACGCGAGAATCCACCGTCGCCCGCACCAGCTTGGACCTACCGCATGGAGGTCTCTCCGACCGGACAGAATCCCACCGCCGCGATTGCCAATCCCAACGACCCGATCCTTCTGCTCCACCTCCTGGCCAACCTTCAGAGTCAGACGCTCGAGGTTCAGCGCCAGATGCTCGAGATGCAGCGACAGCAGCTCGAAATCTCTCGTGAAATGATTCAGGTCAACCGCGAGCAGCGGGCCCGCCAAGTGGCGGAGTTGGAACGCTGGCAGGCCGGGCACGAGCCTGTCCTGGAGATATGCCGCGAAACGCTGGGCAAGCTCGAACAGGTCCATGCCTCACTGATGGGCGAGCTGGCCAATTACGTGGAAGACAACCACGAAAACCTCCTCGAAGGAGATTTCTCGCTCAGCGACTTCGTCGATCGCTTCGGCCCCAAATTGGCCCACCTCAATACAATGCTGGCCGTCCTACGCCCTCTGGCCGCCGCCAATCGCAAGACCGAAAGCTAAAGGTCGGTTCAAGAGATGATGGTGCCGCGCGCTCGGTTGCGCGCGTGGCCGGCTTTGCAGTGAGGGCCGAACAGGAGCGGGAAGGAATCCGCGGATCTGGCCGGAAACGAAACGAGCCGCCGGGAGTCTCGCGACTCGCGGCGGCATTTGAGTCGAGGGCCTTGGCTCATCGAGCACGCTGGCCCTCGGGTTGTTTTGTCGTTGTTGCCGCGATGAGCTGGAGAGCTCAATAGCGCTTGCTGTCGTAGCC
>JBIOJM010000029.1:0-47882 GCA_044450785.1 Isosphaerales bacterium
GTGTGCGATGAACTGATTTCGTGGCCATTGCCTATCTAAATTCTGTACATTCCTCATATTTTGTGGCTGGCACTTTTTCCGGACCCAGCCGAGCACAAGACCAGCCATCGCGGCAAGGTGCGGACGGTCTATTTCGGCTCAGCGTGCCAGGTGATTCTTGCGCGGCACATGATCAAGGTCCGCGACGGTCCGGTTTTCCCGATCAAGGCCGATAGTGTGCGGCGTGCGCTCAAGATCGCAGCCAAGCGGGGCAAACTCCCGCAGTGGGCGCCGAACCAGTTGCGGCATTCCTTTGCCACCGGGGTTCGCAAACGCTTGGGCGTCGAGGCCGCGCAGATCATCTTGGGTCAAGAGCGGGCGCCAGACGGCCACATGTGCGCCAGGAGAGGCGATCGGAGGTTCACCCATGGAATCGGGAGTGTTGGCGGGCGCGATGGAAACCCCGCGGACGTGAGCGTTTTTGTTGACCGAAGTCTATCATCCGTATGCTATTGTATTTACATTGCGAAGATGCCAGCTTGCAGCGCTCCGTGATATCCCGTAATCTTCCACCAGGGCAAGAAATTGGTGGCTGTCGGGATTCAATCCCTGAATCACCTCTTTCGGCAGCAAGAACTCGACGGCGAACGCGTTGGCGCGCCGACTCTGAGAGATCATCGCGTAGTCGCCTTGCGCCGCGCAGAGTGCTTGATTCCGGTTTTTTCTGCCTTGCCAGAGCAGGCGGCCCAGACCGGACAAGACCGCGAAGCGAAAGCCTGGAATACTCTTCATGCGAGAATCGGTCGAGGAGGGGACGATATGGCCACCTCCGCTCGTCCCGGCGCAAAGAGCGACTCGGAATAAAGAAGACTCACACTCCTTTTCCAACCTCGCGCTAAAACGATCCAATACCTCGGCCGGGTCGCGCACCGGCCGATCCTTTAATTCCAACTTTTCACGCGCGAGCCGAGCGAGGTGGTACCCCTGCACGTAATCGGGTTGATTGGTTTCTATGATTCCTTTGCCAAAACCTCGCCAGCCGATCCGGCCTTTCGACAAGGTCGTATCGGATCTTGTGGCCACGTATTCCTCTATGAGCGCCTCGATCGGTCCAAATTGGCTCTTGTGCCTGACGATCGGACAATCGAGCAAGATTTTCTCCAATTGCAACGCGATATCAGGATGAGTTTGCTGTAATTCAAGCACCCTCTTGGTGCCCAGTTCCCCGATCATCCATTGGAACCGTCGCTTTGGCTCTTTCTCTTGTGTTCGGGCGTGAATCCATCTGTCTTCGAGCCATTTGGCCCAACGGGTCAAACTGACGTCGGACTTTGCTCGCTCAATCGTTTGCTCTATGAAGTGTTCGGCCTCAGCCTGAAAGACGTTCTTTGCGACAATAAGGACCGTTGGGCGCCTTGGGGTCTTGTCTGGAGACAAAAAGATGATCGGAGCCCCAGCTGGCTTCGGCAAGCTGTCGACGATGAGGGTAACAAACCGATCCTCCGGAATGATCCATATGCGGGGAAGCGCCAGGTCGGAACAGCCGTGCCCAAACAGGTGACGGTGTTGCCAATCTGCCCATTCCTCGAGTCGCTGCGGGAAAATCGTCTCCAATTCTTGGATGTACTGCTCAAAATCGCCAAATTCGCTCAATCGCTCAGCGTTCTCTGCCACGGTCGTTGGGACAGACACGTCGACGCCCGCATCCACTGCGCGATTCTTAGCGAACGGCGTCTGAGTCTCCCAAAGAATCGGTCCCCAGTGCTCGATCAACCAATCGGCTAGGCCAGCCACGGGGCCGAACACAGTTTCGGAGGGCGCTAACAGTTGCGATCGCCCTGATTTGCGATTTAGGGTAAGGCAATCATGCGGCCCACGGATCGCGACGTGAGCCTCGGTGATATCCTCAGGGAAGGCAAACGTGCTAGCGGGCTCTTCAAAGCTAACCTGCAGTTGAAAGTCGGACATCATCGGTCTTCCGCTACGTTTTGATCCTCGAAATCTCGGATTGCCTGTTCTGGCGTTCGCTTCGCGCGCGCTCGCAAAGTCCCTAGATGCTTGCCATCGGGAGGACTCTCCGGATAGCAGTTGTACTGGGGATCATCGCGGTTGCAGGAAACTCCGACAAAAAACATACCGTTTACCGCGTTCCAAAGTCGTTTAGGGCGGCCGAATGCGTCCCGCGCGCCACCGGAATCTGGTATTACCGTTCTGATAAGGGCGTCTTGCAGTCTCGGATTCATAGCCTATAGGTCGCACTTGGACTTACTCTGATGTACTTGTCGCACCCTTCCGGCACTGCGGCGCGTCATCGATCGGTGATAGCCCTTACAGTGGACCGATGGTTGCGTTTGATCTGCATTCGCCCCGACCGGCCCCATTCCCGCGTTCCCAATGAATTGCTGAGTATGCGAAATCGGTCCAGGCGCAGAACGTGGACCCAAACAATCAGTCTACGGGAGAACTCCAGGTCTCTCAATAACATCGATTGCTGGACTCAACGAACTTGAGTCCGCGATCGAGGCCGCATTGACCGCTGGACTCCGTTGGCCGGCATCGCGTCATGTTGGCTCGCACGGATGCGCCTCGAAAGGGAGCGGGGGAATACAACCGGCCGCAACCTCGAGGCAGGCGCGACCGGTGGCGTTTGGTGATTGTGTGGGACGGCTGGCGACGTCTAGATCTTCGACCAGAGTCGGCGATTCGTCCTGGGCGATCCTGGGAGGTCACGTCGAGCCGACCCGCGGCGTCGAGGTCGGCACCCTGGGCGGCGGTGGGGCTCAACGGGCCGGCGACCCGTTCAACTAGGCGACCCGGCGCGCGGGGATCACCCAAGGGCGGCCGCTTCACGTGGCCCTAGCCGTGGCACCATCACGCGCCGATCTTCGCGACCAGCAGGCCGCCTAATGACCATGCCACGATCATGGCTCCCTGGGCGGCATGCCTGGGCGTCGGATCACCCCACGTCGCGGCGATCCGGCAGAAGCCCACGAACATGGCGAGAATGCTCAATGCGCTCAATAGCTTCCACATCTTGCCGGTCTTCTGAATCGTCTGCGTACCCATCTCGGTCTCCCGTCTATCGATTCCACCTGACCCCTCTCGCCCGCCCACCTCGTCTGTCGGCTGGGCTCGATCCAATGTGACAGAGCGGACGAGAGGCGGCGACCCCCTACCAGGCCCGTCTTGAGGCTCGCGGCCCCCTAGCCGATCAGAACCATGTCCGAGGCCCTCGTGAGGCCAGAGGAGGAGTAGGGGCTCGCGGTGAGCGGTTACCCCCTTTGCTACCCCTGACGATGCGGCCGAGCGTGCGGCTCTATCTCCCCTCTTGCTACCCACTCATTACCCCGTTATCATGAAAATACCCGCATGAAGTGCGTGGTTTTGCAGGGTTCAGTGTCTTCACGGAATCGCTGCAAAGTCTTTCCGGCTTGTGGATTAGGCCGATGGGTCGTGTCGGGCTCGAAATGCGATGTTGGCTACCTGGATCGAAACAGCGGCGAAGGGCCGTCTTGGGGGACCGGTCCGAGCGGGGATGTGGTCGGCCGTCGTCATCGGCACTCATCCGATCGAGGGCAATCAGCGCGTCTGGCTCGAGCTCTCGGCCGATGAGCTCATGCTCGGGCTGCTCCCCGCATACTGGATCGAGAACAAAGGCGGAAATAGCTTCTGGCACGCGCCGATGCCCCCGCAGGGTGTCGGTATCCGGCTCCATTATCGGGCGATCGTCGACCGCGGCGGTGGAGAAACCGCACAGAGCGCCTATCAGGATGCCATCGTCCGTCCTAACCTGCCCGACCGGACCGAAACGGGCGATGCCTTGCTCTGGGGAGCCGAAGGATTGGTCGGCAACCGGTTGATGACGGTGCGCGTCGACGCGCGCGGATCGACGTATGACCTCTATTTTCCAACGGCCGGTCTCCATTCCTCCGTCCGGCCCAGGGAAGGGGACCTTCCCCAGAGTCGATGTCACTTTCGCGCCATCGTCGGCGGCCTGGCTGTGGGGCGCCGGGTCGATTGGTTCACGGAACGGGCAGCCTGGGACCCGTACCAGCATTACCAGGGGGCGACCAACGTGCTGATGACCAAGCTGTCGTGGCGACACGGCCCGATCAATGTCCTGATCACGGATTTCGCCGCCATGGGCGATTGCCTGCCCTTGAACGCCGGCCAGGAAAAATCGGCCGGCCAGTACATCAAGCGATTCAACATCAAGAACGAGGGGAACGCGACTTGCCGCGCTTATTTTGCGGTGTATGTGCAGACCGAAGTCAACGGCGGCGTCGGCGACGTCGGGTTGAGCTGGCACGACATCGACCAGTCGCTCCTGGCCATCAACCGAGGCCATGGCCACGCCAACCGCAAGCTGTCGCGGGATGCGACGGTCGAGTTCGCCCTGGCTCTCGATAACCGGGGGGAAGTCGAGTGTGAGCCGACCGGCCCGAATGAGGCGATCCTCTTTCGCACGATCGAGCTTCCCGCCGGCGGCATGGTGACGGTCAACATGCTGGTGAGCGGCGCGTTCACCGGCTGGAGCGGCGATCGGGGCACGTTCGAGCACTGGCTGCGTCCTGCCCTCACCTGGTTCCGGTCGGCGGATCTCGACCAGGTTGAGCAGTCAAGCGCACGCGAGTGGGATGATTTCATCGAGCCGATTCCAGATCTCTATTTCCCGAAGCCGGCCTACGCCGTGCATCTGCGCCGGTCGGCCCTGGCGGCTGCGCTGCATGCCGACGCCGAGGATGGCGCAATCGCCTCGGGGTTCGATCGCGGTCTGAGTGCCTACTGCTGGCCGCGAGACGCGATCTGGGTCAGCGGAGCGATGGAGCGGTTGGGACACCACTTGATCGGCCGGAAAGTGTATCAATGGCTCAACAAGGTGCGGCAGCGGCAGCGCGCGTTCCTCTACTGGTTCCAGAAATACTCGCTCGACGGCGTTCCGGAGTGGGAGACGCCGGCCGTGGACCAGACGGCCCTGATCCCGTGGGGCCTGGAGCGCCACTATCGTCGAACGGGCGACCTGGACCTGGTGGCGGCGGTCTGGCCGATGATCGAACAGGCAGCGGTGGTCTGTTGCGGAGACTCCGGCGGCCATCCCGGACTGAGGATGCTCGAGGACCTCAACCTGATCAGCTCGGCGGGCACCCGCGACCAGCTCTTCGGAGCCTTCCTCTATTCGAATGCCTGCGTCGTGGCCGGCCTTCGAGCCGCCGCTCGGCTCGCGACCCGGCTCGGCGAAAGCGGATCGGCCGATCGTTGGAACGCGTGCGCGGACCGGATCTGGAACGACGGCATCCTCCGGGTGATCGCCACCACCCGCCCGGAGGACCCAGGACTGATCGACCACGAGTCGGGCCGTTTCATCCAGGCCCGCCGGCTCTCGAAGCTGAAGGGACTCTGGTCCGACGACCCCACCTTCTTGATCGAACACTCACACACGCTCGACATCAACATGCTGGGTCTGTCCGTCCCGTTCGGTCTGCTGCCGGCCGCCGATCCGCGAATGAGCAAGACCGCCGAGGGCATCCTCAGGGCCAACGACGCGCTCAAGGGCGATACCAACGTGCTTGCACGCACCAACTACGAGCCGTCTCAATCGAGCTGGAGCGGGCCCAGCAGGGAATACCAGGACGTGTCCAGCCTCGCGACCCTCTGGATGGTCCGGTTCTTGATCCAGCTCGGCCGAGAGACAGGCCATGCCCGGTACTGGACTCGAGCGCTCGGAATGCTCGAAGGGATCCTGAGCCGCGTCTCCGAACTTGGCCTTGTCCTCCTATCAACCGGCCGCGGCCCGGAATCCGCTCGCCGGGTCCCCAATCAGACGGGGACCGCCTGGGGGCTGCACGCCATGCTCATCGACACCATGCTCGACTTTGCCGGCCTGGACTACGACGCCGTCGACCACCGCCTCAGCCTGCGGCCCGTCCTGCCCGGGGCCTGGCCCCAGACCGGCATCAAACAGTCATTAGCCTGCGGCGAGGTGTCGTACCGGCTCGAGCGCCCGATCGGCGGCAAAGTGCATCACCTCAACCTCAAGGCTCACTTGAAGCGGCCCGTCTCACTCGAGGTCGATCTCACGTGTCCTGAACTGAAAGAACTGGGGCCCTGGCATGCCTCGCCCCAGACGCCCGAGCCCCTCCTCGACTCGCGCACCGGAAAGCTGCGCTTTAGCCTCACCCTTCCTCCCGGCGCGAGCGAGTGGAACTGGACCTGGGGCTGAGGGCTCCGGCCAGGCATCGCGCAGACCGGTCCGCAACGGAACCGGCCGCTTCACTCATGGGCACACGGCCGCGCGCACTTCCTTGACCGTAGGCATGCCATCGCGGTCAAGGGCCCAGGGGCAACGGCTCCCGCAAGAACTCCCGGTAAAGCGCCAGAGCGTCGTCCTCGGGTGTCCTGGACCGAATCCAACACCCCCGCAGGCGGGCGCGAAGGACCACGCCCTTCTCCAGGTCGTGACCGAAGAGACCATATCGGGTGGACTGTGCGATCGCAGTCGTCGATCCGTGGCGAACGTGCTCGCCGCTGATACGGCGCGCCACATCGTTGGGATGAGCCATCTCGACATAAAAGACGCCGGCCTCAGCACCTGGTGGGGCGACGACGAGTGGCCGGAGGTCGAGTCGCGGCGATTCAGGGAGGGGAAGCGTTGTCAGGGCGCGGAGGGCAAGGGCCGACTCGCGGCCGTCGTAGCTGAGAGCGGCCGAACGACCATCGCGCGGCTCCACCCGGCCGGCGAACACGGTTGGCTCGTTGCCGCCAATCTCCCCAAGCCGGCTGACGACGGCCACTTCCAATGCGCTCAGCTCTCCGACCGAGGTGGCACTCACCTGGATCTCCAGGTCAACCGCCTCGCGGAGTGCATCAGGGCTCCATCCGGCTCGTACGACCAGGCCGCCCCATCCTGCCGGAGCAAACGTCGCCTGGACGCCCGCGCGATGGCGCTCGAAACCGAGCAGCGTCGCTCCACTGAACGCCCCTGATTCGAACCGGCCGGCCTGAGCGACCCCATGGAGCGACAAGAGCGTGACGATCGAGCGACCGCTCTGCCAGCGGAGACCGGGACAGGCCTCATCCAACCTGAGCGTCCACTGGCGGCCGCCCCAGTTTAGATCGAAATCCGGTCCAGATCCCGTCCAGTGGTTCTGTCGCACCTATCGACTCAAAAACCCCGTCGAACCGCATTTCTGCGGATCGACGGGGCCGGAACAGAGAAGAGGCCGGTTATGAACGAAGCAGACGCTTCGGCTGGACGGAGAGGCTTCGCAAGGACAGCATCGCGACCCAACACCGGATAAACTAATCCACCAGATCCCTATGTCAAGAGGGCAGTGGTCCTTTTTTCTGCTTTTTGGAAACCCGTCTCCACCCAAGCCGGACGCCGGACGGACAGTGCACCTCGAAGTTCATGGGGCGAGATCGACGTAGGGGATCAGCTCGGCGTCGCGGCAACCCGATCGCAGGACATAGACCTCGATCGGACCGACCGATTCGCCATCGGATAGCCTGAGGCCCTCATGATGTCGCCGGGCGGCGGCGAGGTGGGAGTCGAGGTGGAGCTCACACGTCAAGCCGTAGTTCTTCAGCTCGCGGCTCGAGCCGTCGCTCCAGGCCGCGGCGATCTTGTAGACAGCCGGCCGATCGCAGTGGTTGGCCGAGCACGACGGCCGATAACGAAATGGCTTGATCTGCTCCATGAAAACGTCCTACCAGGCAATCAGTGCGTCGCCGCGGATCGGGCCGTATCGGCGGGTTGCTCCGGGACGCGCTCATCACGCCCTACCTTGGCGCGCCCGCCCAAGGCCAGGTACGCGACGATGACAACGGCGCTCATGATGGCGACCCCTGCCTTGGCCCAGTACGGGACCGATGATGCCGAAATATAACCCTCGATGAAGGCGGCGAGCACGAAGAGGACGACGGCCGCGCCGACGGCCGGCAGGGCCTTCACCGCCTCGCGCCGCAATGAGGAGACGCGGGATTGTCCCTGGGTGTCGATGAGCCCCCACCCCAGACGCAGACCGGCTGCCGCCGAGACGATGATCGCCGTCAGCTCGAACGACGAATGCGCGGTCACGAACGTGAAGAAGTTCACCGCGTGAGGCCTGGTCGCCATGTAACCGGACAGCGTCCCAAAGACCATGGCGTTATAGAAGAGGTGGTAAAGACTTCCCAGCCCAAAGAGGATTCCCCAGGCGAAGCAGCGCAACCCGATCGATGGGTTGTTGAAGATGTAAAACCCGGTCATCATCGTGTCGTTGCGGCTCATCCCGTCGCGGCGGACGGCGTCGACCGGCTCGGCGAAGGAGTGGTCGATCTGCTCGAGAGCGGCGTTGCCGACGACTTGACCGGCGAAATCGGCTCGGCCCGCCGCGAGCAGGGCGGTAAAGAAGAATGTGCCCCAGAAGACCAGGGCGGCCAGCCGTAAGGCAGGGTCCGAGCGCAGCCGGCGCGGAGCGGTCTGAAACAGGGCACGGCCCAGGTCGTGAAAATCAAAACCCGAGGCGCGGTAAACCATGTTGTGAGCGCGCCCCACCAGGGCGTGGAGATTGGCGACGGTCTCTCGGGGCAGATCATGGTCCTCGGCAAGCATCAGGTCCGTACATGCCGCTCGATAAAGCTCCCCCAGGCGCAGGACCTCCTGAGCCGAGGGCCGGCGCCGGCGCCGCTCGGAAAACCGTCCGATCAGGCGGTCCAGCTCGCGCCAGGACGATTCACGCTGCTCGAGCCGCTCGGCAACTCTCATCTTCCGGTTCAGTCTCCCACAAAGACTCGATGATAGACGGCGCAGAGCACGGCATCGGCCGCGGCCTTGTCGGAGAGCCCAAACCGTGCCCGGAGCGGTTTCGCCAGCGGCTCGGCCATCTCGGCGCGGCGCAAGGGTGAGAACCGGCCGCGCAACTCCGCGTAGTCCGAGAGCACACGGGCGAGATCCGACCCGACGTCGATCCGGCCCGGCAGCCAGGGAAGGAGCGCGTCCACCGCCGGGTCCTTGATTCGAGTGAAGCCCCGTCTCGACCGACGCTCCTCGATCACGACGATCGTTCCCGCGGCCAGGTCGCCCAGCCGCTGAAACCGGCGCGACAGGATCATGCTCGCCAGCCCGATCTGGAAAGCAAAGGGGATTGGTCCATCCACCGTCCCGACCAGGTTGCGCACGACCGCCTGGGCGCCGCTGATCGGAACGCCCCGTTCCGAGAGAACGCGCATTCCCAGACAATACTTTCCCAGCGTCTGGCCGTTGAAGACACCTTCGCAGAAGGCCCCATATCCCCAGTTCAGGAGGAAGAAAGACACGAAGGCCGGTCCCATCCCCGCCCGCGAGCCCATGGTCAGAGTCATGGAGAGTAAGAACACGGCCAGGATCAACGCGACGAGCAGCACCTGGTCGATCAAGTAAGCGACGAAACGCCGGCAAGGCCCCGCCAGTGGATGTGCCACGATAATCCGCTCGGGCGTCACGAGCCGGACGACGCAGTCCAGCGGCTCACGGCGCCTCGCAGCTCGAAGGCCGGACATCACCGTTTCCTCACCCGGGCGCTCGCCCGGGGCTTCAACCTGATGCGGATCGACGACCTGACACCCTATTGCCCCACTCGTGGGCCGTCAATCTGCGATTGACGGGTTGACGAGCGGCTCGCACATGAGAGAAAGAGCAAGATGAAGAGTAAGATTTGGAAGAGGATTAAGAGCAAGAGCACGAGAAAGAGCAGGACTTAAGAGGCGCGTGCATGGGATCCTGCTCTTAATCTTGATCGTGCTCTTCATCCTCTTCCTAATCGTAATCTTCCTCTTAATCTTGCTCTTCTTTGGAGGCTTGTCGTGGCCGTTGTCTCGTCGGTCTTGTTTACCCGTCAATCGGAGATTGACGGACCACTCGCAATGCCGCCACCAGGATCTTACACGAGCGTGAATCCCGGTGGCAACGGAGTGCGCGGCAAGACGCGCACCGCGGAAAAGAATGGGAGCAAGAGTTTCACCGCATAGATTGCAGAATGAATCTAGACAAAATAGTATGCTTTTTATGTTCTTTCAAATGATTCGAGACCGCGGATCCAGGATCAATCTTGAGTCTTCTTCGTCTTTTTCGGGCTGTAGATGGTGATGAGTGTGTCGCGGCGCAGCTTGTTGATGTATGCCGCGCTCTCGGCCTGGAACTTCTGGTTCTGCACGATGGGTTTGATCATGTCCTGGACTTCCTCGAATGAGGCCGGCCCGGCGGGGCGTCGGTTTTCCACCTTGACGATGTGGAAGCTCTGCGGGCCCTCGATCACGCCGCTCACTTGCCCGATCGGCAACGACTCGATCGCGCGGTTGACGGCCGCGACGGCATAACCGCCCGGAGAGGTCTCCATGAGCCCGCCTTCCTTGCGCGAGCTGGTGAGCCCATCGCTCTTTTCACGGGCAAGCTTGGCGAAGTCTTCGCCCTGGTGAAGCACCTTCAGCAAGTCGTCCGCCTTGCGACGGGCGGCTTCGCGGCTCTCGTACTTCGAGACCTCGACCAGCAGCTCGCGCCACTTGATCTGGGCTGAACGATCAAACTTGTGCTTATCAACATGTTCGTTATAGTATCGGAGCAAGTCAGGCAGCTCGACATTGACGCGGTCTTTCAGTTTTTCGTGGAGAAAACCCCGGGAGAGGTACAACTGGCGGAAGGATTGTTTCATCGCCTCGAGTGAACGGCCTCGGCCGGCGAGCCGCTCACTGAGCTGCTGCTCGTTATCCACGTTGTATTCGCGCTCCAGCGGCAGGATTTCGTTGTCGTGCCAGATCCGGTCGGCCTCCTCAAAGATGCGAGCGAGGGCCTTGGGGTCCTTGATGTGGCGCTTGGCCTCTTGAAACAGCATACAACGCTCAATGAGACCTTCAAGCGTGTCGATCCTCATTGAATTAATGTGATTGATCATCTCCATCTGTTGCTGGGTATCGAACTCCTGGCCGCGGGGCAGGGATAATTTTGAAAGATTTTCGCGGGTGGCGAGCACGAGATCATGGTAGGTGATGACCTCGTCGCCGACGCGGGCGATGGGGCAGCCGGGCTCGAGGGCGAGCCGCCTGCGGTCGGTTGCGTCTTGCTTGGGCGCTGCTCCGCTCGCGAGCACGACCTGGGGATCGCGGCGGAGTGGGGCCGGCCCCGGCACGGGGGCCCGTGCCGAGACCGCTGCTTTGACGTTTGAGGACGGAGGGGCCGGCTCGAGCGGAACGGGCGCGGCGGGCGAGCCGGCACTGGCCGGCTCGCGGGCGGCGGTCGACTTGTCCTCATGAGCCGGCTTCGCAGCCGGCTCGGCCGAGCCGGCACCGGCCTTCGGCAAGACGGCCGGGTCGCTCGGAGGATTGACGATGGCCGCGGGTGCTGCCGGCGCCGGCTCGAGCGGCAGGCTCTCCAGCGGCGGCGCCCCTCCGGCTGACGACCTCGCGGCGGGTGCCTCCGGCGCCAAGAGCGGCGGCGGACTGCCCGGCGATTTGAGAGCGGGGCGATCCGGGCCCGGCGGAGCGGCCGAGCTGACCGGCGGTTTGACAGCGGGAAGATCCAGGACCGGCGGAGCGGCCGGCCTGTTCCGCGATTTCATTTCGGCAAGATCCGGCATCGGCGGCATGAGGTCGGGATCGGGGCCGAGCAACGGATCGCGGTCGCGCCGGGGACCCGGGTTGCGGGGTGCGGCAACCGGTGTGATCGGCGGCTGCGAGGCCGGCGCGACGACCGGCGCCAGAGCCGGCTGAGACGCGGAGGGACTTGCCGCGGCGCCGGTGGGCGAGCGCGCCGGCGACTCGTTGGCGGCGGCTCGGGAATCAAACGGCACGGCTCCGGCATCGCTGGCAGCCGGTCCGGCAGAGGTCGTCCGAACTGCATCTGCTGGCGCGGGCTTCGCTCCGCCACTCTGAGAAGGAGCAGCCGTACCGGCCATCGGGGCTCGACCCGACCACTGCGGATTCGCCGGACCCGTGAGGGCGGTCCGGGCGATCGCAGGTCCGCCCTGACCCTGGTTTACGGTGTCGTAGATCGAGGGAACCGGCGTCACCGCCACCGGTCCCGGCGGCGCCGGTCCCGGCGTCGTCGAGTCCCCTTTCGACAGAGCCGAGCGCGACTGAGCACAGCCGGCCATCGCCAGGCTCAACAGGCTTGCCACGAACTGTCTTTTCATGATTGCGTTGGTCTCCATCCTTGGAGATTTCGGACCGCGGTCCGCGGTTGTTGCGCGGAGAGGAACCTCGCGGTCGACGGCCATCCCGGCCGTCGTGACAATCGGAGAAATCGATCCCTTCGCGTGCGCTGGCCGTCCGACGTGATGAAAGACGGTACCCAAGAGGTGGCTGTCACGCCCGTTCCAGAGATCGAAACAGCCGGCGAAAGAACGCCGTGGGGGAGATCTTAACCGGAGCGTCCAGGAAAGCAAGCCGGATTGGGAAGCCGTGTATCACAAGATCCTAACGCAGCCGCGCCGCAACCGGATGTAGGGTGGGTCGAACGATGCTCGGCATCGTGAGGCCGACCGATCACCACAGCCCGCGCGGTGGGCCTCGCCGCGACGAGTCGCGGCTCGACCCACCCTACGGCACTTCCCTATTTCGCCCGCTCGAGCCGAGCCAATGCTTGGAGGACGCGATCGAGCTTTCGGTCGATCTCCTCGACGCGAGACTCGAGGACTCTCGTCCGCGAATCGATGCAGACGAATCCGTCCCCGGCGACATAGTAGGATAGTCCCGAATGGTAAAGGGCAGAATCCAGAACAGCGCTGACGGGTTTTTGTTTGAGATCGAGTTCGCCGATCGGCTGTGACATTGAGATGTGGCATTCCCCCAATCCGGCAGGACTGACGTAGATGGGGAGTCCCGGCGGCTTGATTCTTGATGTCTCTGCCTTGATGTGTTTGAGAAGTTTTTCCAGAGTCGCGTCGCGTCCGCTCAACTTGGCGTCGATGAGGAAAGAGAGTTGCTCTCTCACCTGTGTTCTCCGGTCGATGTCGAGCGCCCTGGGTCTTTGTTCTTGTGGAGCCGCCTCCGTGGGTCTGTCCTGCGGCGCGGAACTCGCGTTTTTGACCGGACTCGATGGCCCGTTGCCCGCGGCGTTTTTGCCTTGCTGCGCCAGCACCACGGTCCCCAGCAGCCCCACGGCCGTCAGCGCGACGATGGCGGGCAGCTTGTACGCCTGGAAAATCATGGATTTGATCGCTCCTTCAGAAAGCGCGGTGATGGTGACGGGAATGGCCGTTGCTCCGTCGAGCAAGCCGTTCAGCACCCACCACCGCATCGAAAACCGAACGGTCGAATCGACCAGAGACGAAGGCAAGGCGGGCAGCGCGACCCGGAAGGGCTCGATCGCCGGGCCGATCACGGAAGACGCAATCCCTCGGGCACGTAACCGCGCCGCGAGCTGTTTGCGAGCACGATGGAGCCGGCCCCTGAGTGCCGGCTCGGAGAGGCCAAGCTGGCGCGCCGCCAGGTCGTAGCTCAGGCCGAGCAAGCAGCAGAGGACCAACGGGGCGCGGAACGATTCAGGAAGCCTCGCAATCTCATCCTGGATCACCTGTTCGCAAGCTGGCCCGTCCGGCGACGAAGAGTCCCGGCAGGCGAGGTCCGCGACGCCGGAGAGCTCGCGCTTCCGCCGGCGAATCGTCCGGTTGAACGCCCGGCGGGCGACGCGAGTGGCCACTCCATGCAGCCATGGTCCGATCGTATCGCGGCGTCGAATGGAATCGGCCCTGCGGACCAGGACCAGGAACGTGGCCTGAAACGCATCCTCCGCTTCGTGGGAGTCCCTCACCCGGCTACGGCACAGACCCAGGACCATCGGTCCATAGCGCTCGACGAGGATCCGGAACGCCTCTTGACCGGCGGGGCCTCGGTCGGTCCTGAAGCATTCCAAGAGCTCTCCATCGGTCTTCGTGCCAAGGGCCCCGGCGCTATATAGCGTTTCGAGTGACCGCAAGTGGTCTTGCCCTGGTCGCGTCGCCATCGAGATAACTCGTCCGGATGATCGCGGCTCGTCTTGTTATGGCGACCGGCGGATGCAAATTCACCGTAGGACGGATTGCCAATCCGTCCCACAATCACTCGGCCCGATCTGCCGGTCGCTTAACGCTCACCGATCATACAGTGCCTCCGGGCGAGTTTTCCTCACAACTTTTTCGTCAGATCAGCAGATGAACGGCAAGAGTCGCCAGGTGCGTTTCTTGTAGGCGGCGTACTCTTCGCCGAATTCCGCCAGGAGCATCGACTCCTCCTTGCGGATCGACGGGATCGACGCCGGGACCAAGAGCAAGGCCAGAAAAAAGCCGGCCCCACAGCGGAAGACCAGAAACCAGCCCGCCATGCCCAGGAACACCCCGAGGTAGCTGGGATGGCGGATGAAGCTGTAGAAGCCCGTGGTGACGAGCCGGTGTTCGTCCTGAACCATCCACGGCGGCTTGAAGCGACTGCCCAGGGCGAACATCGGGCCGACGCGCAGCACCAAACCGGCCAGCAGGAGAGCCAGCCCGGCGTAACGCGTGGTGTCTCCGTCGAGCGTCGCGAGGTCATGGCGGTCGGCATAAGCCGGGAGCCAGGCTTGCACCAGGCCGACGCTCATCACCATCGCGATGACCAGTGGCGTCCGGGCGTCCTTTTTCACCAGGCCGCCGAGGTTGGCGCCGGAGAACAACGCGGCGACCCCGGCCATGACCGCCAGGAGACATGCCCCGAGACGGGCAGGGTGGTCGACGAATTCGCTCCAGCTCCCCCAGGCCCAAGCAGGAATTGCGAGGAAGATGGCCGTTCCGCCCACGATGACGAGAGCCGCTCGGGGATCCGGTAAGCGAAGCGCCATGGTCATCCTTCTCGTGATGTCAGCGTGAGTCGTGGGCCTGGAATGGTAAGGGGAACCGTTGGCCTGGATTCGACCAGATCCGGCCTTCAGGCAAGTTGTCGAGCGGGGTCCGGAGCGGCTTCTCGCCCGGCCACGATCTCCCGCACCAGAAACAGACCGAGAATCAAGAAAAAGACAATCGACGGCACGGCCGCCATGTACTTGAGCCGATTGTTGTTAGTGGGGGTTTTCGGAACCGAGGCGGGGTCGACCAGGAGGACGCGGTACGGCTCCTGGCTGGCCTCGAACTCCAACTGCTGGAGGTTTGCCTTGACCTTTTCCATGCTCCGCAGCAGGCCGTTGACCTCTTGATTCAGGAAGGTGGCCTCGAAGGTGTCGTTGTTGACCGCTTTCTTTTCGATTTTCAATTTCGAGAAGAGTTTGGCCTGCTCTTCCTTCTTCTTGTGCAGCGCCGCGAGTCGGATCTTCAGCTCGTTGATGGCCTCGTCTGACTGCAAGGTGCCGACCGCGACCTTCAGTCGCGCCCGAAGCTCGTCGTACCTGTGACTCCAGAGTTCCGCATATTGCTGCATCAGCTTCTTGAATTGCTTCTGGGCCGCGCGCCGCGCCGGGTCGTTGTCCAGCGGCGCCCCCGGCTTGGCACGATCCAGTTGCTCCTTCGTATCGACAAGCTCCGCGATGAGGGCGACGACGGCGGGATCTCTCTGAAATTCCTCCCGGATGCGATCATCGAGCTTCGTCTCGGCTTCGTGCGATCGTTGCGCGTTTTCTTCCTCAGTTGCCCGGTTCGCGGCTTGCCTTACATCAAGGATCGCCTGGGCCTCGATCAGTGCAAGGTCGGTCCTGACCACCTCGTCGACCAGCCTTTGGACCTGCTCTTCCGTAACGGCGCTGAACGTCGGCTGGGTCGTATCGCCGTTGTTCTTCGGAACACTGGGGGTGAGCGAGGGCGTGGCGACCTCGACGGTGCCTTTCTTGTACAACGCCGCTAGCTCGCCAGTCTTTTTCTTGATCTCGTTCTCAAGTATCTGGAGCTGGGCAGTCAGGCTTGCCTTGAGTGTCGAGTTGGCACTGCGTTCGTATTCGGTGTTATATATCAAGTAGGACTGGACCACGGCGTCGACGATCGTGGCTGCGTGGTTCCCGTCTGCCAATTCCAGCGCAACGCGGATCAGGTAAGCGTTATCGATGATCTCGACGCTCAATCTCTTGCGGAGGTCGGCCCTCGGATCTTTAGATTCCGTGATCACGGGGAGTTTGACGACCAAGGGGTTGGCAATGGCCTGGGTGAGCACTCGGTCGCTGGTGATCAGGTTGACCTGGGTCTGGAGGTAAGGTTTGATGAACCTGGGATCGGGGAAGTCCTGTCGAATCGGGTCGAAGAGTTTGGGCGGAAACGGCTCGACTCGCAGAATGCTGAATGCCTCGTACGTCGGCTGGATGAGCAGCGTGATCAAGAAAGCCAAGGGAAGGAACACAATCACCCAGAGCAACAGGATTTGCCACCAGCGGGCTAGAAGCCGGTGCATGATTCCGCGGGACTTGGTCCGGGGCACCGGCTTGGCTGCCGGGTCGGGAGAGGTGACCGGAGCCGGGTCTGAGGCCGAGGGACCTCTGCCTGGCGCGTTCGAGTCGAGCCTTTCCTTTGTGTCCATTGGTGTTTCCTCGATATTCGAAGTCACCTGATCGTTGGGGGTCCGCGCGAGCTGTTCACACGGCTCGATTTCCCACCAAGACGGGTTGGTAGAATTCCCCGTCGACGCGCTCGGCCGATGTAAAACCCGCCTGACGCATCAACGCCAGAAGCTGGCCGGTACCGACCGCATTGTACCGCGTCCGCATGACATGGGTTACAAGCTGGTCGGAAATCCGGTCATCGACCACGAAGTACATCGCCATGTCGTAGACCTGGCCCACGAAGTCCCAGACCTGGAAGATGACGTACCGCTTCCCACCCTCATCCCTCACGCCATACGGCTTGATCAGCCCGGTCCCGCGCTCCTCCCGGTCGTAATCGCGAACCGTCAACAGGCAGCCTCCACCGGGCCGGGTGCAGTCATGCATCTGCCGCAAGGCAAGCAGCAGGTCATCGTTGTTCAGGAGGTGGGTAATCGAATTATCGGCGGAGATCACGACGTCGAACTCCCTCCGGTGGTGAGCGTGGGCCGCTCTCATGTCGCAGACCGAGAAATCGATTTCGACGGCCCGGCGCTGCGCCTCGGTCCTGGCCCTGGCGATCGCCCCGGAGGAGAGGTCCGAGGCCGTGACGACGAAGCCGCGCTTCGCCAGGCCGATCGCCTGCGTGCCGATTCCGCAGGAGACGTCGAGGATCGACCGGTTGCCGGCGCCCCAACGCCCATCAATGATGGCGGCAAGCTGTCCGGCCTGGCGCTCGATGCTGTCATCCCAGTCCGGAAAGATCAGGTGATAGAGACCTGCCAAACGGTCGTAGAAATCGTTCACTGAATTCCGCCGCAAATGCGCTCAAGGAATTGGCGGGTCGGCCATGACGGCGAGCCAGGGGACGAGGCTGGCCCATCGGTACTTCGCACTCATTCGGGCCGAGTACGCAGCCATCCTCCGCGAGTTCGCCACAGAACGAAAGATACGTTGGGGCGAAAGCTACTGTCATCACTGTCACCTGTGCTGTGGCGTAGCCCACGGCCCGTCTGGCCGTTATCAGAAAAACTCCTCCCGGTGAGCCCGGGCGTGGGAGGTCCACGAGCCGACTACCCGTGGGCACACGGTCCTCAACCGCCATTCTCATGACGGCCTCATGAGCCGATCCCGTCACTGCGTGCGCAGCAAGGCCCGGACCCGCTCGGCGATCTCGGGCGTTCTGACAGGATCTTCGCCCAGCGGGACGTATGACTTCTTGGCGTCGACGATCCGGACCAGGGCCGGATGACGGCGGGCCAGGGCCTCGATCCGGGCACGGTCGCTGTAACTCAGGACGACGTACTGGCCTTGCTCGACGTGAATGCGCTCGATTTTCCAGACGCCCGCCAGGATCCGGATCTCGGCTTCGATCAAGAGGTTTTCGGCGGGGCGGGACAGGGGACCGAACCGGTCGATCATTTCCTGGCGGAAATCGGCCAGATGGTTGAGCGTGCGGAGCCGGGCCAGCCGGCGATAGAGCTCCAGCTTGATCCGGGGCGAGGGAACGTAGTCGCGAGGGAGATAGGCGCGCCACGATAGCTCGACGGAGCAATCGAAGAAGGGCTTCTCGGGCTGGTTGGTCAGCGACCGGGCCGCCGATTCCAGCAGCGAGCAGTAGAGCTCGTAGCCAACGCTCTCGATGTGGCCGGATTGCTCCGGGCCGAGGATGTTGCCGGCCCCCCGAATCTCGAGGTCGCGGAGCGCGATCTTGAAGCCCGCCCCGAGCTGGGTGAACTCCTCGATCGCCTTGAGCCGCTTGACGGCGTTGGGCGTGACTGATTTGTCCGATTCCAGCAGCAGGTATGCGTACGCGCGGTGCTTGTATCGGCCGACACGGCCGCGGAGCTGGTGAAGATCGGCCAGACCGTACTTGTCGGCCTCGTTGATGAAGATCGTGTTGACGTTGGGGATGTCCAGGCCGCTCTCGATGATCGTCGTCGCGACCAGGATGTCGAATTGCCGGTCGATGAAGGCCAGCATCGTCCGCTCGAGCTCTTCCCCGTGCATCTGACCATGGCCGATCCCGATCCGCGCCTCGGGAACGATCGACTGGATCAGGTCGGCGATGATCGTGATGTCGTACACGCGGTTATGGACGAAATAGACCTGACCGTCCCGGTTCAGCTCACGGTGGATGGCCCGCTTGACGATTTCGCGGTCGAACCGGGTCACCCTGGTCTCGATCGCCTTGCGGTCGGGCGGGGGCGTCTCGAGGTTCGAGATGTCGCGGATACCCAGCAGGCTCATGTGCAAGGTGCGCGGAATCGGCGTGGCGGAGAGCGTGAGGACGTCGACCGTCGTCCGTAGCGTCTTCAACCACTCCTTGTCCTCGACGCCGAACCGCTGTTCCTCGTCGATCACCACCAGGCCGAGGTCCTTGAACGCCACGTCTTTCTGCAGGATTCGATGCGTGCCGATCAGGATGTCGACTCCCCCCTCGCCGGCTCGCTTCAAGACTGCGCGGATCTCGGGCTTGGGGCGGAACCGGTTGACGACCTCGATCACGAACGGGAACTCGGCCATGCGCGCCGAGAAGCTCCGATGGTGCTGTTCGGCCAGGATCGTGGTGGGGACCAGCACGGCGACCTGCTTGCCGGCGTCGACCGCCTTGAAGGCGGCCCGCAGGGCGACCTCGGTCTTGCCGTAGCCGACGTCGCCGCAGATCAGGCGGTCCATCGGCTTGCCCTGGGCCATGTCGTGCTTGACCGACTCGATGGCCCTGAGCTGATCGGGCGTCTCCTCGTAGGGAAACGCGGCCTCGAATTCGGCGACCCAGTGAGTGTCCTCGGCCGGAAAGGCGAATCCCGGCCGGTTGGCGCGCTGCGCCTGGATGTCGATCAGCTCCTGGGCCAGGTCGACGACCGCCTCGGCCACCCGCTTCTTCCGCTTCTCCCAGGTCGACGAACCCATCTTGGAGAGGGCCGGCTCGCCCTTGCCGCCACCGACGTATTTCTGCACCAGGTCGATCTTGGCGATGGGCACGAACAGCTTGGTCCCCTCGGCAAACTCCAGAAGCAGCGTCTCCTCGGCATGCTCGGCCGACTGGTCCACGAAGTGCAGGCCGCAATACCGCGCGATCCCATGGTTGACGTGAACGACCAGGTCGCCTTCATTCAAGTCGAGGAAGCTGTCGATTGCCCGGCTCTCGTAGCGCCTGCCGGAGACAGGCCGGCGCACCTCGGCCCGCGCGAACAGCTCGTGGTCGCCGATCACCAGCGTCCGGGCGTCGATCAGGTGGAATCCGGCGCGGACCCGGCCAACCGTGAGCTGGAGCCGGCTCGAGCGCGCCAGCTCGGTGTCTGAAAAGACTTCACCCAGCCGCTCGACCTCGGCCGCATTGTGGCAGGCGATCAGGACGCTCTCGCCCGCGGCCGCGCTGTCGAGCTCGGCCTTGACCTTGGTCAGCTCGCCGGAGAAGCGCTCGATGGTCTCGATCCGCAGGTGGCAGGTCGTCTCGAGCGAGTCGGCCGCCAGGGTCGAAACCGCGATTGACGGGAAGCGGATCAGCCGCTCGAAGCTCTGCTCGACGGTGAAATGCCCGCGCACTTCGTCGAGGCGTGCGAGATAACGACGCCCCTCCTCGCGGAGATCGGCGGGCTCGAGGAGGGTGACCCAAGTCGCCTCCGGGAAAAAATCCACGGGGTGGCCGAAACCGGCCGGGTCCGCGTCCTCGAAGCCGATCGCCGCCGTCAACGTGACCGTGGTCCAGCGGTCGAGCGAGCGCTGCGATTCCACGTCGAAGGGCCGGATCGACTCGACTTCATCACCGAAGAACTCGATGCGGACCGGGTCGGACGCGTCCGGAGGAAAGACGTCGAGGATTCCACCGCGGATGCTGAACTCGCCGGGCACCTCGACGACGTCGGCCCGCGCCATCCCGCTGTCGAATAGCCATGCCGTCAGTTCCTCGACCGGAACCATGTCGCCCACCGCCAAGGTTCGCGACATCCGGGCCAGCGCTTCGGGCTTCGGGACCGGCTGAAGCGTCGCCTGGAACGGGGCGACCACCAGCCGGGGCGGGCTCGCGCCGGCAAGCCGCTTGAGCACGCGCATCCGCCGGCCGAACACTTCATCGGCGGCGTTCAGCTCGCGCGGTGGCTTCTCCCACGCCGGAAAAACCTCCGGAACAATCCCCGCGAACGTCGCCACATCGTCGCGAAAGTCGTCGACATCGCCGACGTGGGCGAGCAGGATCACGAGCGTTGCCCGAGCATGCAGCCCGAGTGCGGCGGCCGCCAGCGCGGCGGCCGAGCCCCAGGCGCCGTCGACGGTCGCGCTCTTGCCATTCTTGAGCGCCGCCACAACTTCGGAGAATCCCGGCGCGCGCTGGATCTCCCGCGTCAAGTCCTTGAGCACGCGGATCGGTGAGCTTGGGACGGATCGTTTCAAACGCTGAGCCATTGGGTGCTGAGTCTACGGCCTGCTGCCTACCTGATTGTAGGGCGTCGTTGGGGAACTGACCACGGCGGCGTCCCCGTGGGCGTTTCTTGCGTCCGGCTGCGTCGTCGAGGACGCGGCGGCAGCACATGAGGCGGTTCGAGCCGGCCTGGCACCGGCCACGCCTCCTCTGACATCGATCGTGCGTGGCGATCGATCACGTCGAGCAGATCGTCGACGTTGCAGGGAAGCTCGAGGCACGCGACCGCTCCCAGGGCCTTTGCCCGTGCGACCAACATCCGATCCGCGAAGCTGACGAGTGCGATCACCGGGCCCGTCGCGAGCGAGCGCCGCTCGAGCCGCTCGGGCCAGCGCGGCTCCAGGACCGGCACCTCCCAGATCGTCAGCACCCGCTCCGGAGGGGATGCCGACGGATACCGGGGTGCCCAGAGTTCACCCACGTTGCGGTCATCCACTTGCTCGACCGGATGGCCAGCCCGCGTGCACGCTTCGACCAGCGCCCCGCACAAGTCGTCACTCGCGCAGGCCACCTCGATGCGGAAGATGGGGCCCTCGCCGCGCGCCGGCCTGCTGCGCGGTTCCTCGAGTAGGCGAGCGACATGCCTGGGAAGAACGTCCGGCGCCGTTGCTTCCGAAAGCACCAGGCTCGCAAGTCCCGACCATCGCTCCAACTCCTCAAAACGAACGTACGGGCTGACACAGAGGATCAGAGCAGGCGGGGAGGCGGGGGACGCGGGTTCGCGCCATACCCGCAGGCGGGCGGCGTCGCCGGCGGTGAGCCGGTGCCGGTGCAGCACGATCAAGCGCGGACAATGGCTCGGGCCGAACGGGCGGGCGGGTAACTCGCCCGCACAGTCCACGCGGATGCTGCCCAGCGAGGCGGGCATCGCCTCGGCGATCGCAACGACCCAAGGATCGCTCAGATCGCCCATGAACCAGGTGCCGCCCTCTTCCGAGTCCATCGATCGCGCTTGCCTCCATGCCCTCGTCGACGGAAGGATCGGTCCGGCGGGACGATGCACCCGCCCTCCTCATCCTGCCATAACGGCCAGATTTCTAACAGATTGCGAGCCGCGCGGCAATGCGAGCCGGGCATGGTTCGTCGAACCGAGGCGAGAATTCCAAAAAAAGTTGTATCGAAACCTGGCGGAACTTACATGATAGATAGATTCGATTCGTGCGAAGGAGATCGCGGATGAGCCATCACCGACTGGCAACGCCGGACATTGACCGCATTTTCCGGGGTGAGACCGTTTCGGGTCTTTCGGAGTGGCAACTGCTCGAGCTCGATCGCACCGTCAAGGCGTCGTTGAATCTTTCGCTGGGTCAAGCCACGTCTCAAGTCGTCTCGACCTCGATCGCCTCTCTTGTGGAAGGAGTATTGACGTCCATGATGCTCACCAAGCTGAAGTGGGCCGGCGCGGCCGTGCTCGTCTCCGGACTCGCCTTGACCGGGGCGGGGGTGATGGCGCGGCAGGATTCCAAGCCCCAACAGGATGATCCGCTGGTCGCTCGCGCGCGCGCCGACGTTTCCGCCGCCGCGAAACCGGCGAATGCGGCCGGCGCCGCAGTCCCGAATCTCTCGGACCTGCGTGCTCAGCTCCTTACGGCCGCGCGGGTCGAATGGACAACCGCCTACAAGGACTACCGCAACAATAACGCTGGGCTCGAGCGGGCCTACCAGGCCTCCAGGCGGTTGAAGGATGCCGAAGAACAGAACGCCGGCCCCTCGCCTCGCGAACAGGGCGCGCCCGCCCGATCGCACTTCGATCGGATCCGGGACATCGCCCGGCTCCAGCACCATAACCCCTCCTCGTCAGAGCTCCAACTAGCCCAGGTGAAATCCTTCGAATCGGAAGCCGAGCTGTGGCTGGCGAAGGCCAAATCGAATCGAGCTCTGGAGCCCGCGAGTCCCGATGAGGAGGCCGGCCCGCAAGCCGGCGACGTGCGGCGAAAGCCTCATCGACCCGAGCCAGGCTCCGCCCCCGCAGAGGGTCGAGGCAAGGACCCTCGCTCCGGGCGCATCCTCGCCAAGCTCGAGGACCAGATCACCATGTCTTTCCACGATGAGACGCCACTCGAGGACATCCTGAAGTATATCAAGCAGGCGACCGCGTCTCCCGAGCACGCTGACGGCATTCCGATTTACGTCGACCCGATCGGCCTGCAGGAAGCGGAGAAGTCCATGACCTCGACGGTGCGGAACATGGACCTCAAAGGCGTTCCCCTGCGCCGAACGTTGCAACTGCTTCTGAAACAGCTCGACCTGATTTACTTCGTGGACGATGGGATCCTCTGCATCACTTCGGCGGAGTCCGAGGACACGCGAGGTACGTTCGGTCCGTCCATGGCTGAACCTTCCCCGGTCAACGAAAAGATCGACAAAGCCGAGCGCGGCGAACTCACCCTGGAAGAGATGAAGGAGCTGATCGAGCTGCTAAAAACCCGCGAAGAGGTCAGGGAAATGGCAGAGCCTCATGAAGGGGGACGAGTCAATGGAGGTGGCTTTGGGGGCAATGCTTCACCGTCAGACGAGGCGAAGCGAAATCAAGAACTGGTCGAGCTCCTCATCAAGGAGACGCGGGAGCTGATCGACATATTGAATGCCGCGAAGCCACCGAAGAAGGACACGCAGGAGTTGATCGATGCATTAAAGGCCGCGAAGCCAACGAAGAAGGCAGCCGAGGGCAAAGGAGGCGGGCTACAATAGGTCCACTCGCCTCTTTCTTGATTTCGCCCCGCAGGGGCAACGACATGCCAGCCCAGGCCAACGCCCTGGGATCGGAAAAACGTGATGACCCGTGCCCTGAAAGGGCCGAACATGGTGTTCAACCCCGGCGGTACCGCTCTTCATTTTCCATTGAGGCAGGGAGCCTGCCCGTGTTACGCCCTTTCAGGGCTCCGCTGATTCGTGTCGTTTGTTTGTTCCCAGGGCGTTGCCCTGGGCTGATATGTTACGGCCCCTACGGGGCAAAGACGCAAAGGCGCAGACTGCGTCGATGCGCCTGGCCGTCTCCAGATCCAGACCGTCAAGGTTGAAATCCGTTTGCTCGTTCATCGCCTTGCCCTTCACAGGTCGACGACACTTCGGGGAATCCTGACACATCCTCGCCTGCGCGCGATTACCTGACGGTCGCGGCGTGTCCGGTGAGAAAGACTTCCAATGCGGGGCGCTGGGATGCGGAGACAGGGATGATGATCTCGCTCTCGTCTTCGAGCGGTATGCCGAAAAGCCGCGGGGAGATGATGGCTAGATGGAGCGCGAACCCGCCTTCGCATGCGTGCCAGCCTTTCACGACGACCCGCGACCACGGCTGGGTCGTGCAGAACATCTCGATGCCGCGCTCGCGCACCCGCGTGCCCAAAATGGAGTCCTGGATCACCGCAGCACCGACCACGAACAGAATGACCGAGCAGACGAGCATGAGCGCACCGGGCAAGTGGTACGCCGAGCGATCGCCAGCCTGGACTGCCCGTAACCCGACTGCCAGGACCACCGCCCCGACCACCAGGCTGAGCAACCCCGCGGCGAGCACCAGCCACCGTTTCGCGTCGCGCCTCGGCAATCTGAACGACAGCGCGCAGAGGACAAGCGCGATCATCAGCATGAAAGAGTGCGCGAAAAACTTTTGATTGATCATTATGAAGAGGCTTATCACACCGAGGAAGAGAAACATCCTGGCCCACCCGTACGCTGCGGCACCTCGCCACGGGACCGCCCACGACGCAATCGCAAGCCGGAACCGGACCGGTCCGGCGTTCAGGCGGGAGACCGCTTCCCGGACGAGCAGCGCGATCGAGACCAGGGCGAGCAGCGAGACAATCGCGGTGAGAGTGAATGCGACGACGGGCGGCATGGGGGAGATCCTGTTCCATCGAGTATCAAATGTTGATGGTCTGGAACGCTCCAGGCGCCATCCGACATTTGGTGATCTCAGAAGCCGAACAACAACGACCCACTTCCATCAAGATGTCCGTTTCGCGTGCGTTTGTGACATCCTACGCTGACTTTCCGGCCGACTCGACGGGTCAGTCGCACGTTCCGCGCGGTTCAGTCTCGATCACGACTTGTTCCCGCCAGCGCGAAACGTCGCCCGGGTCGATCGCGCAGGCGTCCCAGACCAGGGCGTTGGCGACCGCGCAGGCGATCGCATGGCGGAAGAGCGGCTCGGGCTCGAGCCCGCTCAGCCAGCCATCAACCAGCCCCGCCAGCAGCGCGTCGCCCGAGCCGATCGGGTTGACGGCCTCGATCGCCGGAGGGATGGCCCAATACCGTCGCCCTCGCAACAGGATCGACACCGGCAAAGGCCCGTCGGTGACGACGACGCAGTCCACTCCGTGCCGGTGCCAATCCCGGAGCATGCCGGCGACGTCGTCGTCGGAAGCGTGCGGCTTCTTGAGATGCGCGGCCGCTTCCCGCCGGTTGAGCTGGACGGCGGTCGGCCAGAACCCCCAGATCGCGCCGAGCGCCGGTCCATAGGTGTCGAGGAAGACCGGTACTCCCCGTGCGCGGGCAAGTGCGATCAAATCGCTGTAGAGGCCGTGAGTCGACGGAGCGGGGCTCGAGCCGGACAAGGTGAGGGCCTCGACTGTGTCCGACTGGAGGGCGTGCTCGACCTGGTGAGCGAGCGCCTCGGCCTCGGCCGCCGTGATCGACGGGTCCGGATCGAAGAAAGCCGTCTGCTCGGCGCTCGCCTCGGTCCGGACCGTGAGGATGACGCGGGTGGGCGCCTCGGTCCGCACGACGAGGGGCTCGAGGCGGTCATCGGCCCGGAGCAAGGATTCACAATGAACGCCGGTGGCCCCTCCCAGAAACGTGACGGGGCGCGGCTTGCGCCCCAGCCGGAGCAGCGCCCGGGAGACGTTGTTGCCCTTGCCGCCCACCACCTCCCGGACAGCCCGGCCCCGCACCAGGTCGCCGGGCCGCCAGGCGGGGACGGTCAGTGTCTTATCGAGGCAGGGGTTCAAGGTGACGCAGAGAATCATGGTCAGTGTTCAGTGTTCAGTGTTCAGTGTTCAGCGGTCAGTGGTCAGTGGTCAGTGGTCAGTGGTCAGTGGTCAATGGTCAGTGGTCAATGGTCAGTGGTCAATGGTCAGTGGAGGAGAATGAAGGATGACGGATGAATCAGACAGATCCCTTCCGACTCATCCTTCATCCTTCATCCTTCCGGTGTGCCCCGTTGTCGGGACACACTCACGTCGGATATGGTGTAGCCGGCTTTCTTCGAACGGTTTTTCCACCAAGGTTTTGGGTCGATGTCGAGCTGGGTCCGCCAAATGGGGGTGTTCATTTCATGTTAGGCGTTGCCACGCGGTTGTTGCCCTACGCTCTGGCGTTCACCAGTAGCATGTGCATCATGATTCTGGAGCTGGTTTCGAGCCGGCTGGTCGCCCGTCACGTCGGCGCGTCGTTGACGGTTTGGACCAGCGTGATCGGGATCATCCTGGGCGGCATCTGCCTGGGGAACGTGCTGGGGGGTCGCCTGGCGGACCGCGTCGAGCCGCGGCGCGCCGTCGGTCCACTCTTCGCCCTCTCTGCCTTCTTGACGCTTTCTTCGCTCTGGATGAACGCCTACGTCGGGCACCTGATTCCCAGCCCCGAGACCATCAACTGGGAGCTGCGGACGGTGCTGGTGGTCACACTCGACTTTCTCGTCCCCGCGACGGTCCTGGGTATGATCGGACCGGTCGTCGCCAAGATGGCCGTGGAACAGGCGAAGAAGACCGGCAGCGCGATCGGGGACGTCTATTTCTGGGGCGCGATCGGCTCGATCGTGGGTACGTACCTGTGCGGTTTCGTCCTGATGGACCTGGCGCCGTCGTCGACGATCCTGCTGGTGGTCGCCGCGGCCCTCGCGCTCCTGGCGGCGGCCTTGATCGGAGACAAGGCCGGCTTGGCCGCCGGCCTGCTGACCGCTCTTATGCTGGGCCTGGGTTCAATCCCACCGCTGGTGAGCCGCATGGGGCTGGGCGCCGTCGACCTGGGTTCGTATCAGATCAACTACCTCGCCCTGGCCGGCAACGCGGCGGCGTGCGTGCTGGCGGTTGCCGGCATGGCCTCGCTCGTCCGGGCCCGCCGCACGATTGACGCGGCCGCCGCCAAGTCCAGGCCAGGCGAGCCCGCGGGAGATCAGGATCGCCCCCGCCTCGGCGACCTGGCCGTCCTCGCTTTTGTCGCCAGCCTGGCCTTCATGGCCCTGGAGATGGTCGCCGGCCGCCTGGTCCAGCGGCACCTGGGGTCGAGCATCTACGGCTGGACCAGCATCATCGGCGTGTTGCTGGCCGGCTTGAGCTTCGGCAACTTCCTCGGGGGAAAGATCGCCGACTTCGTCAAGAACGAGAAGCAGGCGAGCTGGCTTTTCATGGCTGCCTCGATGCTCATCTTGAGCATCATCGTCATGGAGACTCAGCCCCAGTGGCTGGCCGACCGCGTCTGGGGGGGCGAGGGCAAGTCGTTGATCGGCCAGGCGATCTGGAACTCGAAGCTGCCCGGCCCCGTTAGCGTCACGCTGACCTGGCCGTTTCGGATCCTGTTCGTCGTCACCGCCGTCTTTCTCCTGCCCGCCCTCACTCTGGGTACCGTCAGCCCGGTGGTCGCCAAGCTGGCGGTTGACCGCTTGAGGCGCTACCATCGAACGGGAACAGCGATCGGGCAGGTCTACGCCTGGGGCATGGTCGGCAGCATCATCGGCACCTTCTTGACCGGCTTCGTGCTGATCGACTTCCTGGGCACCAAGGGGGTGATCCTGATCCTCGGGACGACCCTGGCCATCGGGGCCACTCTGCTGGGCTCGGTCTGGCACGCGATCTGGGCCGGCATTCCCCTGGGGCTCTGCGTACTGGCGTTCACGCCGCCCCAATACGCCGACGTCGTCGCCAAGTGGAAGTTCCCGTACATCAACGGCGCTTCCTTCCAGAAGATCGGCGACCGATGGGGAATCCGCGAGGAAGTGGGCAACCCAGATTCGCTCGATGACAAGTTCGCCTGGATTGACGAGAGCAACTATTATTTCATCAAGATCGAAAATGAGCGCCAGTTCGACGGCCAGGTGAAACGTACGCTCGTGCTCGACAACCTCATTCACGGATACTTCTTCCTCGGCCATCCGGAACGGTTGGATTATGATTATGAACACATTTACGCTCTGGTCGCTTATCGGGCCGCCAAGGCCAGCGGCAAGGTGACGTTCGCGTCCGCGCCGGAACCCGGGAAAGCCAGGGGCGACTCCCCCAAACCGGCCGCCGGACTCAGAAGCGTCCAGGCCTCGAAAGACGATCAGAAGGAGAAGGTTGGGAAGAATGGCCCGGGCCAGGATTTAACCGATGACAAGAAGAAAGCCCCCCCGGAGCTATCCGAGGAACCGGGTGAGTATGAGGGCTCGTCGCTCCCGGTCGTCTTGGAATCGAGCCTGAAGACTTTGTTCCTGGGCGGCGGGGCCTACTGCTTCCAGCGCCACATGCAATACGCCTATCCGGGGACCGGGGTCGACGTCGCCGAGATCGACCCCTCGGTGACCCGTGCTAATTTCATGGCCACGGGGCTGCCGCGCGATACCACGATCCAGACCTACTGGGGCGATGCTCGCCAGTTCGTCGAGCTGCACCAGGATACCAAGAAGTACGACATCGTCTTCGGCGATGCCTTCAACGATTTCTCGGTCCCCTGGCATCTCACCACCCGCGAGTTCAATGAAAAGCTCAAGAAGATGCTCACGCCCAATGGCCTCTACATGATCAACATCATCGACGCCTACACGTCGGATGAAACGGTGGAAAAGAAGGCCAAGGAGCAAATCGAGGATGTCGCGGCGGAGATCGAGGCCGAAAAGCAGATCAAGGACGGGCACGTCGTCGACGAGGTCGAGCGGAAGAGCATCCGCAAGCGGGTCAGGGCCGAGTTCCGCCGCGGAGAGCGGGTCCCGAACCTGGACGAGGCCCGGCAGCAGAGCATCCGCAAGCAGGTCAAGGCCGACGAATATCGCTTCGGAGGATTTGTCGGTGCCTGGACCAGGACCGCCCGGCTCACTTTCCCCCACGTGTACATCTTCGGGACGGACGCTGTACCGGGAACGGGAGACCGCGAGACCTTCGTGGTCGTCGCTTCCAACCAGAAACTGGATCTCGACGACCTGGGGATCCGCGACGATGATCCCAAGTTCTATAAAAAGGGGATCCGAACGGAGCCCAAACCCTACGGGCCCGAGGACGAGAAGGCCATCGAGATCCGCTCGCGCAACATCTTCCTGACCGACGATTATGCTCCCGTTGACAACCTGCTCGCCCCCGTGGCCGAGACGAGGGGAAGAGACGAAGATTGATCGAGGAATCACGGTTGGTGGCTAGCGGTCCGTCAATCTGCGATTGACGTGAAAACAAGACCGACGAGACAACGACCACGACACATGTCCGAAGAAGAGCAAGATTAGGAGGAAGATTACGAGTAAGAAGACGATGAAGAGCAAGATCAAGATTAGGAGTAAGATCCCATGCACGTGCATCAGGAATGCTGGTTTGATCATGAGAAACTGGAAGTCTATCGAGAAACGATCGCTTTCATTGCATGGCTCTCGGTGCTCTTGGAAGGAACGGTGCGAATCGGTGAAGTCAAGAACGCGGCGAATTGAGTCCTGCTCTTTCTCATGCTCTTGCTCTTAGTCCTCTTCCGAATCTTACTCTTCATCTTACTCTTTCTCTTCTGCGCGAGCCGCTCGTCAACCCGTCAACGCGGATTGACAGGCCACTCGTGGCAGGTGGCTCGTGTAAGGAAGCGTCAAGCTTGTAGAGTGCGTTGTTCTGCGTTGTTCACTAGCGAAGATTCAAGGTGGGGGCCGCCGCGAAAATGGTCGAAATCTCATGGCACAGCGTCTTGACCATATGCCGCATAAGACTCAAGGGGGAGGCAGCCGCGAAAATAGTCGAAGGGCGCCCCAAATCGAATCGGACCTGGCTCTACCTGGCCGCCGGATTCGCCGTCTTCTGGGTCCTCTACCTGGCCTTCTTCGGTCCTCGCCAGCGCGCGGTGCTCGAGAACTCGGGCATGAGCCAGCCGGCCACCTACGATTGGTCGCTCCTCGATCTCGACGACCGGCCGGTTTCCTTCTCCAGGTTCAAGGGGAAGCCGGTGTTTCTGAACATCTGGGCAACCTGGTGCGGACCGTGCGTGGGCGAGATGCCGTCGATCGCCCAGTTGGCCCTAGAGCCACGCCTGCGTGGCAAAAACATCGAGTTCGTGTGCGTTTCGATCGACGAGTCGTCGGACGTGGTGCGCCGGTTTCTCCAAGGCAGGAACTGGAGCATGACCTTTCTACGGGCCGACAAGCTCCCGCCGGTCTTTTCCACCGAAGGGATCCCGGCGACCTTCGTGATCGCGGCCGACGGGCGGATCGCGGCCAGCGAAATCGGCGCCGCCGACTGGCAAGAACCGCGGGTCGTCTCCATTCTGGAAAAGCTCGCCGGGCCGCTCTAAGAGCCGCGGTGAGACCGGCCTCAAGCTCAGCGCTCCTCTTCCCAGGCCACGGGGGGCGTTGTGCCGGCGGCCCTCGCGGGCTCGGTCAAGGCGAGATAGGTCACGACACGGATCAGGTCGAAGAGCGGCCAGGCGAAGATCAATCCCACGCAGCATGCGAGGATGCCGGCCATGAAGACGCATATCTGAACCAGGTAAACCAGGATGATCGTGGAAACCCGATCCTTGGTCAACCGCCATGACCACTCTATTGACTCGAGGACGCCAAGGTTCCGGTCGATCACCAGGTAGTAGAACTGCATCAACCGCGCATTCAGATAGACGAGCAGGACCACACCCAAGCCGCCGCCGACCACGAAGAGAAGCCCTGCGATCAAGGGCTCCATGCGCTGCATCGACAGAAAAAGCGCGACGAGCCCCATGCCGAGGATGAAGGCCGGTGCGGCGATGATCATGGACACAACGATCCCGGCAAGGAGGGTCGCCCCGAGGGACTTTCCACCACTGAAAATGACGTCGAACGACACCGGCTCATGCCGGGCGATCTTGAGCAGGCCACGGTTCAGGCCGATTTCCAGCCAGACTTGCACGACCAGGCTCACCAGGACGATGATGACATTGAGGAACAAGAAGAACCCCGGTTCCCTGACGGCGGCGATCAAGCCTCTGAGCAGGATCTGCATGCCAAAATTGAACGCGTAATTCACGCCCACCATGCCCCAGAAGATGGAGATGCAAGACCATGTGCGTTCCTTGAAGAAGGACCAGGACCAGTTGAAGACGTCGCTCACGGTGAAGGGGATGCCGCCGAACCGCGGCGGCGCGGGGGCCGGCAGGAAAGTGGAGCGGGGGGGTGCGTATGGATTGTCGAGGTCTTCTTCGTCGGGCGGCAGGTAGGGGTTCATCGTCTGGAGCTCCGCGCGCGGGGATTGCTCGAGGACGACCCGGCGTCAGAGAAGGTGCCGTGCCTTGATTTCGAGGTAACGATTGACCAGCCCGGTCGTCAATTCCTCCGGGAACACGTCGAGTGTCAGGACACCGGAGAGCCGCAGCCGGGCGAGCACGCGCTCGCGCCAGTTCAAGAGCGACGCCGCGGCAGCGCCCGAATAGAGCCCGGGCCCGTCAAGAGGAGCCTTGTCCGCCAGGGCGAAGAGGTCGTGGTCGCGGAGAAAGACGGCCAGCGGCAGATGCCGCCCCGTCAGGTTGCGCAGATACTCGCCGGCTAGCTGGGCCGAGAGCTCATCGAAAAGATTGGTCATCAAGACCACCAGCGATCGCTTGCGGCATCGTTGTTCCAGCTCGATGAAAGCACGATCGTAGCGTGACTCGACCATTTCGGGGAAGACGTTGTGAACGCTGTGGACGAGCCGGTTGATCCGGCGCGGGCCGCCGGCGGGCGCGACGTAGGCACGGACCCGGTCCGAGAAGGCCAGCAAGCCGGCCTGGTCGCCCTTGATCAAGGCGACATGGGCCAGGAGCAGCATCGCGTTCAAAGCGTGGTCGAGCGGGGAGAGCCCATCGCCCGTATCGCCGGCCATCAACCGCCCGCAATCGATCAGGAAGATGATCCGCTGGCTCTGGTTGAGCTGAAATGCGCGGCAGGTCAGCTTGCGGCGCCGCGCGGTGGCCCGCCAGTCGACATGGCGCGGGTCGTCCCCCTCGGTGTAGTCGCGCAGTCGTTCGAACTCGTTGTCCGCTCCGAGCCGGCGCGACCGCCGTACGCCGATCGTGCTCAGCTTGTCGCGCCGCGCCAGCATCGTGAACCGCGCGACCTGGTGGATGTCGGGATAAACTCGCACCTCGGTCCGGAGCGGCCAGCGACACTGCCCGCGCCAGAACCCCAGCCGGCTGGCGACCAAGGCGTCGACCCGTTCGAAGACGTAGGTGCCCCGCCGTTTGGGCACGAATCGGTAGGCGAGGACCGCCTGGCGCCGGCCCGGAACGGCAACCTCGAACGTGGCGGGATCCGCCGAGAATTCGTCGGGGACGTCGTCGCGAAGCCGCAGCATCCGGGTGGCGCGGCCCGGATTCTCGAGCACCAGCTCGACATCCGTCGGCTCGTCGAGCGAGCAGACCTGGCCCAGCCGCCGTTCGACTCCCATTCGACCGGCCCCCCAGAGCGTGAAGAGGTCGAAGAGCGCGAGAGCGGCGACCGCGGCATCCATCGCCAGCACGATGGGCAAGATCGACTCATTGACCAGCAATACCAGGGACGCAAGCGCCGGAAACAAGAGGGCGACCCCCAGCGCGCGGCCCGGCCAGATCATCGTCATCGCAGGGGGACCTCGACCGATCGGATCAGCTCGGTGAGCAATTCGTCCGGAGAGCGTCCCTCGACCTCCGCCTCCGGCGTCAAGATCACGCGATGGCGCAGCGCGGGGAGAACGACGTCCTGCACGTCGTCAGGCAGGATGTAGCCGCGCCCTTCCAGGGCCGCGACGGCCCGCGCGCCCCGCAGGATCGCCACGCCGGCGCGAGGCGACGCGCCCAGGGAAAACGTCGGCCACCGGCGGGTCTTCCGCACCAGGTTCGCGATGTAACCCAGAACGTCGTCGTGAACCAGGATGTTTTCGGCCCGCCGCTGCATCTCGCGCACCTCGTCCGGGCTGGTGACCACGAGCAGCCGATCGGCCACGCCGCGGTCGGGCCCGTATCCCCGGGTGTGAAGCTTGAGGATTTCGGCCTCCTCGGCCGCGCTCGGGTATTCGACCACCAGCTTGAACAGAAAACGGTCGAGCTGGGCCTCGGGAAGGTTGTAGGTGCCTTCCGACTCGATCGGATTCTGGGTGGCCATGACCAGGAACGGCGGCTCGATCGGGTAGCTCACGCCGTCGATCGTGACCCGGTTCTCCTGCATGGTCTCGAGCAGGGCCGAGTGGGTCTTGGCCGGCGCCCGGTTGATTTCATCGGCCAGGAGGATCTGAGTGAAAACCGGGCCGGGCCGGAATCGGAAGTCATTGATACGCTCGTCGTAGATCGGCGAGCCGGTGACGTCGGAAGGCATCATGTCGGGAGTGAACTGGATGCGATTGAACGAGCAGCCCAGCACGCGGCCGAGCACGCGAACGAGCAGCGTCTTGCCCAGCCCCGGCACGCTCTCGATCAGGACGTGGCCCTCGGCCAGGAGCGCCGTCAAGACGCCGCGGACCAGCCGCCGCTGTCCGACGAACACCTTGTTCACCTCGCCGAAGACACGCTCGGCCCAGCTCACGACCCCGGCCGCGGCCGGATCGTGGTCACGATCGGACGCGGTCATGAAGCGGATCCCATCCGGATCCGGATCCGGATCCGCCTGGTCGGGTCTGGTCGAATCGAGCTCGTTTTCATGCATCAGGGGCCACCTTGTTGCCTGCTAGGGGCCTGTCAATCGGCGATTGACGGGTTGACGAGCTGGTCGCACATCAGAGAAAGAGCAAGATGAAGAGTAAGATTAGGAAGAGGACTAAGAGCAAGAGCACGAGAAAGAGCAGGACTGAGAGCGGTTTTCACTCGGATAGCCGACTGCCCATACTAACCCGAAGCGTAAGCGAGGCGACCGCTGGCAGAATCCTCGCTTACGCTTCGGGTTAGTAAAAATCGACATCCCGCGGCGTTGTGCGCGACTCGTCGGTAAACCGCTCTAATACGCCGCGTTCCCTCATGATCGAACCGGTATTCCTTAGGCGCGTGCATGAGATCCTACTCTTAATCTTGATCGTGCTCTTCATCCTCTTCCTAGTCGTAATCTTCCTCCTAATCTTACTCGTCGTTGGAGTTTTGTCGTGGCCGTTGTCTCGTCGGTCATGTTGACCCGTCAATGGCAGATTGACGGACCACCCGGCGGATTCTGGGGGTGTCGCCAGTGCCGATAGCGATCAAGCAAGTCGTGCGCCTCCCGGGCTGCTCCAGCCCGCGCGAGCAAGGCACCCAGTGCCTCGGCATGGGCCGCCGGTCGATCGGCCCCCGACACCGGGTCCGGCCGGGGCCGGCCCAGGCGAGGCGCGCGCGCCAGTGCGGCGAGCAGTCCGGCCAATCCGAGCTGGATCGCGATCCAGCGCAAGACCGGCAGCCGCTTGAGCAGGTCCCAGAGATTGGGCGCGCCCTCTTGGCCCGCCAGGACGAACGACCCCTCGACGAGCGCGACCCGCTGGCCCGCGCTCGCGGGCCACTCGAGCACCCGTTCGGCCAGGGGCCGGCGCGCCGCCTTCACGAGCGCCTCGTTCAGGAGGAATGAACCGTTGGCGATCACGAGGGCCCGTCCCGCGCCGCTCCACGACTTCTCCAGGACGAACGCCTTGCCATCCCCTTCCAGCAGGATCCCCTGGCGGTCCGGCCGGAGTGGCTCGTGGAGCGTGAGCGCGGCCGCCGTCGCAACGATCCCCTCGGCCCAGGGGCCACTCAGCCTGGTGCACACTCGAGGAGGGACGAGCGCGGCTTCGACCGCGAACAAAGGCCCGGGTAGGGCGCCGGTCTCGGCCTTCGGGGGCAGCCGGGAGACCCAGTCGGCCGCGGCGGTGCGCTTTTCCTGCGCCTCCGCGCGGCGATCCGGCTCCGCCGTCTCGGAAATGCCCTCCCGCACCTCCTTCCAGTATTCGGCTTCGGTATCGAAGTCGCGCACGACGTAGATGAGCCAGCGGTTGGGATCGCCCGCGAGCCACTCGCTATACCACGCCGCCTCGTCGCGAGCGGGAGGGCCGGGGTAGGGGGCGAAACGAACGATCCCCTGGGCCCAGCCCTCCAGCTCGCCGGTGAGCCGGATCGCCGTCTGCAGCTCGTGGCCGCGGCGCCCTAGCATCGAGGCGAAGACCGACGTCCCATTGAGACTCGTCCCCCGGCTCCAGCCGTATTCGGTGTCGGGCCCCCGCGCACAGCCCGAAGAGGCCAGACTGCCGGCCGCCGCCAGCGCGGCGACGGCGAGCCGGGAGAAAAACCGAAACCTCATCGCGACGCTCCCAGGAGGCTGCGGCGCGCCTCGAACGCCTGGGCCCGGCTCCAGACCGCCTCGAACGCCTCCACTGCCGGCTTCCGCCTTCCGTAGTAGACCTCCTCGAACAGGAGGAGGGTCTCGCCCACCGAGTCGAGGAGCTCTCGATCGCGCACCCCGTGAACGTATTGTCGCCCTGTCCGGCCGGGACCGAGCCGGATCAGGCCCAGTTGAGCCAGGCTGAGAAGCTGGTGCGCGAACAGGCAGACGACCGCACCGGAGAAGTCCCCCGCCGCCCGCCGCCGCACTGCTTCCGCCCAGGGATCGTCGCCACCGGGCCGAATCCCCTCCGGAAGCTGGGCGTACCGCGCGACGGAACCCAGCGTGGCTCCCGCTCCCCTACGGTCGGCCGCCGCCCTACCTCCGCGGGTCCAGAGGACCCAGAGAACGACGAGAAATGTGGCCATCGAGGCCAAGAGCACGACCGTCCCGATCGAATCGCCGGCAATTCCCAGCTCCCTCCCTCCCCCGAAGTTGAGCCGCCTCAGGAACCTGTCGATCGCCTCGAACATCTTGTCGAGATGATCGCCCAACCACTTGATCCAGGGCCGGCCCGGCCGCCAGATCGGGCGGTCGGTATCGGGATCGTACCAGGGATAACTCCCTTCTCGGAGTGCATCCTTGGCCGGGCTCTTCGCGCCGTGGGTGGGATCGACGACGCCGGCGGCCAGGGAGCGGCGCAGGCCGGGCCGCGGCGCGAGATCGTCGGCTCGTCCGCTGGTTCCGATCCCGAGGCCAAGCAGCGCGACGGCAATCGCGGGCAAAGGCGTCAATGCAGTTTCTCCTCGCTAGCGCGGCCGACGGCCCTGAGCCGGAGCTCCAGTTCCCAGCCCTCGAGTCGGATCCGCCGGTCGATGTAGGACAGGAATCGAAACACTCCGAAATACGCGATGGCGATCCAGACGGCCGCCTGAAAGAGCAGGCCGCCCAGGTCGCCGAGCCCCGGCTGATACCACGTCAGCTCGCCGCCGGCAAGCGCCCGACTCAAGGTCTCGGCGCTCATCCAGAAACAGAGCGCGAAGATCGAACCCAAGAAGATCTGCCCCATCCAGCGCAGGAACAGCTCGCTCTCGAAACCGCGGCTGAGCGCTCGCGCGTGCACGATCGAACGGGACACGCCCTCCCGTTCGAGCAAGATCACTTCACTCAGAAACGCGTACTGGGACGGCATCACTGGATAGGCGACCACGACCAGCAGGAGCAGGCCGCGCATCACGAGCTGGGTGAGCACGAGCGACGGCAGCGAGATGAGCAGGGTCTTCAGCACCTTGCCGGGCCTGAGTTGCACCCCGAACATGAGATCACCCAGGATCAAGGTGAGTGGCGCGGTCGCCCACGGCGTCTCCAGAACGAGCAGCGCCGGCCAGAAGAGGCGCGGAAAGCCGGGGTCGGAGAGCAGCCAGATATTGAGGGCGGCCCAGGGTGCGATCCCCGCCAGGGCCGCCAGGCCCAAGCTCACGGGCCGATCTCGAACGACCAGCACCGCCAGGTCGAGCAGATCGAGGAAGGATCGCTCGCGAATCTGGATCAGCGTTCGGTCGTACGTCATCGACGGCTACCCCAACGGGAAAAGCTGGGATTCGGCGATCTCGATCGCTTTCAAGAGTCCCCGCGCCTTATCGACGGTTTCCTGGAACTCGGAGCCCGGATCGCTGTCGTAAACAACGCCGCCGCCTGCCTGGATGTAAGCCGTCTTCCCCTGGATGACCAGGGTCCGCAGCGCGATGCACGTATCCATGTTACCCGTGAAATCGATGTAGCCGACAGCCCCGGCGTACGGCCCGCGCTTCTGGGGCTCGAACTCGTCGATGATCTGCATCGCCCGGACCTTGGGCGCGCCGGAGACCGTCCCGGCGGGAAGACCCGCGCGGAGGGCGTCGAAGGCCGTCTGACCGGGTCGGAGCCGGCCGGTCACGTTCGAGGTGATGTGCATCACGTGCGAATACCGCTCGACCTTCATGACGTCGGTGAGCTGCACCGTCCGGTAAACGGCGACGCGTCCGACGTCGTTGCGTCCCAGATCGACCAGCATGATGTGCTCGGCGCGCTCCTTGGGGTCGGACAGCAACTCCTCGGCGAGGGCGCGGTCCTCGGCCTCGTCGCAACCGCGCCGCCGCGTTCCCGCCAGCGGCCGGATCGTCACCACGCCATCCTCGACTCGCACCAGGATCTCGGGTGAGCTGCCGATCAGGGAAAAATCACCATAGGGCAAATAAAAAAGGAACGGGCTGGGATTGACCACCCGCAGCACCCGGTAGATGTCGAACGGCTGGGCGTTCGTCTCGATCTCGAACCGCTGGCTGGGAACGACCTGAAAGATGTCGCCCGCCTTGATATAATCCTGACATCGGCGGACGACGGCCTCGTACTGGGCACGCGTGAAGTTCGATCGCGGCTGCAGTGTGACCGGCGAGTCGGTGTCGATATCGCTCACCCCCAGATCGGGACCGGGCGCGGCCAGCCGCTCGACCAGCTCGTCGATCCGGCCGCAGGCCGATTCGTAGGCGGTCTTTAGCTCGATACTCGGCCCCACATGCGCTTGAGCCACGGCCAGCACCGTCTTGCGGATGTGATCGAAGATGACCATGCGGTCATAAAACGCGAACGAGAGATCGGGCAGGCCCCGATCATCGGCAGGAACATGGGGCAGGTTTTCCGTGTACCGCACGGCATCGTACGAGGCATATCCGACCGCGCCACCCGCGAACCGAGGCAACCCCAAGAGCGGCACGGCCCGATAGCGATTGACCAGCTTCTCGAGATCGAGGAACGGGTCACGCGAGGTGAACCGGCGAGCCTGCCCCGGCTCGCCTGATTCCGTGATGCTGACCTCCCACCCGCGCGCCTCGAACCTCACGAACGGCTCGGTCCCCAAGAAGCTGAACCGCCCGACCTTCTCGCCCCCGATCACGCTTTCGAACAGGAACGAGGGCGCACCTCGCTCGATCCGGCGAAAGGCCGAGACCGGAGTCAGCCCGTCACCGGTCAACTGGCGGTAGACCGGAATGCACGATGCGGAACCCACCAAGCGGGTGAAGTCTTCGAAGGACGGACGATAACGACTCATCGGCAGCGAATTCCGCCCGGTTTACCGTTTCGAATGGCAATTCAATGAACATTAACAGCCCCGCAAGGGAGGGACAAGTGGAAGGATGAAGGATGAAGGATGAAGGATGAAGGATGAATCAGACATGCCGTCTCGGCGTCATGGTTGATCGTTCGACTCGTGCGCCCCATCCCTTGCCGGTTCCAACTCCGATGCGATACGCTGATGTGGCATCCGAGAGCTCCCATCCGAGGTCCGGGATCCGCGAGGTGACCTGATGAGCAACGCCAGGACGCAATCCCGTCGAGAGCGAACGTTTCGGCTCGAGCGTCTCGAATCCCGCGAGCTCTTGAGCGCCGTCGGGCTACCGGCTCATCCAGCCATGAAGCTCACGCGGACGTGAGCGTCCCGGGGATTTCAAAAATGAGCACGTCGAGTCCGCCGGCCCCGGGGCCGTTCCCGCCGCTGGCTCTTGCAGCTTGGTTTTCTGGGCCCGCTTGGGCTCGCTCGTCCGGCCTTCGGGCGCGACCAGATTGCGGACCCAGGTCGTGCCGACGCGACCTTCGGCCGCGCGAAACGATGCATTCTCGTTTTTCTGAACGGCGGCCCGTCGCAGCTCGATACGTGGGACATGAAACCCGGCGCTCCCGCCAATGTGCGAGGAGAACTGCACCCAATCCAAAGCAAGGTCCCCGGAATTCATGTGAGCGAGCTGTTGCCGCGGATGGCGGCGATCGCCGACCGCTACAAGATCGTGCGCTCGGTTACCCATCAGCCGTCAATCATGGGCCGATCGCCTGACTCCGGCCGCTCGCGGTTGCTTGACAGCCCGGGAGGGTCAATTACAATACGAATGAGCCTACGCACCATTGTGAACCGGGGCATCGCACCGTGCGGCGAGACCGATCGAGCGTCTATCAGGGAAACGGAACGGGAGTCAGTCGGCGCGGTTCCAGGCGGACTGACGGAGTCGCCCCATGAAATGCGATAAATGCCCCAAGCAGGCCACGTTCCACATCACCGACATCGTCGAGAAAGGGAAGCATCGTGAGTTCCACTTCTGCGACGAGCACGCCCGGCTGCACCTGGCCCCGCCGGATGATGCGTCGGAGCCGCCCATCAGTGAGCTCGCCAAGAAGTTGATCGTGAGCGGCGCCGGTCCGTTGCGCGAGCCGTCGGCGGCGGATAAGCAGGTCTGTCCCGTCTGCCAGATCGCGTTCCTGGAATTCAGGAACTCGGGCCGGCTGGGCTGTCCCTATGATTATGAGGTCTTCCGCGACGAGCTGATGCCGCTGCTCGAGAACATTCACGGTGAGACCCGGCACTCGGGCAAGGTCCCGAGGCGGGCCCCGCGCAACACCCAGCAGCAGACGACGCTGATCCAGTTGCGGAACGAGCTCAAACGGGCGGTCGCCGCCGAGGACTACGAGACAGCCGCACGGTTGCGCGACAAGATCAAGGGCATCGAACTGGAACAGGGGCGATGACGACGATGTCACGACCGGCCGAGCTCGCTTGGGGCCCTGGGTCGCTCTCCACCGGGTGGACAGGACAATGATGTGTCAACGCTGCAAGAACGAAGCCACGATTCATTTGACCGAGTCGGCCAAGGGTCAGCCGCGGGAGCTTCATCTGTGCCGGTCGTGTGCCCGAAAGGCAGGTTTGGCCTTGCCCGAATCACCACCCTACCTCGCGCTCGATGCCGTCGTGCAGAGCTTGATCGTGGCCAATGTCGGCGAGCTTGTCGGCGAGCTGGCCGAGATGTCCTGCCCCGATTGCGGCATCAAGTTCATGGAGTTCCGGGCCGGGGGCCGGCTGGGCTGCCCTCAGGACTACTGGGTCTTCTCGAAGGGCTTGACGCCGCTGTTGCAGCGCTACCACGGCACCACCCGGCACGTCGGCAAGATGGCCCGGCGGCATGAGGGAGCGATGGACCGGCTCCGGCTGCGCACCCTGCTGCGCAAGGCGATCGCCCGTGAGGAGTACGAAGAAGCCGCGCGACTGCGCGATCTGCTGCGCAAGAGGGATCCACACGCATGACTCTTGACGATCTGACGAAAACGTCCGGCGAGTGGCTGAGGGGGACGGGGCCCGAGAGCGACATCGTGATGTGCTCTCGGATCCGGCTGGCCCGAAACCTCGCTGATTTCCCGTTTTCCAACCGCGCCAGCCGCACCGAAAAAGCCGAGATCGAGGCCCACTTCAGCTCGGCCCTCGCTCACGCCCGGCTCGATCTTTCCTACATCGACGTCAACGGCCTGTCCACGCTCGACCGGCTCTTCCTGGTCGAGCGCCAGATCATCTCGCGCGAGCTGGCCAGCAGCGAAGGACCCAGGGGCGTCGCCATCAGCCCGCTCGAAAACATCGCGATCATGGTCAACGAAGAGGACCATCTTCGGGTCCAGTTCATGTTCTCGGGATTTCGGCTCCCCGAAGTCTGGGGCGCGGTCAATCAGCTCGACGACCAGCTCGAGGAACAACTGGCCTACGCGTTCAGTCCGCAGCTCGGTTATCTGACCGCCTGCCCGACCAACGTCGGGACGGGAATTCGCGTCGGCGTGATGCTTCATCTGCCCGGGCTGGTGCAGAACAAGCAGATCGACAAGGTCTTCCGCGCCCTCCAGAAGATCAACCTCGCCGTGCGAGGGCTCTACGGCGAAGGAAGCCAGGCCTTCGGCGACTTTTACCAGATCTCCAACCAGCAGACGCTGGGCAAGAGCGAGAACGAGCTGATCAAGATCCTGACCGACGTCGTCCCCCAGGTCCTCCAGTACGAACGGGCGGCCCGCCAGGACCTGTTGACTCAGCGGAGACAACATCTCCACGACCAGGTCAGCCGTGCCTACGGCGTGCTCAAGACCGCCCAGACGATCTCGAGCGAGGAAACCATGCTCTTGCTCTCGAGCGTCCGGATGGGGATCAACCTGGGCTTGATCGACGACCTCTCGATCGCCACCGTCAACGAATTGTTCATCCAAACCCAACCGGCCTTCCTCCAAAAACTGCGAGGATCCGAGCTGGGAGTCGAGGAGCGCAACGTGGCCCGCGCATCCTACTTGAGGAGCAGGCTCTCCAACGGGCGTGCGACTAAAGGATGAAGGATGAGTCAGCTTTTCAGCTTCGAGCTCGATCCTCACAAGGTGCTCGGTCTGACTCCCCACGCCACGCTCGGGGAGATCCGCGAAGCCTACCGGCACAAGGCCAAGAAATACCATCCGGATGCCGGCGGTGAGGAATGGGCATTCCGCATCCTCGTCCAGGCCTATGAGATGCTGAGCTCGGCGCGAATCGCCCGGGCCACCCGCGACGAACCAACGGCTCGAGACCAACAGGCCCCGCGGGGCCGACCCGAACGCAGCTCGGAATCCGTCCATTCGGGCATCCACGACCACGACGTGCTAGAATCCCGCATCCTCGGCGTCGAGCTGCTCTGCGTACGGTACCTCTGGGACGACGCCGACTATCTTTGGCTCACCCAGCGAACCCCCGACGAGGACCGATTTCTCTCCTGCAACCTGAATTTAAGCTGGCCGGACCCTCCGGCGGCCGATCGGGATGCCGCGCCGGACGATCGCGCGGCGATCATCGCGGCTTTGAACGACATCTTCGACCATATGATCATCACGACACGCGTGGCGGCCTCTCGTTCTCGCACGCAGGACGACCGGTTCGGCGGCTGGCTCTCGTATTCCAACTTCGATGGCGCGTGGAAGGCGGTCAACTCGCTGCACGAGCTCGCGAGATCGCGCGGCCTCGGCCTGCGACAGTGGTCGCGCGACCTATTCATTCCGCGCGGTTGGCGGTGACAAGCCCAACAGCTTCGCCAGGATCGGCTGGACCAGCTCCTCCGGGACGAAGCACTTGAGCGCCTCGGCCCCCCCGTAGTACGCCACTTGCTTGATCAGCGTGCTCGAGAGGTGCGAATACTCGCCGTCGGCCATCAGGAAAACCGTCTCGACCGCCGGATCGAGCCGGTGGTTGGTGAGCGTCATCCCGAACTCGTACTCCATGTCGGAGAGGGTGCGCAGGCCGCGGAGGATCACCTGCGCGCCGATTCGCCGCACGAAGTGCACCGTCAGCCCCTCGAACGATTCGACCGAGACGTTGGGAAAGGATTGCACGACGCGCCGCGCCATCTCGATGCGCTCCTCCAGGTTGAAGAGCGACGTCTTGTTGGGGTTGACGCCGATGCCGACGACCAGGTTCTCGAAGAGGAGCCGGCCGCGCCGGATCACGTCGAGATGGCCGAGTGAGATCGGATCGAACGTACCGGTGAAAACGGCCGTTCGACGAGGGTTGGTCGAGAGTGGTTTCATGGCGGGACGATCGGTTGAGGACGAGACGAGGCGAGACCGGCAAGGCCGTCCCGGAGCCGGTCGAGGTCCTCGTGGTTGTTATAGAGATGCGGACTGACGCGGAGCCGCCCACGCCGGCACGCGACGACGACCCCTTGCCGGCAGAGCTCACGGGCCGCCGCGTCGGGATCGACCCCCGCGCGCTCGAGGACCACGATGGCCGAGCGGTCCCGCTCGCGCGGCGAGCCGGCGACCGTCCAGCCGGCGGAAGAGCCGAGCTCGCGGACGGCCTCCGCCCGGTCGAGGATGCGGCGCGAGACCACCTCCCGACCGAGCTCGAGGAACAACCCCAGGCTCGCGCCGAAACAGAGCAAGCCCGGCATGTTGAACGAGCCGCCTTCCCAGCGCCCGGCGCTCGGCTTGAGCTGAAAATCGTTGCGCGGCGAGTTATAGGAGCCGACGACGCTGTGCCAGCCGACCCCGATCGGCCGGAGCCGGTCGATCCAGTCGCGGCGCACATACAATAACCCCGCTCCCTCGGGCCCGAGCAGCCACTTGTGGCCGTCGGCGGCGAGGAAGTCGAGCGGCGTCCGCCGCACGTCGATGCAGAAGGGGCCGAGCCCTTGAATTGCATCGACGAAGAGCGCGACTCCCCGCGCGTGGCAGAGCTCGGCGAGCGCATCGAGGTCGTTGCGGAATCCACTGGCAAACTCGACGTGGCTGATCGCCAGCACCCGCGTCCGCTGGTCGAACACCGCGCTCAGATCCTCGAGCCAGATCCTGCCGTCTCGAGTGGGGACCAGGCGAAGCTCGACTCCACGGCTCGCCAGGTTCATCCACGGATAGATGTTCGACGGGTACTCCTCGGCGGCCGTGACGACGTTGTCGCCCGGCCGCCAAGGGTAGCCCTCGGCGATCAGGCCGATCCCGTGAGTCGTGCTGCCGATGAAGGCGATCTCGTCGCGGTCCGCATTGATCAACCGCGCGACCTGATCGCGGATCGCCTCGAGCCTCTGTTCCCTGGCCGGCCAGCCGACAACGCCGTCGCGCTCTTGCTCGTCCGTCCACGCACGGAGCGCCTGGGCGGCACGCCGGGGCAGGGGAGCAACCGCGGCGTGATCGAGGTAGGCCCACCGCCCTGCCACCGGGAACTCGGCTTCCCTCAGGGTATCCCAGTCGATGCCCATGGAGACGCTCGAACGAGGAGGCGGGCGGAGGACGGAGGGTGACGCCGTCACCTGCGGGCCGATTTACCAACGATGAAAAGGGCCAGGAACATCAGGATGCCGGTCCCGAAATAGCCGTCCCACACGCGTCCTGTCCCTTTGCCCGCGTTTTCGTCGTCGGCAGGGGCCGTTTCGTTCGGGCCCTGCGCGCGTGCCGGATGGCTCACGATGGGACTCAATGTCAGCCCCAGTACCAGTAGTATCGGGGCGATTCGGCGCATCCATCGGCGGAACGAGGCGGTCATCTGTGGCGCTCCTTGACGGGGATCGGACGTCGCGACCAATTATAACTCATGGGAAGCCATTCGAGTAAGGGGCGAACGCGGCGGCGAAACGCGCGCCGGGCCATGGCGACGGCCTTCCATGCCGGACCACGCGAGCGGAGATGGGCGATGTAATCGTCGAGACCAACAGCCCAGTAGCGATACTCGAGGCCCCGGAACTCGTACGCGCCGTTGTCACCCGGCAAGGGGAACGGCTGGATCGGCTCGGCGTACACGAAAGCCAGGACGGCGCGAAAACCCACCCCGAACATCGTCTGCCAGCGCTCCAGGCTGTCAAGGTCGTCGGTCGTCACCCAGTTCTCCCAATCGCGGCGGCCGCGCGCGTTCTTGGCCCGCTTGCCCTTCACCTCGACGACCAGGTTGGGCCCGAAACGAGGATAGAGCAGGAAGTCCGGGTTCTTGAGCGCTAGATCGCCGACGATCGCCCGCTTGGCTTCATCGACCGCGACGCATGGCACCCGGATCGATCGGATGAATGCCTCGAACGCCGCCTCATAATGGTTGGATCGCTGCGCCATCGCCACGCCGGGAAGGATGAAGGATGAAGGATGAATCAGACCGACCCATCTACCTAATCATCCGCGTTCCCACCGGGCCGTCAATCTCACTCACGACTTTTCGTCCGGTTGCGATAGCGTGTGCTGACGCGAACGAGGAACCGGTGCTCTTCGCCGGTGAGCGCATCCCGCCCTTCGCGGTGAAGCTTTTGCAAGATTTCATCCATTCGCTGCTCCTCAGCGGCCTCGCGCACGATGCGGCGCTGGCGGCGCAGCTCGGACCGGCGGCGGCGCCACCGCTTGAGAGCACTCTCCCGAAAAGGGCGGACCTTGGCCGCGCCGCTCTCGAGGCTGGTATAGCCCTCGGAAAAATCGTAACCGAAGACGCCGTCCTCGAAATAGCCCCCGTCCTCGAGCATGCGCGCCTCGATTCGCACCAGTCCCTCGATGAACAGACCCAGGAGGATGGGCCAGATGCCGTCGTAACGCCCGCTCACCAGCCGAACCAGACCGATCAACCCCAGCAGCCAGGCGCATGCATGAGCCGTCCACGGGGCCGCGATGCTCTCGCGTGATGAGACGACGGACGTGCTCGACAGGTAGGCTCGAAGCATCCGGCCGCCGTCGAAAGGCAGCGCGGGGATCAGGTTGGACAGCATCAAAACGAGATTGAGATAGCCGAACCAGCCCACAACCCAGACGGGCGACAACGGCGCGGCCAGAAGACCGCCCGCGAGTCTCGGCGCGCCGGCGTCTCCCTCGTTTCCGAAGGGACTCCAGGCGAACTGGGCGCCAGCGTACAGGCTCACACCGAGGGCCGATCCCAGAAAGATGGCGCCGCTGGCGATCGGCCCGGCCATCGCCACCAGGAAGTGCTCGCTCGAACGCGGCATGAACGACGGACCGACCAGGCTACCCAGCGGCCAGAGGTGGACGTCCTCCTGGTCGCAGTCGAGCCAGACCGCCGTCGCGGCGTGGGCCAGCTCGTGGACGGCCAGCGCGACAAGCAGCAGGCCCAGCCAGCAGATCGCCGCCGGAAACTGCGGCAGATCGCCCTTCGCCGCCAGCGAGACGGCCGAGGTCACCATCCAGAACACCAAGAAAATGATCAAGCTGATGTGCACCCGGACCGATGTTCCGAACCATCGGCCCAGACTGATCGGCGACCAGGTCAGAAAATCGTTCATGGTGCCCACACTTGGATTTTCGATTTTCGATTTCGGACAGCGGCAATCGCGCTGCGGGACGCCTTTGCTCGCTCCCAATCCAATCTAACAGCCCTCCAAGCCCCTGTCGATTTTCGATTTTCGATTCCTGCCGGGAGGTTTCCTCGGGCCGCTCCCTTCATGACCACGCCTGAGCTTGTTAAAGTACCGGAAAGATCGTGTTGAGTGTTGAGTGTTGAGTGTTGAGTGGTCAGTGGTCAGTTGGGAGTGGCCATCGGTCAATCGCCAGGATGCGGTGGCCGACAGATTGATTGCCAAGCGAAGGTCCGCAATCGAAAATCCAAAATCGAAAATCGAAAATCCAGAGGTGCGCGTTCAGGTGCCGCTCGGGCCACGCTCGTACGAGATCGTGGTCGTGACGGGGCGACCCGACCTGTTCGGGGCGTTCGCGCGCGGGGCCCTCGACCGGACCTGGGCCGGCTCGGCGTGCCGGTCGGCCTTGATCGTGACCGACTCGCATCTGGCGGACCTCGCCCTGCCGGCTACATACCAGGCCGCGTGCGCGGGCGCCGGCATCGAGCCGGCGATCACGATCCTTCCCGCCGGCGAGAAAACCAAGTCGCTCGACCACCTCTCCCGGCTTTACGACGAGCTGGTCAGCCGCAAGGCCGATCGTCACACGCTGATCGTCGCCCTGGGGGGCGGCGTGATCGGCGACCTGGCCGGCTTCCTCGCCGCCACCTACGCGCGCGGGCTCCCGTTGCTCATGGTTCCGACGACCCTCCTCGCCCAGGTCGACAGCTCGGTCGGAGGCAAGGTCGGCATCAACCATCCGGAGGCCAAGAACGCGATCGGCGCCTTCCATCAGCCGGTTGGAGTCTGGATCGATACCGAAACGCTCCGAACTCTACCCATCCGCGAGCTGCGCTGCGGTCTGGCCGAGGTGGTCAAGTACGGGGTCATCCTCGACTCCGAGCTGTTCGCAACCCTGGAGCGGATCGCGGACGACCTGCTCAGCCGGGACGATCGGGCACTGCGGGCCGTCGTATCCGAGAGCTGCCGGAAGAAGGCCAGTGTGGTCGCCCGGGATGAACGCGAAGAGTCCGGCCTCCGGGCCATTCTGAATTTCGGCCATACGATCGGGCATGCGATCGAGTCGGTCGCCGGCTACGGCGGTCCCTACCAGCACGGCGAGGCCGTTGCCGTGGGCATGGTCGCCGAGAGCCGGCTGGCGGAACGCCTGGGCTGGATCGGTGCCGACGTCACCCTGCGCGTGGTCCGGCTGCTGGAACGCCTGGGACTGCCGACCGCGGCGCCCGGTCTCGATCCCGACCGATTGCTGGACGCGATCGCGCGCGACAAGAAGAACCGCCGCGGCAAGCTTCACTTCGTGCTGCCGCGATCCATCGGCGTCGTGGAATTGACGGATGAGGCCACGTTGGAGGACGTCCGGTCCGTACTCAAGGACCTCTGATCGAACAAACGTGCCGCAGGCGCGACATTGCGAGCGATCTCACCACGGGAGCGACGCTTGGCCGAACCAGACCTGGATCTACGTCTGCTCGACTTGATTCACCTGACGATGGTCAAGGGCGTCGGGCCGCAGACGAGCCGCGCCTTGCTCGAGCGGTTCGGCTCCGCCGGCCGTGTCCTGTCGGCTTCTCGGGCGGAGCTCACGGCCACGAGCGGCGTGGGACAAAAGCTCGCCGAGAAGATCGCGCGAGCCCGACAGGAATGCGATGCCCTGGCCGAGCTGGCGCTCTGCCGTCGCTGCGGCGCGCGGTTGATCGCCCGAGACGATCCGGAGTACCCCCCCTCGCTTCAGAACATCCCGGACCCGCCGGGTCTCCTCTACCTGAAGGGGCGGCTCGAGCCGAGGGACCAGATCGCGATCGCCATCGTCGGCTCGCGACGCTGTACGCCCTACGGCATCCGGATCGCGGAGCGGCTGGCCGGCGCCCTGGCCCGGACGGGCTTCACGGTCGTCTCGGGGCTGGCGCGCGGCATCGACGCCGCGGCCCATCGTGGCGCGATCAAGGCGGGGGGACGCTCGATCGCCGTCCTTGCCAACGGGCTGGCGTCGATCTACCCGCCGGAACA